>CAYYGU010000001.1:0-20842 GCA_964471525.1 uncultured Isosphaeraceae bacterium
GCTGCGGACGCGATCGGTTTCGCTCAGTCTCCTCGCAGCAGGAGTCTGCGCCGCCCTATTCATCGGATCGGCCTTGCTTGGGCGATCTCACGGCCCATCATTCTTGACACTGCTCTTCGCATTCCTCGGCAGCGGCACCCTCGTGGTCGCCGGTTCCTCGTGGATCTCGTTCCCGCTCCGTGATTCCGAAAAGCGGATCGCCTGCAGCCGATGCATGTACGACGCGCAGCACCTGCCAATCGAATCTACGAGATGCCCGGAGTGCGGTACGCCACTCACCTAGGCAGACCGAATTCCCCGAAGCCACCCCGCCCCGATTCGAATCACGGCGGTCGGCTTCGGCCTCTTCGCCCTCGGGGCCGCCGCATTCGTCTTCGCGTCGCTACTCCTCCTTCTGCAGCTCAAGGGCGTCTTCGCTGAGTGAGCACATGCACCCCTGACCGCCGGTCACTTTATCTCTCGTACTGACAGCATGTTACAACAGCCCGCTGTGCGCAAGTCCCTATGGGAGCGGCACATAAAGTGACCGGCGGTCGGTACCGCGTACGCGGCTGATATGGGGGGCGACTGGTGCGGAAGCGGGTTCTTGATGTCGAGAAGGCCGAAGTAACCCCCGGCTACTTTATCTCGTGCGTTGACAAGGGGTTACAAAATGGTGTTTTTGTAAGTCGTTGTCAGGGCGTCAGATAAAGTGACCGGCGGTCAGTGGGTTGGGGGGCGGGGGATGTAGTGGCCGCTGCTGGTGCCGGTGTAGCGGCCGTCGCGGGCGACGATGTGGCCTCGGAGGAGGACGAGTTCGGGGCGGCCCTGTTGGGGCATGCCCTCGTAGCCGCTGTAGTCGGCCTGGCTCTCGCTCCGGGACTGCGAGAACATTCCTTTGAAGGCGGGGTCGTAGATCACGATGTCGGCATCTGATCCAGGGGCGATTTCGCCCTTTTGGGGGTACATGCCGAAGATCTTTGCGGCTTGGGTGCTGCAGGCGTTCACCATGGTTTGAAGATCGATGCGGCCTTCACACACACCGTGCGTATGCACGAGATCAACCCGCTCCTGAATACCGGGAATGCCGTTGGGAATGAGCGTGAAGGCATCCCGGCCCATGTCTTTCTGGCCGCAGAAGTTGAATGGGGCATGGTCGGTGCCGATCGTCACCACGTCACCTGCTTCAAGGGCCTTCCAGAGATGTTCATGCTCCTCGGCATCACGCAGGGGCGGTGACATGACGTACTTGGCCCCTTCGAAATCTGGGCGTTCGGCGTAGGTCTTGTCCAGTACGAGATGCGGTGCCACTGCCTCGACGAATACATTCACGCCTCTGCCCTTGGCATCCATTGCCCGCTCAACCGCATCACGGCAAGACGTGTGCACGATATAGATGTGCGCACCGGTCAGCTCGGCGAAGGCGCACAGATGACTCACGCCGTCGGCCTCGACACAACGCGGCCGCGACGGCTCGTGCCACTGCGGGCCGGTTCTGCCTTCGGCAACCAATCGCTTCTGCATCGCGTCGACCGCCTCCGCGTTCTCGCAGTGAGCGGTGATGATGACGCCGAGTTCCTTGGCGATCTCCATCAACTCGAAGAGCTGCTCGTCCGCGATATCGAGCGCCCCCTTGTAGGCGAGGAACACTTTGAAACTCGCGACGCCTTCATGGGCCACAAGATCCCGCACCTGCTGCTTCGCGAGATCGTCAAAGCGCACAACCGACAAATGAAAGGAGAAGTCGCAGCAAGACCCCGCCTCGGCAAGACCCTTCCATTCATCGAATGCAGCGCGGGGCTCATCGTCGGGACCAGGGCAGATCATCTCAATGACCGTCGTTGTTCCGCCAGCGAGCGCAGCCTTGGTCGCCGAGGCGTGGTCGTCGATGGCGTTCGTTCCCATGAAGGGCAGGTGAATGTGTACATGCGGGTCGATGAAACCCGGGAAGACATACTTCCCGGACGCGTCGATGACGTCGGCATCTGGATGCGATGCCGGATCGATGGACTCGGCCACAGCAGCGATCGTTTCACCTTCGATCAGCACGTCGGCCACGCGATCCGAAGCCGATGTAATAACACGCCCATTCCGAATCAGTACCGACATCTACGACACCTCACTCAAGCAGATATCCAACACCTCACACAAGAACTCACAGTCGTCTCGCTGTATGCACATCGGCGGCTTGATGCGAAGCACATTTCCGAAGACACCGCCCTTGCCAAGCAGCAGACCAAGATCCTTCGCCCGCTCATGCACCTGCGAAGCCTCCTTCGATGCCGGCGTCTTGGCGTCGCGGTCTGAAACAAGTTCCATCCCGAGCATCAGACCCTGACCGCGAACATCGCCGACGATGGCATGCCGCGACCGCAGATCCTCAAGGCCCTGCTTGAGGTATCCACCCACATCTGCCGCGTGCTGCTGCAACTTGTCTTCAAGAATCACATTGAGCGACGCAAGCCCCTGGGCCATCGACACCGGGTTTCCACCATAGGTGTTGAAGTGCAGCCGCTGCCTCATGCAGTCGGCGACATCGGCCCTGGCCACACAACACGCCAGCGGCGCGCCATTGCCGATGCCCTTTGCCATCGTGACGATGTCGGGCTTCACGCCGTGATTCTCGAAGCCCCAGAACTTCGTGCCTGTGCGGCCAAACCCTGTTTGCACCTCATCGCTGATGCACAAGCCGCCGTGTGCTCGGATCAACTCGTAGACCTTGGGCAAATACCCATCAGGAAGTTCAATCGTTCCGCCGACACCCTGAATCGGCTCGGCAATGAAGCCCGCCACCTGACCCGATGTGGCATAGCGCAAGACATCTTCGACTTCACGCGCGTACTTCGCGCCGGCATCAGGGTCGTCGTACCCAAACTCACCGCGATATCGATCCGGACCCTTGACGTGCTTCACGCCAAATCCGTGCGGATACGGATACTTCCAGGAATGCAAGGCCGTCAACCCCATCGCCTGATTGCTCAAACCGTGATACGCATTGCGAAGGGCAAGAATGTCAAAGTTGCCGGTGTGAAGCCGCGCCATCAGCATGGCGAGTTCATTCGCTTCGCTGCCAGAATTGGTGAAGTAGCACACACCAAGTCCGGAGTCGTTCTGGAACGTCGATATGAGTTTCTTCCCAAACTCCGCGATGTTCGGGTTCAGGTAGATCGTCGTGGTGTGCTGCAGCCGTTCATTCTGTTCTCGGACGGCATCAACAACCTTGGGGTGACAGTGCCCCACCGCTACAGTCACAATGCCTGCGATGCCATCGAGATAGCGGCGGCCCGTTTCATCAAAGAGCCACTGCATGTGACCCTCAACGATCATGATCGGCTCGGCGTAATAGGTCACGAGTGCCGGCGTAAGAAACTCACGTCGCATGTCAAGCACCGCTTCGCGGGAGGGGCCGTCATAGGGACGAGGCTGGTGGTCACAGGCCGGAAGCGCTGGAAGATCGGTCATGAATCATGGTCTCCGATGACGAGAACTCTCTTGAATACCCAGTACAACAGCATTGCAAGCGGCAGGCCGATGAACCACGCGTAGCCGTAAATCTGATCGAAGAAGACATGGAAGAATGCTTCCTCTGTATGGGCCGTTCCGGTGACGGCATTGATGAACCCCGGCAGGTTCGGCAACACCGAAAGTACGAGTGCCAGAATGGCCGCCGCACTCACTCCGGCGTACTCGCCATCGGGGTCGTACAAGGCGTCGGCATTCAGTTCGGTCTTTCGCACCACGAAGTAGTCGCAGAGCATGATGCCCGCGATCGGACCGAGCAGCGCGCTGTAGCCGATCAGCCAGACAAAGATGTAGTCGGAGAGATCCGTCATCAACCGCCACGGCATGATGAGGATGCCAATGACTGCGGTGATCATCGCGCCTTCCCGGAATCCAATCGCAGAAGGGCAAAGGTTCGAGAAGCCGTTTGCCGGGCTGACGACATTGGCCGCCAGATTCGTCGAGAGCGTTGCGATGAGCAACGCAATCATCGAAATCACGACGACCAGCGGAGACCCCATGCGGGAGACAAGCAGCACCGGATCCCATATCGCCTCGCCAAATAGCACCACTGTCGCGCCCGTTACAATGATCCCAACAAAGGAGAACAGCGTCATCGTCGAAGGCAAGCCCATGAGTTGCCCAGCAGCCTGATCCTGCTGGCTGCGGCAATAGCGTGTGAAGTCCGGGATATTCAAACTCAGGGTCGCCCAGAACCCAACCATGGCGGTGAGTTGCGGGAAGAAGATGGTCCAGAACGACTTGCCACCCTCACGCGGCGCATCGCTTGCAAAGAGCGCCGCCGTGTCATCCACCGCCACGAATGCCCACACCAGCAGCGCCACGCCGCAGGCGATCAGGAATGGTGCCGCGTAGGCCTCCACCCACTTGATGGACTCGATCCCCGTCAGCACGATGACGACGTGCAGAATCCAGAATGCGAAGAAGCACAGGAATTGACCGATCGAGATGCCCAGAAACGGAAGAATGTCCCCCTCGGTCGCAGGCGCGATCCACCCAAGCGCTCCGAGAATCGAATAGATCGCTGCGCCACCGATCCACGTCTGAATTCCGAACCATCCGCATGCGACGATGGCTCTGGCAATCGAGGGGATATGCGCACCAACCGTTCCAAAGCTCGCTCGCGCAAGCACCGGAAACGGAACGCCGTACTTCGTTCCGCCATGACCGTTGGCAATCATCGGTATGAGCACAATCATGTTGCCCAGCAGCACTGTCAGCACCGCCTGCCACCACGTCAGTCCGGCGGCAATCATTCCTGCGGCGAGCATGTAGGTCGGAATACAGACCGCCATGCCGATCCAAAGCGCGGCGATGTTCCACCGAGACCATGTACGTCTTTCCGGCGGAACCGGCGCGAGGTCGGCATTACTCAGCGGGCCGCTCATCCTTCGGTCAGCGGACCATAGGATTCAGGGCGACGATCGCGGAAGAACTGCCAGGTGTTGCGAACCTCTTCGATGAGGTCGAGGTCGAGATCTGCGATCACCACTTCGTCGTCATCGCGGCTCCCCTCGACCATGATCTGCCCCCGAGGATCGCAGAAATACGACTGGCCGTAGAACGTGCCGATGTTCCAGGGGGCCTCAGTACCGACACGGTTGATCGCACCGACGTAGAACTGGTTCGCAACAGCGTGCGCGGGTTGTTCGAGTTTCCAGAGGTACTCGCTGAGTCCAGCGACGGTGGCAGAAGGATTGAACACGATTTCCGCCCCGGCGAGGCCGAGTGCCCGCGCTCCTTCCGGGAAGTGTCGGTCATAACAAATGTAGACGCCGATCTTCCCAGCACTCGTCTCAAACACCGGATACCCCTCGTTTCCAGGAGTGAAGTAGAACTTCTCCCAAAAGCCGGGGTTGCAGTGGGGAATATGGTGCTTTCGATAACGACCGAGATACTCGCCATGCTCGTCAATGACGGCAGCCGTGTTGTAGTAGACACCGGTCATCGCCTGCTCGTAGATCGGCACGACCAGAATCATGCCGTGTTCCTTGGCAAGTTGCTGCATGAGTTTCACGGTGGGCCCGTCTGGAACCGGCTCTGCTGTTTCGTACCAGCGAGTGTCCTGCTCGGCACAGAAGTAGGGACCGGAGAAGATCTCCTGCAGGCAACATACCTGCGCCCCCTGCTCGGCAGCCTGCGCGATGAGCGGCAGGTGCTTGTCGATCATCGCTTGTTTGATGGCATGGACGTCCGTTGAATCAGACAAGGCATTCGATGCTTGAATGATCGCGGCGCGAGTGATGCGGGCCATGAAGAACCTTTCGAATCAGAACCAACGGCTGACGAGAACGCGACACTCGGTGAAGAACCGAACCGCATCCTCGCCATTGGCATGGAGCGTGCCGAAGAATGAATCTTTCCAACCCGAGAATGGGAATACCGCCATCGGCGCCGGAACACCGACGTTGATGCCGATCATGCCAGCACCCGCCTCGGTTCGGAATCGATTGGCCGCGTAGCCACTCGATGTGAACATCACGGCCATGTTTCCAAACGGTGATTGACGAGTCACGTCAATAGCCTCATCGAGTGTCGCCCGAGGCATGATTGAGAGTACCGGGCCAAAGATCTCATTCTCCGCGAGGCTCATTCCGGGTGTCACGCCATCAAAGACGGTCGGCCCGACAAAGCAGTCGCCACCAGGCATCGAGGCTTCTCGGCCATCGAGCAACAGGTTCGCCCCTTCCTGAACCCCAGCCTCGATGGCGTGCGTGACCCGCTCGCAACTCGACGCGTCAATGAGCGGCCCCATCCCGCACTGGGCATCGCTGCCCGCGGCGGTCTTGATGCCCTTGGCCGCATCGACGATTGCAGGCACGAACCACTCGGCGGCTTCGCCCACCGGAATCGCGACCGAGCCGGCAAGGCACCGCTGCCCGGTGTTTCCAAAGGCGGATCCCAACACACCATCAACGGCCGCTTCACGATTGGCGTCGGGCATGATGAGCATGCAGTTTTTCGCTCCGCCCATGCACTGGGCCCGCTTGCCGGCTGCAGTCGCCGTGGCATAGACCTTCTTTGCCACGGGTGTCGAACCGACGAATGACACGGCTTTGACCTGCGGGTGCGTTATCAATTCCGTGGAGGCCTCGACGCCGCCGAGGACAAGATTGAGAACACCCTTGGGCAGTCCTGCCTCATAGGCAAGTTCCACCTCGCGGATCGCGCACAACGACACTTTCTCACTCGGCTTGAGTACAAATGTGTTGCCACAGGCAATTGCCATCGGCCACATCCACATCGGAACCATGATCGGAAAATTGAACGGCGTGATGCCTGCGCAGACGCCCAGCGGAACCCGCTCCATCGAGCTGTCCAGTGGAATATTCTCCTCACGCTCCCGGCTGAACGAACTCGACACCGCAATGCGCGGAAGCGTTCTGCCCATCAGCAGCGACGGCGCGCCGCAGGCGTATTCGATGCAGTCGATCCCCCGCCGCACGTCCCCGCGGGCCTCCGGCACGTTCTTTCCGTGTTCGGCCACGATCAAATCGGTCAGTTCGTCGAAGTGATTCTCAAGTACTTGCTTGTAGGCAAACAGGATCTGGCATCGCTCGCCCACCGGGATCTGCGACCAGCCCGGGAAGGCCTCGGCGGCAGACGTCACTGCGGCGTCCACCGCAGCGGCTCCGTCGAGCGGGACCTCGGCCAGCAGCTCACCAGTTGCGGGATTGACATCGGCGAAGGTCGCCGATGCCGCCATTGCGTCAACTCGAGCGCCGTCTATGACATGAACAGCGGGGATAACCGACATGAGCGGGGCCTCCTTTGGATCGCACAGTGTAAGCCAACCGCCTCCACTGCTTCAGCCTCGGTACACACAGCTGCTGGTGCAGGTTTCGTGGACCGTGATGGCCTCAAGCATGGGCAGCGAGGGCTTCAGGCGAGCCCAGATCCACGCGGCGAGCATCTCGCTGGTCGGATTCTCAAGCCCTTCGATCTCGTTGAGCAGGTGATGGTCGAGTACGCCGTCGAGCGGAGCCCACGCGGCCGCAATGTCGCCATAGTCGATGAGGTAGCCCTTCTCCGGATCAACTGGTCCAGATACGCACACATCAACCCTGAAGGAATGCCCATGCATCCGCCGACACTTGTGCCCCTCGGCAAAGGTCGGCAGCCAGTGGGCGGCCTCGAATCGAAACGTCTTGACCAATTCCATCCGCATGATCCGGCACATCGTACCGAAACCCTCCGAAAGCGAGACCGTCAGTCCACCTCCGCTGCGTACCATGAAGCCATGCGGTCCCTTCTCTTCCTCCTTCTCCTCGGTCTCGTGCTTCCAGCGTGCCAGAAACCCCGTGACGCGACCGCTGCCCCCGCCGATCAGCAGGACGAACACCCCATGCCATTGATCTCAAAGAGCGGCTTTGATCTCACACCCCCGAGTGCCGAAAAACGCGCCCGCATGGTGGCCGCGCTCGATCCCAAGGCTCTTGAGATCACCCAACGCTCAGGCACCGAAGCACCCTTCTGCGGCATGCTGCTGGATAACAAGAAGCCGGGCACATACATCTGCGTTGTCTGCTCACTTCCATTGTTTTCCAGCGACCACAAGTTCACCTCGGGCACCGGCTGGCCGAGTTTCTTCCAGCCCTTTGATCCAGCACACATCGCCCGCATCGAAGACCGAAGCCACGGCATGGTACGAACCGAAATAGCCTGCGGACGCTGCAACGCCCACCTCGGACACGTGTTCCCCGATGGGCCAGCACCAAGCGGTGAGCGATATTGCCTGAACTCCGCCGCGCTTGTGTTTCAAATGGAAGGCGAGCCCATGTCCACCGAACATCAACCCATTCAGACCGAAATTGCCTATTTCGCCGGCGGCTGCTTCTGGGGCATCGAACACTACTTTCAGCAGGGGCCAGGCGTCATCGACGCGGTGAGCGGATACATGCAAGGCAAGGAGGGGAACACTTCCTACGAGGATGTCTGCGCTGGCGGAAGCGGTCACGCAGAGTCGGTGAAGGTACTGTTTGATCCGGCTCAGATTTCATACCGCCAACTCGTCGATGCATTCTTCCGAATGCACAACCCCACCGAAGTCGATCGGCAAGGCCCAGACGTCGGCACACAGTATCGGTCCGGTATCTGGTTCACCTCCCCCGAGCAGCAAGCGATCGCTGATCAGGCCATTCAGGAACTCGAAGATTCAGGTTGTTTCGCCGCACCCATTGCCACCCAAGTCGAACCCGCAGCCACCTTCCACCCCGCCGAGATATACCACCAAGACTACGTTGCCCGAACAGGGCGTGCCTGCCACATCGCCAACCCGTGGCCAAACGAGCAACAGTCCGAACCGCGACATTGACAGAACAGTGCCGTTCATGGCACACTGCCCCCAACAGGAGGATCAACCCCATGCGTACCATCTTTGCACTCACGTTCGCGACCGTCGCTGCAGCCGGGCTTTCAGGGTGTGATACCCATGCCGGAACCGACGCCCTCATCGGCGGCGGCGCTGGTGCCGCAAGCGGCGCTCTCATTGCAGGTCCTGTCGGCGCGGGCGTCGGCGGTGCCATTGGCGCCACAACCGGCGCGCTCATCGGCAACGAGCAGGACAAGCAGGACGGTGGCGGCATCGAATAGTCGCCATGCTCTTGACCTGAACACACGCAACAGGCCTCCTCTTGGAGGCCTGTTGTGTTGCATCGAATGAGCAGCGTCTTCGGCCACCGCAACCAACGCCTTATCCCTGATGATCCTCGTGGTCCTCTTCCGCTGGAGGTGGCATGATTCGATCGCCCTCATCCATCAGACCCTCGATGTCTGCCGCCCGCGGACGAACGTCCGGACCAACTTGGTCGCTCTTCTTGCTGTCCATTCGCAGTTCGAGCAGCGAGCGAACCCGGGCGAGCAACTCGACCTTGTTCACTGGCTTGGCGATGAAGTCATTGGTGCCGCATTCGACTGCACGCTCGAAGTCACCAACCTCGTTCAACGCCGTCACCATGATGATGATGATGTCCCTCGTGGCGGGCTGAGACTTGATCCGCTGACACACCTCAAAGCCAGACATGCGAGGCATCATCACATCGAGCAGAATGAGATCGGGGCGATCCCGCTCGATGGCCTCGATGGCGGCCACGCCATCTTCGGCGGCGCTGACCTGGCAGCCGAGGTCCGCGAGATACGCCTCCATGAGTTCGAGATTCTGCTGGTTGTCATCGACAAGCAGAATCGACGCGGCACTCACATCGGCAGCGGCGGTGTCAGCGGTGTTGTGCTGGGCGTCCATACCGGCGATCCTAACAGGGCTGGAGTCACCGCTGGCTGCCCGCACCCGATACACTGCCCCGATTCCGCCCCGGAGCCCAATGGACATGCACATCAGCGACAAACGATCCCCTTGGCAGGACGAATTCAACGTCCCGACGCTCGATGACCTCCGAACCGATCTTCCGGTACCTGCTGCCGAACTCTTCGATGCCACACGGGCCTTCCTGCTGGAGCGGGATGGCCTTCTGGAGGGCATGAGGTGGTATGGCGATTGTTGGTTCTGGACGCTTGCGTACTTCCTCGATGGCGAGGAGACCGAGGAGGACCAACCGGTCGCGATCATCGTGCCAGCCCCGGACAACCTCCAAATTGCCGCGCCGCTGGACCGTGAATTCATTGAACAACTCAATACCCGCCGCATGAAGCGGGCGATCCGGGACGGCCTGGATCTCGCCTCGGAGCCGTATTCCACACACTGGGCCGTGTGGCCGGTTGCGGCCAAGAACATGCTGGACGACCTCATCTCGCTCCTTCAGCAACGGCTGAACTGGCTTCAGGGGCGCTGACCTCGATGATCTGCCCACACCACTGCCCCTCGCCCCTTGACCACTCCCCCCATCGCCCGGTTCAATGTGCAGCATGAGCGGCCAACCACGATTCAAGCGTGTCCTTCTCAAGATCAGTGGTGAGAGTTTCGCCCAATCCGGGCAGGTTGGCATCGATGCCGAGGAACTTCGCAATATCGCCTCCGAGATCGGCGCTGCCATGGAAACCGGCGTCAACATCGCGGTCGTCGTAGGCGGCGGCAACATGATCCGCGGGGCCAACCTCGCCAAACGGCTGGGGATTGACCAGTCGACGGCAGACTACATGGGCATGCTCGGAACAATCATGAACGGAATGGCGCTCAAAGAAGCGATTGAGCATCTTGGACATCCTGCCCGGCTCATGTCCGCCATCACCGTTCCAGCAATCGCCGAGACCTTCATCCGCAAACGAGCGATTCGCCACATGGAGAAAGGACGCTGCATCATCCTCGCGGCAGGCACCGGCAATCCCTTCTTCACCACCGACACATGCGCCTCCCTGCGAGCAACCGAACTCAACTGCGAGGTCGTGCTCAAGGCCACCAAAGTCGATGGTGTGTATGCCAGCGATCCAATGATCAATCCCAATGCCGAACGCTTCGATGAATTGACATTCTCGCGTGCGATCGAGGAGCGACTCGGTGTCATGGACCTCACCGCGCTCTCGATGTGTATGGAGCACGATCTGCCGATCATCGTCTTCGACTTCAAGCAAGCGGGCAACATCAGGCGGGTCGTCGATGGGGAATCCGTCGGCACGCTGATCCACAACGCCGCGACCGCCACCACCCCCTGAGTTTCCCGCCCCCTCTCTGGAGCCGTCACCATGCCGGATGCGATTCTCAAAGACACCAAGGGCCGAATGGTCAAGTCGATCGAGTACTTCCAGAAAGAAATGCGTGGCATCCGTACCGGCCGGGCCAGCACGGCCCTGATTGAGTTCCTCAAAGTCGAAGCCTACGACACAATGGTCGATCTTCGCGACGTCGCAGCCGTCTCGGTTCCAGAGGCGACCCAATTGCTCGTCAAACCCTTCGACCCGACGCTGAAGAACGGCATTGCCAAGTCGATCGAGACAGCGGATCTCGGCCTGAATCCGCAGGTCGAGGGGGAGTCCATCCGCATCAATCTTCCACCGCCGTCAGCGGAGCGACGACAACAACTGGCCTCGCAAGTCCGCAAGCTCGCCGAAGAGACCCGCATCGCCATCCGCAACGAGCGACGCGACGCCATGAAACAAATCGACGCTCGAACCAAGGACAAATCCGACTCGATGTCCGAAGATCAGGGGAAGGGCATGAAGTCCGATGCCGATGATCTCACGAAGAGAATGATCGCTGAGGTCGACAAGTTGAGCGATGCCAAGACGGGCGAAATCGAGCAACTGTAGCGGGCTGCTAATACTTCTTCCGAAGCCGTGCAGGCGGTATTCCCATCTGCTGACGGTACTTCACGACGGTGCGTCTGGCGATGTCAACGCCCTGCTCACGAAGCGCGACGGCGAGGGCTTCATCACCAAGCGGCTTGGTCGAATCCTCGGCCTCGACGATCTCCCGCAGCAACGCCTTGACCGCCTCCCAGGAGAGGCTCTCTCCGCTGGTGGTTTCGGTTCCGCCTGAGAAAAACCGCCGAAGCGGAACAATGCCACGCGGCGTCTGCATCCACTTCTCCGACACTGCCCGGCTCACGGTCGCCACATGCACCCCAAGGAGATCGGCCACTTCCGTCATCGGAAGCATCTTCAGACCTCTCGCCCCTTCATCGAACCACCCCCGCTGTCGATCAAGAACGACTTGCACGACCCGCAGCACCGCATTGGATCGTTGATTGATGGACTCAATAAGCCACTTGGCGTTGCCAACATTCCGAGTGATGAATGACCGAGTCTGACCGTCGAGCGAGGTGTCGGATGACATCTCCGTATAGCGTGGCGACACCCGAAGCGGCGGCACAACGCCGTCGCACAACGCGGCCACATACTGGTCCTGCTGCTGGTCGTACTCGACAATGACATCGGGAATGACTGGGGGCACGTGCTCATCAACAACTTCGCGACCTGGCGAAAGGTTGAGTCGATGCATGAGCCGAAGGGCAGATTTGATCTCATCGAGCGTCAGACCGGTGTGCTTGGCAATCACGGGAAGACGATTCTGGACAAGATCGTCGAGGTGCGATTCGATCAATTCTCTGACACGCTCCCACGCGGCGGCGTCTTCACCCTCACGGCTCCGCCACGCCTCGACTTGCAGGAGAAGGCACTCCTTGATCGTGGCGGCACCGATACCTGCCGGCTCGGCCAGCCGCTGCAACACCTTCTGCGCGGCCAAGAGATCATCGAGCGAGGCCGTCTTCTCCGCCGCCGCGATGTCCTCAATGGGAAGATCGAGAAGGCCATCGGGGTTCAAGTGAGCGATCAACACCTTCCCCGCATCGACAACCGGTGGAGCAACCTCGGCGAAGGACCACTGATGCAGGACCTGATCGATCAGGTTGTCGGCGCCAGCGCTGACATTCGCCATCGCATCCATCTTGCGATCTCGCTCGCCGGACATGCGAGCCGCGGACCAACTCGAAAACGAATACTCATTGTCGATGGCCTCTCGATACCCCCCCTCCATGCTCGCGAGCCGCTCAAAGTCATCGGCCCCGTCCCCGGTGGTATCGGATTCCCCGACGACGAGTTCCTCGTCCTCGATGTCGCTGCTTGCTTCCCGATCTTTGCCCGCGAGATGCTCATCGACTTCGAGCGCGATATTCGATTCCAACTCCTGATCGATTCGCTCATGCAATGCCTGGATCGGCATCTGCAGAATCTCCATCGACTGAATCATCCGCGGACTCAGTTTCTGCTGCTGCCCAAGCCCGGCCTGCTGTCTCGTTTCGAACCGCATGTCCATGGGTTTCATAGTAGGGGGCGGGCAAGCCCCCTGCCGATTTCAATCAGTCGCCCGCCGTGCGGCCCAGCAGCGCATCGGCCAACATCGCAGGAGTCGCGAATTCAAGCGACGACCCACTCGGAAGACCACGGGCGAGTCGGCTCACGCGAACGCCACGGGGACGCAGGGACTCGGCCAGATAGTGCGCCGTCGTATCGCCTTCCAGGGTTGGACTCAGACCGAGGATCACCTCCTCGATCGCTTCTCCACGAGCATTCCGCTCCGGATGGTCCACACGATCAAAGAGCGCCGCGGCGGTGATATCGTCAGGCCCGACACCGCCGAGCGGATCGAGCCGCCCGGTCAGCACGTGGTACATGCCGCGGTGCAGACCTGTCGCCTCGATGCTCATGAGGTCACGGGGCTGCTCGACTACCAGCACACAGGCCGGGTCCCTACTTGGGTTGGCGCAGATCCGGCATGGCTGCACGTCGGTCAACTGCCAGCAGGTTTCGCAGCAGACGACCTTGGCTTTGACATCACGGAGTGCCTCCGCAAGCGCCTCGGTCTCATCAACCGGGGCTTTGAGCAGATGAAAGGCCAATCGCGTTGCCGTCCGCTTGCCGATTCCGGGCATCTTCTGCAAGCACTCGACCAACCGCTCGACCGGCTCCGGATACCCGCCGCGTGCCAAGTCACATCCCTCCGGGAAGGCTCAGGCCACCAGGTGGCATGGGCAAACCCATTTCGGCGGCTGCCTCGGCAAGCCTCCTCGCCCCCTCCTGTCGCGCCATCTCAAGCGCGGTGTTCACCGTGTCGCAAATGAGCGGGCCGAGGTCTTCCTCGGATCCGCCCTGGACCTGCACCGTCAGAATCTCCATCGCGCCGGTCGCCACAACCCGAACACGATTCTCGGCCGAACTTGCCTCGACCCGCAAGTCACCGAGCGAGGCCTTCACTTCCTCCATTCGCTTCTGCATCTTCGGCAGATCCTTCATCAGCGATGCCATTCCAGCCATACCCTTGAGACCCTCAAACATCTTTCTGCTCCTCTCGTGACTCCCGCTTCTTGACATCGACCACAGACGCATCGAACAACTCCATCGCCAAGTCAACCCGAGGATCATCAATCTGAGTCGTTCTCGTCTGCTGCGGTGATTCCGTAGGATCGGCAGGTTCGTCAGACTCAACCCGTATGCCTCTGCCGGTTGCGTCCGAAAGACGCTTGGTCAATCGTTCCAACACAACACTGGACAGAGGGCCAGCGGTCGACCGGACAACCACGCGATCGGCGTCGAAACGAATCGGCTCGATGCCATCAAACGTGGCTTTGGCTGCTTGCCCGGAGACTGACTCCACGAGCCGCGTCCAAACCTGCTCTAGACTCTCGACAACCGGTTGAGGCGTCTTCGGGCCGGCAGCCGGCTTCGAAACTCTCGGGCTCGGTTTCGCCTCAGACTGCTTTACGGACCTTTTTTTTTTCGTCCCGGTCGCAGCAACAGGCCGAGGGACGCTCGCCGGATCAATCAACTCGGCCGCAAGGGCCAACCGCACAATCGCCGCATCGAAGACCGCGCGGGCCGATGCGCCCAGCCTGCCCTGCCGCGCGGCCGCCTCGCACACGGCGATGCCGTGAACAAGCGATGCCGGCTCAAACTCTGCGGCCTGTGCCGCCATCGATTCTCGCAACTCCTCCGTGAGATCAAGCACCTCGGTATCACGGCCGCAGGTTCGCAGCAGCAACATCCGCCGCAGTGACTCGGTCAAGGCCGAGAGTGCCTGGTCGATACTGATTCCACCGGCGAGAAGGGCGTCGGCGGACTCCAATGCAGACTTGGAATCACCCGAAGCGATGGCGTCGATGACAGAACCGATCAAACCCGCTTCGGGAAGACCGAGCATCTCCTCCAACTTCTCCGCCGAAATCGACGCATCACCGCCTGCAAGAACACGATCCATCACACTCAGTGCATCTCGCATGGATCCGTTGCCCAGTTCCGCGACGCGGCTGATTGCCGCATCATCCATCTCGACCTTCTCTTGGGCGAGAATCGCTCGAAGATGCTCGGCGATGAGCCGCCGTGGAATGGGCTTGAAGTCAAATCGCTGGCAGCGGCTTTGAATGGTCGTCAGCACTTTCTGCGGTTCGGTCGTACACAGGATGAACTTCACGTGATCGGGAGGCTCTTCCATCGTCTTCAGGAGCGCATTGAAAGACTCCGTCGTGAGCATATGAACTTCGTCGATAATGTAGATGCGGTATCTGCAGCGAGCAGGTGACAGTCCGGCCCCCGCAATGAGATCTCTTGCTTCCTGAACGCCCCGGTTGGAAGCGCCGTCGATTTCGATGACATCGAGATCATCACCCCGCATGATTGCTTCGGAGATCGCGTCGGCATCTTGAAGATCGCCCGTCACGTTCATCGCCCTGGCGAAAAGCCGTGCCATTGTCGTCTTGCCAACACCCCGCGTCCCGGTAAAGAGATAGGCGTGAGCCGTCCGGTCACCCTCGACGGCGCGGCGAAGCGTATCGGCAATAACGGACTGCCCAATGACCTCACCGAAGTCTTGGCTGCGATACCGGCGGGCAAGAACTGTGTAGGTCACCTGAAGAAACTCCTGGCGATCGGTCGGCGAAGGAGCAGCGGACATCGCCGTCGAGACGAATGACAACGGCACGGAGGGAGCATGGCAGGCGGCCAGGAAACCAACGGCGCGGACAGCGACGCTTATGGCTGCTGCGATCAAGCCCTGACCAGGTTCACGGGCCGACCACCCGAAGGACCCGGCCGCCTGCCGCACTCCCGCTGGTCATGGTATCCACTGTCAGCCGGCTGGTACACTCGCTGCGATGCCTGAGCACGACTCGATTCACGCCGTTGGACACGCCGCAGACCCGGACGCCAGCGACGCCCCCCCATTTCTGCTGACAGCCTTCCGAATCCTCTACGCGGGGCTCATGCTCGCGGCCGCGTCCATCCCCATCATCAACGCCCCTTCGGGTGCCGATCCGCTGATCCACTACTTCATGCCGATCGCAGCCACCCTCGCCGTCGTCTTCATCGTGGTCCTGCTGGACATTCGCACGCCCCGCAAACGTATTTCCCATGTCGTGGGCATCTATCTCGCGGTGGTCGCGGGACTGTTCGCTTCGCTCGCGGTCGGCGTCCTGATCGATCTCATCGCCGAAGCATGGGATATGTCGGGCGACGAGGAGGCGCTCAAGTACCTCACGCTGCTGAAACTCACGGTCGGACTGACGCTCACCTACGTCGCCGTTTCCGTCGTGCTCTCAACGCGGGACAGCATCCGCTTGGTCATCCCCTACGTCGAGTTCTCCAAACAGGTCCGCGGCCTTCGCCCCATGCTCCTTGATACGTCGGCCCTCATCGACGGTCGGATGAACGCCTTCGCCAAGACGGGGTTCATGGATGCCCCCCTGATCGTCCCACAATTCGTCATTGGTGAATTGCATACCCTGGCCGACTCGGCGGATCGGACAAAGCGAGACCGTGGCCGCCGGGGCCTTGACAACCTGCGGATCATGCAAGACGACCCGGACGTCAATATCGACGTCGAGCAGATGCATTCGCCGCCAGACGCGCCGGTCGATGCGATGCTCGTCGATCTCGCGATGGAGAAGAACCTCCGCATCGTGACGACCGATGCCAATCTCGCCCGCGTCGCCGAACTCAGCGATGCCCCGACGCTCAATCTGCATGATCTGGGGGGCTTGCTTCGTGACGCGGCCATTCCCGGCGAAACGATGCGGCTGGCGATCGTTCGGCGAGGCGAGGCGGAAGGCCAAGGCATCGGCTATCTCCCCGACGGCACGATGGTCGTCGTCGAGGACGCCGCCGAACGCATCGACGAGGAGGTACTCGTCACGATCACCAACGCGGTGCAAACAAGCGCAGGGCGTTTGGTTTTTGCCAAAGCTCCGCCCGAACCGCCCTCGATGCGGGATGCCGCAACGAAGCAGCAGCGCCACACGGGGCCAGGTCCAAAAGAAGGACCGGCGGAGTAGCGAGTTGCGGCACGAATCCGCGGCTCATTCCCACTCGATCGTGGCTGGAGGCTTGCTGGAGATGTCGTAGACAACGCGGTTCACACCCGGCACCTCATTGATGATGCGGTTGCTGATGGTCGCCAAGACGTCGTAGGGAATCCTCGCCCAGTCAGCGGTCATGAAATCCTGAGTCTCGACCGCTCGCACGGCAACGACAGAGTCGTAGGTTCGACCGTCCCCCATGACACCGACGCTCTTGACCGGAAGCAAGACGGCAAACACCTGATTGGTGCTGCGATACAGATTCGCCGACACGATCTCGTCAAGCACAATTTCGTCACACTCCCGAAGCAGATCGAGCCGCTCGGTGGTGATGTCACCAAGAACGCGAACGGCCAGCCCGGGACCCGGGAAGGGATGCCGCCACACAACATGACTCGGAAGGCCGAGCACTTCACCCAAGGCGCGGACCTCGTCCTTGAAGAGGTCACGCAGGGGCTCGATCAGTTCAAACCCGAGTTCTTCTGGCAGGCCGCCGACGTTGTGGTGCAATTTGATGTTCGCGGCCGTTCCAGCATGGCCGTGTCCCGACTCGATGACATCCGGATACAGCGTTCCTTGCGCCAGGAAGTGCACCGGATCACCGCCGTCTGACGCGACCTCGTCGGCCGCTTTCCGAAAGCAATCGATGAAGCGGTGACCGATGCGTCGCCGTTTCTCTTGCGGATCATCGACCCCGACGAGATCGCCAAGGAACTCATCGGCGGCATCGACGACCCGAAGGTCGATATCGAAGTGATCCTTGAATGTAGACTCGACAAGCCCACGCTCATTCTTCCGCAGCAGGCCATTGTCGATAAAAATACACGTCAGCCGTTCTTTGATGGCCCGGGCGAGCAGGGCCGCCACGACCGAAGAGTCCACGCCGCCGCTGAGACCGCAGATCACGCGACGATCGCCAACAAGATCGGGGAGCAGCGCACACTGCGTCTCCATGAAGTCGGCCATCCGCCACGTGCCGTGGCAGCCGCACACTTCATAGAGGAAATTGCGAAGCAGATCGATGCCGTGCGGCGTATGAGTCACCTCGGGGTGGAACTGGAGGCCGTAGAAATGCCGCGATTGGTGCATGACCGCGGCCGCAGGACAGGTGTCGGTCGCAGCGATCACTTCGAAGGCATCGGGGAGATTGCTCACCTGATCGCCATGGCTCATCCAGACGGTCATGTCGTCAGGCAGATGTTCAAACAACCCCGCAGACCGTTGAATCGACAACTTTGCACGGCCATACTCGCGGGCCTCGGCTCGCTCGATGGTCGCGCCGAGCATGTGGCATCCCAATTGCATTCCGTAGCAGATCCCAAGCACAGGAACGCCCATGTCGAGGATGGCCGGATCACACCGCGGCGCCTCCGGCTCATCGATGCTGGCCGGCCCGCCCGACAAAATGATTCCAGCTGGCTCGAGCGACTTCAGATGCTCGATCGTGACATCCGGTGCCACCAGAATGCTGAATGCCCCGGCTTCCCGGACGCGGCGAGCGATCAACTGGGCATACTGGCTGCCGAAGTCGATAATTGGAATAGTCTCGACGCCGGGAGGGCGAGTCGAGCCGATGGCGGGTACGGGCATGCGGAGAGGCTCCTGAGAATGCGGCAGTCTATCCATCCGAATCGCACGATGTATCATCCGGCAATCAGGCCCACCCATGACCGACTCATCCCAACACACCGATTTCGTCCTTGACGTCGTTGCCAGACCCGACCTGCTGTGCGTGATCCGCGCCTCCTTGGCCGCATGGTGCGAGCGGGCGGGCCTTGAAACGACCAAGACCGGCCAAGTCTGCCTTGCCGTCGATGAAGCCACGACCAATATCATCCGCCACGCCTACGCCGGTCAGCAGGGCCGCATCCGCCTGGCCTGCGCTCGACGGACCGAGGCAACCCGCCGCTCGCTGCTGATGACGCTCGAAGACGATGGGCAGCAGGTTCCACTTCACACCATGTGCTCACGCGATCTGGCCGATGTCAAACCGGGAGGACTTGGTGTTCATCTGATCCAGCAAGTCATGGACGAAGTCGTCTATTCTCACCGGCCCACAGGAGGCACCGTGCTCTCGATGCGTGTTGATATCGAGCAGACACCAAGCGCCTCACAGCAGGGGGACACCGTCCATGCGTGACGAGAATGCCGAACCACTCAGCATTTCCATCAATCGCGGCGACGCCCATCTGATCGTGACGCCGGTCGGCGAGATTGACCTCTCGACCTCGCCGCAACTCCGACAATCGCTTCAGACCGCATTGGTCGATGGCGACACCCCAGTCATCGTCGATCTGGCCGAGGTCCCCTACATGGATTCATCTGGCGTCGCCACGCTGGTCGAGGCGCTTCAAATCTGCCGGCGACAGCATCGGGATCTCATCCTCGCCCGCATGACAGACCGCGTCGAGTCCATCTTCACGATCTCCAAACTGGACACCGTCTTCACGATTCGTGACGACCTTGGTTGCTGAGCATGCCGTCGACTCACAAGCGTCGCGGCTTCCTGCTCACCCGTGGAATCGATCGCCTCGGCGGCGGCACACTCGGGCTGCTGCTTCTCCTCGGGGGAACGACGAAGCTGACCGGCTCGGTGGGCCGGTGGTACTGGCGGTCTGCATCGCACCCCGGCATGCGACTGGGCTGGCCCGCGGTCGTCGCGCAAATGGTCCGCGTGGGCGTCCGATCGATCGGCATCGTGCTGCTCGTCAGCGCCTGCATCGGCCTGATCCTTGCCATCGCCATGTATCCGCCCCTGTCGGAACTTGGGCAAGCGAACAAAATCGCCAACATCGTCGGCATCGCTGTCTTCCGCGAGATGGGACCGATTATTTCGGCAGTCGTCTTGACAGGATTCGCAGGCGCTTCCATTGCTGCCGAAATCGGCACGATGGTGGTTGGCGAGGAGATTGAAGCGCTCGAAGCCCACGCGCTCGATCCGGTTCGTTTTCTCGTGCTGCCGCGTCTCACCGCCACGGTCATCAGTCTGCTGCTGCTCACGATTCTCGCCGATGTGACCGCGGTGTTCTGCAGCGGCTTGGTGACAGTCGCATTCTTCGATGTCAGCGCCACCGTCTACTACGACAACACGCTGAGCCAACTGAGTATCTACGACTTCTCGACCGGACTGATCAAAGCCGCCACCTTCGGCCTCATGCTCGGCGTGATCGCCTGCTTCAATGGACTGCGGGTCAGCGGTGGTGCCGCTGGCGTCGGCAAGGCGACGACGGACACCGTCGTGCAGACGATCGTGGCGGTTATCGTCGCCAACCTCATCTTCGACGCGGCCTTCCTGCGACTCGGGTGGACCTGAGCCGCGGCACCTCCCCGCCCGCGAGGACTACTCCCCTGCGACCGGATCGACCGCCATCACGATGCCGCGGATGCGATACCCGTCGTCGCCTGAACTCGCCCACCACGCGGCGGGGCCGAGATATGAGGCGATCTTGGCGAGTCGTTCGTACTGCTCGGTCTGATCCTCGTTGACGAGTTCATCCTTGATCTCCTCCCACAACTCGGGGTCGTCCGCCTTCAGTTCGTCCTCCCACCGCGAAATCTGCATCCGCTCTACTTCGGCCACCGCGGTGAGCGATTCAGCGAGATCC
>CAYYGU010000001.1:20942-23747 GCA_964471525.1 uncultured Isosphaeraceae bacterium
CGAAATCTGCATCCGCTCTACTTCGGCCACCGCGGTGAGCGATTCAGCGAGATCCGAACCGCCCCAGCCGGCGAGGGCGTGATCGGGCAGCCAGGCCGTCACTCGATGAAGCCACCCCGGAGCCTCGCCGCCCTTGCCCCCAAGGCCACGCAGAGAATGCTCTACAGCGGTCTCATCACCAACGAGCAGCATGCCGCCCGCGACCGCCAGACTCACCGTTCCGTCCAACCCAGGAAGCGGCAGCCCTCCCATTCCGCTCATCTCGGTAGACCACACCTGATGCCCTTGGAAGTCGCGCGGTTCCATCTGGGCCTGCGGGGCTGTCGCGGCCAAGGCATCGCTGAGCCCGGTGGGGTTGGTGCATGCGATGGCGGTCAGGGTATTGACGCTCTCCGCTGTGAGCGGTCGGGTCACGGTTTGGACCTGCAAGAGTCGCCTGCCGAGCGGATCGAGAATGGCTCGCAAGGTCGGCTCGAACTGGTCGATCATCTGCCCAGCACCCATGAGCATCGGATTGGTCGCGATGACACCGCGGATCCAATCGGGAATCCGCTTGAAATCCACATTGAGCCGGGTCACGGACACCGTGTCGGGGCCGATCCACCCCGGCATCGCAGACCGGGGGGTATCGCGAGCGAACAGCCGCAAGAGTCCCCCTTGTCCCTCGGGCATCCAAACACTGCCCGACCACGACAACAACGTATCGCCCGTTCCCGGCCCAGCCGACACAGCGACCGCCTTGACCGGGCCGACCGCCGCCTCAAATGAGGCCTGCA
The DNA here is from genome assembly GCA_964471525.1 of uncultured Isosphaeraceae bacterium. GTDB lineage: Bacteria > Planctomycetota > Phycisphaerae > Phycisphaerales > SM1A02 > UBA12567. The sequence continues at coordinate 21,719 of CAYYGU010000001.1, forward strand.
GCATCTGCACCATGCCCATCTGATCGAACAACGTCCCCGCCTCCCATGACGGATCCACGAACAGGGCCGCGCAGAATGAGTCCGGCCCGTCCAGCATGCCCTTGACCGCGGCCCACTGCTCCGTGTCGCCAAGGGCATCGTCGAACACCTCACCATCCACCCCATCGAGCAGTCTGCTCAGTCCGGCCCGGGTGTTGGAGAACAGGATCAACCGATCTTCCCGCACGACCCACGAATCGTTCGGCATCGGATTCGGCTCCGCCCGGTCGCCGCGACGCGAACCAACATGGTCAACATCGCGACCAAGCACGTCCTCGGTCTTGACGTGCGGCTCGGCCCGAATGGTTTCCCAACTCGCGTCCCACGAATCCGAAATCGCTTCAGATTCGCTGCCCAGGTCGACCCACGCAGCGACCGTCAACTGTCCGGTCCCATCCTCGGCAGGTTCCACCCACACGACGAGTCCACCTGACATGGACGCCACGATCTCCAGTGGATCTTGGTCTTCAAGCAGCGTCTGCCAGATATCACCGATGCCCGAACCCTCACGATCGAACACGCCCCGGATTTCCTCAGTGAGCGCCGCCCGATCGGCGGCGTCGAGAACGCCCGACCCGGTCAATCGCGAAAGCACACCATCCAATCCCTTCACCGCCACAACACCAACGGCATTGCCCGGCGCAACATCTTCGATCAGCAGCGGAGCCCCCGCGACCGGGGCGGCCATCGCCGCGATCAACACGCTTGCGTGAACCATACTCATGGCGTCTTCTCCAATTGGGGCGGTGTGCCACCCTGCTGCCGTGGGGGCGGAACGTGATACCGATGCCCTGTATTCGGGTTCGATGGGTCGTAGGCAAAGGCTTCGCGGTTGCGGAGAAAGTCCTTCACATATCGAGTCGGAATCGCAAACCCAAGCGCTTCGCCGCCGAGAATCCCCATGTTGGTAATACCGACCACCTCACCGCTCACATTGAACAGCGGCCCACCAGAATTGCCGGGATTGATTGCGGCATCGGTCTGGATATAGCTCAGGCCGTCGAAACTTCGCTGCGTCGTCGAGACAACGCCCTGGCTGGTCGTCTGCTCAAGACCCATGGGATTTCCGATGGCGAATACCGGCTGCCCGACTTCGATCGACTCCCACAGTTCCAGCGGCACCCACGGGTACGTGTGTCCGTCCTTCGTGGGAAGTTTCAACAGCGCCAGATCCAAGTGGTTGTTCACAGCCTCGATCTCAATGTCCTCGATGGTCGTGCGATCGAGTGTGCCATCCTCTCGCGGGGCCCAGATGACCAGCCGCAGGTCCTTCTCGCCTTGAATGACATGCGCATTGGTGACGACATGACCCTGCCCATTGACAATGACGCCCGAACCGGTTCCCGACGGTGTCTTCACAAGCACAACCGACGGCTTTACGCGAGCGGCCTGCTGACGAATGCTGAGATCTGGGGGATTCTTGACCGTGTGAAACATCGCGTCGGCCGGTTCGTCTGGAACCTCGCTCGGGTCCGACACGCGCACATCCACGACGTCGTTGTTATCAATGCAGACGATGGATGGTCCCACGTCGATCCACAGACTCCGCTCATCCTGCTTGATCACCGTGCCATGCAACGCACCGCCCGCCTCGAGCTGCACAACGTCTGCTTGGCTGATGCCGGCACATACGCACACCATGAACCACATCTGAGCACTCATATCGGGGCCTCCTCTTGCATCACCAAAGCCCAAGTGTACGCCCCCGCCCTGCCGCGTGTCCTACCCCGGGGCTACCATGCCGCTGCCCCTCTGGAGAACAACCGATGAGCCCACTGGTCCTCACCACCATCCTGCTTTCCACACTCAGCCAGAACACCGATCAGTCACCCTTGGCCGACTACTTCGGCTTCGAGGGTTTGGATGTGGTTCCTGTCGGAGATGATCCCGGCCCGATGCTGGTCGTCGACCTGAACGGGGATCACCTCGATGACATCGTCGTGGCGAATAATCACCGAAGCCGCATCGAAATCTTCCAGCAGCGGCCCGG
>CAYYGU010000001.1:23847-38138 GCA_964471525.1 uncultured Isosphaeraceae bacterium
TCGTCGTGGCGAATAATCACCGAAGCCGCATCGAAATCTTCCAGCAGCGGCCCGGGGCCAGCCCCGACGATCCGGTTGAGATTCCCCGCGACATCAACGAGTTTCCGGACCACTGGCGTTTTGAGCGGGTGCTCGTTCCGGTGGCCGATGCCGTCGCCGCCCTGGCCGCCTACGACTTCGACGGTGATGGGCTGCGTGACCTCCTCAGCGGCGGCCCGCCCGGGCGAGTCACTTTCCTGCGTCAGACAGCCCCTGGCAAGTTCACATCGGAGACCAGACGAGACATCCGCAAACTCGGCGCTTCAACGGCGGCCTTCTCGATTGTGGACATGTCCGGCGATGGAAAGCCAGATCTTGTCTCCATCGTCGGCGGCGAACCTGCCATTTGGCCGATCGATGGGTTCTCACTTGGCCCGATCACGACCTACCCCGCAGGCGCCTCCATGCTCGGCATTGTGCCAGCGGATTACGACGGTGACGGCCTGATGGACCTGGCCGGAATAAGCCCCGATGATGCGGCGCCGGTGCGAATCTGGTTCGGTCGCCAAGGTGATGACGGCGTGGAGCCCGGCGCGCAGACCATCTTCGAGATGCCGCCGATCATCGAGTTCGAGGCACTTGGCGGCGAAGACAGCACGCGAATCGCAGTCATCGAACGCAACGCCCGCCGCGTTGTGTTGTACGAGCTGAAACAAGAGGATGTCGAGTCGGGAGGCGACCGCGAAGCCGCCTTCACAGTGCATGGCTTCCCGGATCCTGGCAAACGCCACCGCGCGTGGACCGTGGTCGATGTGGACGGCGACGGACGAAGTGATGTTCTCGCCGCCGATACCAAGTCCAACGCATTGGCGGTCTATCGCCAGTCAGATACCGGTGATCTGGCCGCCGTGCAGTCGTCTCCGAGCCTTTCCGATATCGATAGCGTGGCGGCGGTCGCTGGGACCGATACGCGGCCACCCGAACTGCTCGTACTCTCATCGAAGGAGGGCGTGGTCGGACGTACCCTTCTTGGCCCGGGCGAACTGCCTTTCCCAACACCTATTCAAGTGAGCGCAGGCTTTGACCCAGTCGCGATGAATGTTGTCACGATCAATGGCGGCGCTCACGCCGCGATCGTGGTCAACAAGAAACGCGATTATCTTCTCGACCTCATCAACCTCGACACAGACGAGTCCCAATCGATTGACCTCGGTTCACTCAGCCGAAAGCCAAATCATGTCCAGTCTGTGGATGTCGACCAGGACGGCAACGAAGACATCATCATCCTCACCCCAGAGCGACCGATGATGCTGCTGCTGGCCGACGAGGCATCCGATGGCGGCTTTCGGCTTCTTGAGAAGAAGGACATGGCCCAATACGGGCTGGTCGATTCCGCAAGCAATGACAACATCGCCACGCTGGACGTCAATGGCGACGGCACCGATGAGTTGCTGATCGCCGATGGGAACTTCGTTCGCGCCGTCAAGTTCCAGCGTAAGGACGCCTCCGGGGGGTGGCGAGTCATCAGGCAGTTCAACGCGGACGATCCAGACAGCGATTTGGTGGCCGTCGCCCCACTGAACAATCGTCTCGTCGCCGCCGACAAGGCCGGCGACAGGCTCTTGGTCTTTGATGTCGCCAAGGACGGCGAACGATGGAAGCAATCCGAGACGCTTCGCATTCGCGGATTCACCCCCGGACCGCTCGCCACCGGACGGTTCAACGGTGATGTTCCGGGCATCCTGACCGTTGGCGAGGATGGATTCGCCATCATCCCACTTGGCGGACAGCGACGGGTACTACGAGAAGTCGGCACCTGGAAAAGTTCACTCGATGGGCACATCCCCCACGAACTCGCGATCGGTGACATCAATGCCGACGGCTACGGCGACATGGTTGCCCTCGATGCGGGTGAGCAGATGATGGAGTTGTTCACCTTTGACGCTGCGGGCGAGATGCTGCACGCCACCGGATTCCAGATCTACGAATCACAGCTGTTCCACGGCGGAGAGGGCCGCGAGTACCAACCTCGCCAGATTGCCATTGCGGATCTGAGCGGAGATGGCAAGCATGACATCGTGATGCTGGTCCACGACCGACTTGTGATGTACGTTCAGTAGGCCTGCTACCGGCCTGCCAACCCGACGTACTCCGCGCCGTGCGGGCCGGTGTACTGACACCGAGGACGGATCAGCCGATTGTCCTCGAGCCGCTCGAGGGCATGGGCCGCCCAACCGGCGTTGCGGCTCATGGCGAAGATGGGCGTAAAGAGATCGATCGCCAGCCCCATCGAGAAGTAGGTCGTCGCCGAATAGAAATCGACGTTGGGGTGGATGCCCTTGGCTCCGACCTGAGACTCCATGATCTCCTCGATCCGTCGGCTCATTTTGAAGAGCTCGATGTTGCCTGTTTCCGTCGCAATCGACTCGGCGAAGGTCTTGAGATAGGTCGCCCGCGGGTCGATGGCCTTGTATACGCGATGTCCGAACCCCGGCACCTTTTCCTTGCGTGAGAGACGGCCAAGCACAAAGTCCTCAACGGCATCGAGTCCGTCTATCTCCTGAAGCATTCGCATCACCCGCTCGTTCGCGCCGCCGTGCAGCGGGCCACGGAGCGTCCCGATCGCCGCCGTGATGGCGGAGTACATATCGCTCTCGGTTCCAACCGCAACCATCGTCGCAAAGGTAGAGGCGTTGATGCCGTGATCGGCATGCAGGATGAGGCACACATCGAGTGCCTTGGTTGTCGCCTCACCGGGCGTCTCGTCGTTGAGCATCCGCAGGAAGCTCTCGGCCATCGTGTCGCCGGCACTCGGCCTGACGATGTCGAGTCCGCGTCGAAGTCGATCGAAATTGGCGATGATGGCTGGTGTCGCGGCGAGAACCCGAATGGCCTTGGCTTCCTCGGCCGTGCGAGATTGCACGTCACACTCCGGGTCGTACGTGGCAATCATGGCGACCATCGTCTGAAGAACATGCATCGGCGCGGCATCGTCAGGCATGCCACGCAGGGCATCCCACATGCCGTCTGGCAGGTCGTAGTGAGACCGAATTCGATCCGTAAACGCCGCGAGTTCCGCCGTGTCCGGAAGACGGTCGTTCCAGAGGAGAAAGGTGGTCTCCTCAAAGGTCGACTGCCGGGCAAGCGTATCGATGTCGATACCCACGTACTCCAATACGCCCTTCTGGCCGTCGATGAACGATTTGGTGGACTCACCAATGATCGTGTGATCGAGCCCCTTGTCCATCGTCATCGTGGCGGTTGCATCGGCCATGTGGCGTACTCCATCCTGTGCTGAGAACCCCCGTTCCACCCTGCCGCGGCACGCGCCGAGCAGGACGATGGATTGTACAGCACGCCCGTTGGGCAGGCGGGAGACGGATGGCTCGGTTTTCACGCTCATTACACTACGCTCATGTTCATCCTTCTCGGTACCGATTTGCCCCGTACCCGCCGTCCGGTGGTCACCGAGACGCTCATCGTGCTGATGATGCTGGCCTACCTTGCGGTGCTCGTCGTCGGGGCCCTCGATCGTGACGCGGCCGAGCGACTCATTGACGGGCTGGCCCTCTCGGCCCGAGACTTCCACTGGTGGCAGGTCGTGACCTACCAATTCACCCATGACAACCCATTGATAGGCGGCACGGAGCATCCGCTCTGGCGGCTGCTGCACCTCGGCTTCAACATGATGGGTCTGTGGGTCTTCGGCAGTGCCATCGAGGGACGGATGGGACGAATCGGATTTGCGATCTTCGTCCTGATGGGCGGCGTCGTGGCCGGGCTGGCCCACATCGCCACCTCGCCCAACCCTGTCATCGGCGCGAGCGGCGCGGTGTGCGCTCTGGTTGGTGGCTTCCTCATGCTGTTCCCGCAATGCCGTATTCGGGTGCTGGTCGTCTTCTTTCTCATTACCTTCTGGATGGCACCAGCCACGCTCATCATCGCGTTGTGGGTCGCGCTCGATCTGATTGGCTGGGTCGGCCTTGGCGACTCGGGGACCGCCTACGCGGCGCACATTGGCGGCTATCTCTGGGGAGTCGGTACCGTGCTCGCCCTCCTGCCGACACCCGTGTTCAATCGGGACGGATCCGACGCGGTGGCACTCCTGAAACACCGACGTCGCCGCCACGTGCTGGCCCACGCCGTGTCCAAGCCGCCGACCGGCACGCCGCCACCGGAGGCGACCATCGATCCATCGGCTGCCTTTGTGTCGGCCGTCCGCGGTCGCCTCTCCCAGGGCAACATCGACGCTGCCGCCTCCATGTGGTGCCGACTCGCCACCGATTACGAGGGGGCCGTGCTGCCGGAGAAGGATCAGCTCATGCTCGCCAATCACCTTCACACGACGGGCAGACGGTATGAAGCCGCCGATGCGTATCGCCGCTATCTGGAGCGGTACGGCAAGTCGCCCAGCGCAGGCGAGGTGCGGTTGCTCCTCGGGTTGCTGCTGGTGCGTTTCCTCGGTCGGGGCGCCGAAGCCATTCCACTCTTGGAGCAGGCCAAACGTGATGCCGCCACGACCCAGCGGAAGTCACTGGCCGAGACACTGCTCAGTGAGGCGACGGCGTGAGTTCCCCACCCTGGAATGACCCGTCTCCCGGCCGCGTCCGAATCAAGATCTGCGGTCTGCAAACACCTGCAGACATCGAAGCGGCGATCGAGTCGGGCGCCGATGCGATCGGTCTGGTGCTCGCGGAAGGTTCCCCACGCTCCGTAGACGAACGCACACTCCGCACACTGGCCGCTGCTGCTGGCGAGCGGATCGCAGCGATCAGTCTGATGGTCGATCCAAGCGAATCGCAGGTCCGGCGGCGGCCTACGGACTGGATCCAATTGCACGGCGATGAAGCCCCACCGCTTGTTCACGCGGCGGCCGAAGGCGGACCCGTCATCCGCGCGGTCCCATTCGACGACCTCGCCGCCATCACGCACTGGGACGATGACCCGAGCGTCGCCAGACTCCTCATTGACAGCAGCCGCGGCGGCAGCGGTGTCGCATTCGACCACGCCGCATTTGTCGATACGGCGGCTGCACTCCGGACACCGTGGATCCTCGCTGGCGGTCTCACCCCAGACACCGTGACCGCGGCAATCGAGTGCCTTCGGCCTTGGGCGGTGGATGTCAGCAGCGGGGTTGAATCTGCACGAGGGATCAAGGATCCAGATCGAATCGCGGCCTTCTGCCAAGCGGCCCGCGGCGCGAGTTCATGAGACCGGCGAATCCTTCTCCTTGAGCACAAGCCGCGTCTGGTCGATCCGCAGATTCTTGTCGATCGCCTTGGTCATATCCCACAAGGTCAGCGCCGCCACGTTGACCGCGGTCAGTGCCTCCATCTCGACGCCCGTCCGCGCCGTCACGACCGCCGTCGCTTCGATCCGGATGGTCTCGGGGGCGGCACGATCGAATGACACATCGATGTGCTCAAGCGGAAGCGTGTGACACAACGGAATCATGGCATCCACACGTTTGGCCGCCTGAATCCCCGCGATCCTTGCAACCGCCAGCGCCTCGCCCTTCGGGAGATCGCCAGCCATGATGCGATCGAGCGTTTCCGAAGCGGCGACAAAGAAGGCCTCCGCGACGGCGCGGCGGCGCACAATGGGCTTGTTGGATACATCGACCATGACCGCCCGGCCATGTTCATCCACGTGGGTCAGGTTCTGGGTCATAACACGCTCCTTCTCGCAACCGGCCGCCCACCAGTGTCCCATCCACGAAGGTCGCCTGCGCGGTGGCGGTGTGAATATCTTCCAATGGATCGCCCGACCAGAGAACAAAATCTGCTGGCATCCCCGATCGAAGGCCCGCATCGAAGCCACAGACCTCCGACGCATTCACGGTGGCGGCGAGCATGGCCTCGTGTGGAGACAAGCATTGTTCGGGAAAGAAAGGATTCCCGCCAAGGTCCTCACCGGTCATCGCAGCCCGGAGCGTGGCGATCGGATCAACCGGCACGATCGGCCAGTCGGTGCCGAAACTCAGCCTTGCTCCGGCATCCGCCATCGCCCGCATGGGCAGCACCCATCCGGCCCGATCACCGAGCCGAGCACGGGCCATCACGGCATCGGCGGCCCGGTGCGTCGGCTGCACACTCAATCGAAGGCCCGCGATGGCGGGCAGCAAGTTCGGGGAGAGCACCTCGGCATGTTCGATGGTCGGCCGGAGGGAATCGGGTACACCACGAATCACTCGCGCCGCTCGCCCGACAGCAGCATCGCCAATCGCATGAATGACCGGCGCGAGCCCTGCATCGACCACCTCGCGGCACCACCGCTTGTCGCTGCCATCGATCGCCGATTCCAACCACATGCCGCTGGTGTCGGGGGCATCGTCGTAGGGCGAACACAACTTTGCGGTCCTCGAACCAAGCGTGCCATCGAAGAATGCCTTGCAACCGGTGAGGGCAAAGCGGTCGGTTCGTGGGAGAATCCCATGCCAATCCCTCTCGAGCGGCAGGGTGCGATCGAGTTGCACGATCGAGAGCCGAAGCGGCAGCGTGGCTGCCCGCTGAGCCAAGTGCGATTCGATGTCTCGGCGATACTCCATCGACCGTGTCGCGGTGATGCCGCAGCCGACCATGCACGCTGCCGCCCGCTCAATCGCTTCTCCTCGAAGATGTTCGGGAAGTGGAGGCATCAGCGGATTGACCAGTTCCCAGGCCGCCGCCTCGACCAGCAGGCCGCTGGGTGTGCCATCGGCCGAACGACCGATTCGACCGCCAACCGGCAGGGGACCATCCAGATCCAGCATCTGCAGCACCGCATCATTGACCAGAACGCAGTGCCAGTCACATCTCCAGCACACGACGGGACGAGAACCTGCTGCCCGAAGCCACCCGCGGTCTGGCAGGCCATCCCGCGGCCAAAGGGTCTCGTTCCAACCGGACGCAAGAAGCCACCGCTCGGGGGGAAGCACCGCATCCGCCGCTTCGATAGCCGCCTCGAAGGCCTCGCGTCCGTCAACGGCCGACAGATCAACGTGCATGAGCGTCTCTGCGGCCAGCGTCAAATGCACGTGCGCATCGACCAAGCCCGGGGTCACCACACCCCCGCCGAGGTCAATGGTCTCTCTCGCCGCGATCGTCACGTTCGGCTCGGCCAGTTCCAGCACTCGGCCGCCGTCTATGAGGAGATCCAAAGACCGCGGTGTGGGTGTCTCACCATTCCAAATCCGACAATTCGTGATCCGCATGTCGATCGTTCGATCCGGCGTATCACCATGAACACCCATCCCGCTCATGGTCCTCATGCTATCGTGAGGGAATGTTCGGGCCACGACTGCTGCTGATACTGCCGGTACTGCTGCCGATCGCATGCGATGAGGGGCCGCCGCCCCCACCCGCGCCAGGCGGCTCCGCATCGACTCCGACCATTGTGGGCAATACCACACGCCGCGGACTCGGGGCCGTGGACGCCACGGTTGACCAAGAAGACACCGCATTCACCCCCGAAGGCCCACCACCCGATCCGCGCAGCGCCGACTTCGTCAGCCTGCGGGCCCCAACCGATCCGACCTGGCGATGGGAACCGCCTCGCAACGACATGCGCAAGATCAACTGGGTGATCCCGGGGGTCGAAGGCGAGGAGCCGGCAGAGTTGGTTGTGACGCACTTCCCGGAAGCCTCCGGCAATACGACGACGGCCAATATTGAGCGATGGACCAGCCAGTTCCGTGGTGATGATCTGGCCCCCCAGCCGGACATTACGCAGATGGAAGTCTCGGGAATGCCCGTCACGCTCGTTGAACTACGCGGGCAATACCGGGGCATGGGGGGCGGCTGGCACAAGGACGACTACACGATGCTGGTCGCCATGGTCACCTCGCCGCACGGCTCTGTCTTCATCAAACTGCTTGGCCCCACCGACACCGTATCCATGACTCGCACGGCATTCATGGACATGATCGAGGGACTCAAACCGACTGGCTGACGGGCGGCTGAAGCAAAAAGGCCTTCACCAAGTTCGGCCCCTCGGGGCTCATGAAACTCTCGGGGTGAAACTGCACCCCGGTCAAGGAAGCCCGCGGACCCTTCGGCCACCCTCCCTTCCATCGGATCGCCATCACATCACCCTCACCGGTCTGCGCGGACACATCAAAGTCGTCGGTAACCGATTCGGCGGAGACGATGAGCGAGTGGTATCGCATGGCCACGAGCGGGTTCTCTTGCCCATCGAAGATCCCTGCCCCGTCGTGATGCATGAGCGAGGTCTTCCCGTGCATCGGCTGCGGATGCCGCTGCACCTCCATCCCGTGGACCGCAGCAATGACCTGATGACCGAGGCACACGCCAAGGAGTGGAATCCTGCCACGAACCGCTCGCACCACGTCACCACAGACGCCCGCCTCCCGAGGCGTACATGGACCCGGCGAGAGCACGATATGGCTCGGCCCCATGGCAAGCACCTCATCGGCGCTGACCTCGTCGTTGCGAACAACGCGAATGTCCATCAGAGGATCGATCACGCCGATGCAGTGCACCAGATTCCACGTGAAGGAATCGTAATTGTCAAGAATGAGCAGCACGCGAAGAGAGTACCGGCCACAGACTCGCTGCGGGTCATGTCCATCACCAACTCTGTTCTCTTGGGCTGGTGCCGGCTCGCCGCTCAGGCGGCCATGCACGTTCCGGCAATGCCGTCTTGTGTCACGACGAAGAGGTCCTTCGTGATGGGATACGGCAGTCGCTGGAAGTCGCGGTCGACGCGGCTCTGGACTCGCTTGAGGAATCCATCGGGCCCCTGCGAGACGGCGAGAAAGATGTCGCGGGCCGGGGCTGCGACGAAAAAGTCGCCGTGCAGCCTCGGCGCGAGGCGTCCGTGCAGCGAGTCCATCAACAGACGGGCAGCGTCGTAGCCATCCTGGACCGAGAGAATCGCCACGCGGCCACCCTCTTCGGATTCGATCAATCGCACTTCGACAGACGGCGTGTACCGGGACAGATTCGCCCGAGCGAGCATCTCGACCTCATCGATGTCCAGTCCCCAGCGGATAACCTGCTCGAGTGTGATGCTCACGGTCATGCGAGGCAGATCAATGACGTAGACGATCGACGTGTCGTTGACCCATGGGGTATGGGCGACTTGTTCTCGATCCAAGTGCTCGAAGAGCGTATTCGGCTGAATACGGGGCATGATGCGTGAGCGGGCGAGCGAAAGCGGAAGCGGCGTCGCAGTCACGGCGTCGCCTTCGGTGATGCGGGCGAGGAACTCGTTCACGATTTCAAAGCCGTTGTCCGGGTCACAATTCACCATGCGAAAGAGGTTCGCCAGCGCCAAGTGCCGGCCGTCGATGACCAAGTCCATGGCCCCGGCAAGTTCAACATGATGCCCCGGGAACCGCCTGGTGAGTAATTGCAGCACCACCTCGGAGAATGCTTCCGGTTCACGCGGCATCTTCGACATCGTTCAGCAGCCTCCTTGTGACGCGGCCCGAAAGGCGGACGTCTCAACTGATGGCATCGGCCCACCAGGAACCAATCTTGACCCCATTCCTGACGGGGACCAAAGAGGAATCCTCCTGCTCGGAACATTCCGCCTTCAACAGCTCATTTTTTGCGTGTTTCCCGGACGTGACCGGGCGGATATCCTGTTCCGCATGAGTTCACCATGCCATGTCGGCCCCGTCGCGATCGGTCCCGGCCGGGATCTGGTCATCATCGCTGGCCCCTGCGTGCTGGAGACCGACGGGGTCCAAGTCGCCATCGCCGAGCGAATTGGAAGCGTCTGCGGAGAACTCGGCCTGCCGTGGATCTTCAAAGGAAGCTTCGACAAGGCCAATCGCACCAGTGTGGATTCACCCCGCGGACCGGGCATGGATGAGGGCCTGCGTGCGCTGGCCGCAATCAGGGAACGATTCGAGGTTCCGGTGACCACCGATGTCCACGAGCCCGAGCAAGCCGCCGACGTTGCAGCAGTCGTGGATCTCCTTCAAATACCCGCCTTCCTCTGCCGGCAGACGAATCTGCTCACCGCCTGCGGCCAGACGGGCAAGCCGGTCAACATCAAGAAGGGACAATTCCTCTCGCCCGCGGAGATGACGCATGCGGCCCAGAAGGCCGCCGAAGCCGGCGCAGGCGGCATCATGCTGACCGAGAGAGGCACCTTCTTCGGATACCACCGACTGGTCAATGATTTCATCGGACTCGGTGATCTTGCGGAACTCGGATGGCCCGTCTGCTTCGACGTCACGCACTCAACACAACGGCCCGGAGGTGGCGATGCCGCAGCCGGCCAGCCGGTGCAAACCGCTGGACGACCCGAACGCGCCGGTTTGCTCGCCCGGGCCGCCACTGCAGCTGGTGTCGACGCCTTGTTCATCGAAACGCACCCAGACCCCGCCGCCGCCAAGTCCGACGCCGCCACCGTGCAGTCGCTCGACTCGGCCGAACTGATCATCCGGCAAGCACACGCCATCCGCGCCGCCATGCGAGTGGTTGAGGTCGGTGCCACGTGAAGTGCGATCGCTGCAACAAGCCAGCCGTCGTGCATCAGGTGATCATCAAGAACGGCGCCCATCGCGAGATTCATCTGTGCGCGAGCCACGCAGCGGAAGCTGGCGTCCCCAATCCAAGTCAGCAGCCGATCAACAAACTCATGACCAAGATCGGCCAAACCTCCTCCCAATCGGCCATGCCGACCTGCCCGGGATGTGGCACTTCCCTGAACCAGATCCGCAAGGACGCCCTCTTTGGATGCCCCGAGTGCTACGACACGTTCGACAAGGGAGCCACCATCATGATCGAACGCTCCCAGGGTGGCGCGACCCACCACGTCGGTCGCGGACCGGGGGGCAGTGAGCAAGACGCGGCCCGACGCTTTGAATCGCGGCGTCTTGCAGAGGAACTCAGTCAGGCCGTGCGAGCCGAGCAGTACGAGCGGGCAGCCGAGATCAAGGCCAAACTTGCCGCGCTGGCCGAACCACCCTCGCAAAAGGGTGATGGCCCGTGAGCAGCGCCGAACCGAGCCCAACCCACGACGAAGACGTCGTACTGAGTAGTCGCGCGAGAATCGCTCGCAACATCTCGGGCATGCCATTTGTGCATACCGCAAGCGAAGACCAGCGACGGGAGGCCATTGCCCGCGTGCTTCCGGCGATGGAGAGTGCTGCGACTGTCGAGCCCACGGACTGGATCGATCTTGAAACGGCCCCCACGCTTCGGCGCCGGCTGCTGTTCGAGCAACATCTCATCAGCCGCCAGCATGCCGATGCGAAGGGACCACGCGGTGTGGCCGTTGCCGAAGATCGAGCAATGAGCGTCATGGTCAATGAAGAAGATCATGTCCGGATCCACGCCATCGCGGCGGGCCTCCAGCCGGCGGGGTGCTTCGAACGGATTCGAGCATTCGACATCGCAATCGAGCCGCTCGTGGGCTGGGCTTTTCATGAACGGTGGGGATACCAGTCGGCCTGTCCAACCAATACCGGCACCGGCATTCGTTTCTCCGCCATGCTCCATCTGCCTGCGTTGCGACTGACCCGGGAACTCGAAAAGGTCAGGCAGGCGGCCAAAGACCTGCACCTTGCGGTTCGTGGCTATTACGGCGAAGGATCGGAGTCGTCCGGCAACTTCTATCAGGTCAGCAATCAGATGACGCTGGGCTGCTCGGAAGAAGAACTTCTCGATCGCTTCGTCAACACCATCGTTCCCGGAATCATCAACTACGAACGGTCGGCCCGACACATGCTGCTGAGGCGAGACCGCATCGCCGTCGAAGACCGTATTGAGCGTGACCTCGCCGTTCTGCGTGCCGCGCGGCTTCTCAAAGTCGATGAAGCGATGCGACGGCTCAGCAGCGTGCGGCTTGGTTGTTGTCTGAACATCATCAAGACCGTCCCGCTTGATCAGATCAACAGCCTGTTTCATGAGATTCAAGCCGGACACCTCCAAACCACAGCCGATACGAATCTCTCGCCTATCCAATCACAGGAAGCTCGGGCCGTGCTGGTCCGCCGCCGTCTCGGCGAGGATTGAGTCGCCGTTCCGCTGCCAATGACCGCTTGCCGTTCACGACTGGCCCCATCCCCAACCGGTGCCTTGCATCTTGGCAATGCCCGCACATTCTCTATCAACTGGGCGCTGGCCAAGCAGAATGGCTGGTCGATGGTGCTGCGAATCGAAGACTTGGACCATCCTCGGGTCAAGCCAGAGACGATCGATCAAGCGCGGAATGATCTGTCGTGGCTCGGGCTCGATTGGGACGAGGAGATGCCAATCCAGTCAACCGACACCGCTGCCTGCCACGAGGCGCTTCGATCGCTGGGCGGCAAGGGACTGATCTTCCCCTGCGATCGCACCCGAAAGGAGGTCGTCGCCGCCCAATCGGCGCCGCACGGCACCCGGGGCGATGTTCGCTACGAGCCTTCACTGCGACCGCCGAATGCAGGGCAGGCATGGGCGGATCCCGACCCGGCGCTGACGTGGCGGTTCTTGGTCGACGATACCGAGTACCTCGTCCGAGACCAGTTGATGGGCGAACACCGCTTTGATCTCGCCGCCACGGTGGGCGACTTCCCTGTCTGGACGGCAACGGGACCGGCCTACCAACTGGCCGTCGCGGTCGATGACGCTCGGCAGAACATCACCGATGTGGTTCGGGGCAATGATCTGCTTCCCAGCGCCGCGCGGCAACAAGCCATCTACGCCGCCCTCGGCGTGGTGCCACCTCGATGGTGGCACATCCCACTTGTTCGTGGCGAGGACGGCCTCCGGCTCGCCAAGCGGCACGGGGACACCCGCGTGTCGTCCTTCGCCGAAGCAGGCGTGCCACCGGAACGCATCATGGGGCTCATGGCGTTCTGGTGCGGTCTTGACGACCTCGGCACACCCCGCCCCATGGACGCAACCGAGTTTGCCGCTACCTTCGACATCACACGGCTCTCGCCCGAGGACATCATGCTGACACAGGAGCATCTGGCGTGGCTCATCGACTGCTGATCCTCTTGCTGACGCTCTCCGTCGTTGTCGCGTGCGAGCGATCTGCGGCGACCCGCGAGCAGGTTCGTATCGGTCCGGCGAACTGGACACTGGAGTTGGCGATCGGCGACGCGGCCATTCAGCGTGGTCTCATGGACCGCAAGACCATTCCGGAAGGAACGGGAATGCTTTTCGTGTTCCCCGAACCAACCGTTCACCAATTCTGGATGGCAAACTGCCTGACGGATATCGATGTGATCTTCCTTGACGGGCAGGGCCGCGTTACGACCATGTACCACATGCGGGCGGAGCCACCTCGGAGCGATGGGGAATCACAATTCGACTATGAACAGCGTCTGCCACGGTATTCCAGCCGCGTACCGGTCCGCTTCGCCATTGAATTGCCGCCGGGGTCGCTCGACACACTCGGACTCCGCGTAGGAAACGCCATTCCGATCGATCTTGATCGCCTCAAATCAATGGCCCGATGAATCGATCTCGTGCTCGATGGACCCGCGTGACACCTGAGCCGCAACCATCTTTGCGATGACATCGAATTCCAAGTTGACACGATCGCCCGTCGTGTAGGAACCAAAGGTCGTTTCTGTCAAGGTGGTTGGGATGAGCGCAACCTCAAACCACCCTGCGCCCAAGCCGGCCACTGTCAGCGATACGCCATCAACAGCAATCGATCCCTGCGGAACAAGGAGCGAATCGAATCCTGACTCATAGGCGACACGGCAGCGGCACTCATTCGCGGAAGTGTTCATGGAAAGCACCGTACCCACGGTGTCGACATGCCCCTGCACGATATGCCCGCCAAGCAGGGTCGTCGGTGTCGCGGCATGCTCGAGATTCACCGCGTGACCAGCACGCAATCCTCCCAAGCTGGTCAACTCCAGGGTCTGCGCGATGACATCAAAGCCACGCAGTCCGTCACCGAGTTCTGCCACCGTCAAACAGCACCCATTCACCGCGATCGACTCTCCTGGTGACGGGGCGTGCGTCCATCCTGACACATCGACTCGCAGCCGCTGACCTCCGCCCTCCTGGGGCAGCGGGTCCTCAACGATGCGGCCGATGTGCTGTATCAGTCCGGTGAACATGGAAGTCCTCTACGATAGCCGGATCGAGTAGACCCCGTGACACTGCCGCAGTCTGAGAACAAGGCCGCCGGTATACTTCACGATCCCCGCTTGCACTCTAGGAGCCTCCCACATGATGTCCCGCCCTCGCTTCCGAAGCCGCCAACTCCTTCGCCGATTCGCCATGGTGGTCATGGTGATTCTCACCGTCGGCGGACGCTCCGGGATGGCCGATGAGGAGGCAGTCACTCGCAACGCGGCCCGTGTACAGCAACTCGAACAGGCCATGCCCGTCGGACCGCGATCGGCGAAG
>CAYYGU010000001.1:38238-43987 GCA_964471525.1 uncultured Isosphaeraceae bacterium
GGCCCGTGTACAGCAACTCGAACAGGCCATGCCCGTCGGACCGCGATCGGCGAAGAAACTGGGGCTTCGTGTCGCTTGGCGGCACACCATCGCGGCGAACCGGATTACCGAGGTGTTCATTTCCAATGGTGCGGCCTTCCTCGTTGATTCGGACAACGAAATCACCATGCTGAACCTCAAGTCCGGGCAGCAGCGATGGGTCGGCTTCGGCGGGGCGAGGAATGATGTCATCCTCGATATCCAGTATCTCCCGAGCGATTCGAAGGTGCTCGTCGTTCGAACGCACTCCATTCTGACACTCGAGTCCAACACTGGCATCCCCGTAGCACACGGTGCCATGCAATCAAGCAGCCAGCCACTGGAGTGGCTCGCTGCAACGCCAGGTATTGTTCATGGCAACACGTACATCTATGGCGGCCTGGCGGGAGAAGTCGTGTGGCAAGGATGGAACATGGGATTCTCCCTGCGCGCCCACCGGATCGGAAGACGCATCGCCTCGCCGCCCGTTCTCGCCGGACGAGCTGTACTCACCTGCTCGCGATCTGGCGCCCTCGCGGCGCTTGATGCTGATACCGGCACCCTGCTGTGGCAACAACAGTTGTTGGACAGCATCAGCGGTGTCCCAGCGACCAGCAGTTCCTTGGCAGTTGTCGCGAGCAAAGACCAACACCTTCGTGCCTTCGACACCGCGGCGGGCAAACTCAAATGGGCAAGACTGTTTGAGCAGCCACTCATATCTGGACCGGTACTCATGAACAATGCGGTCTATCAGCACGTTCCCGGAACAGGACTGATTCGATTCGAGGCCGTCCCCCGCAACGCCCCAAGCGGCATCGAAGTGTGGACCGCCGCCGATGTACACGGCGATGTCATTGGAACGACCGGCGATCTGTTGCTGGTATGGACACCGGAGACAAAGCGACTCCAGACCGTCTCGGCCAGTACCGGCTCGGTCGATGCCACCATCAACGCCAACAACGTGTCTCTGATGAAGGCCAAGGACAACACGCTGCTGCTGCTCGGAGGCGATGGCGAATTGGAGTGCCTGCGGCCCGCACTGGGCAGATAGGCTCTTCCTCATGCCAGATCTTGTTGCAGTCAAGCGAGCACTGATCTCCGTCAGTGACAAGTCCGATGTCGTCGCCTTTGCCCGCTCCCTCAGCAGCTTGGGCATCGAGGTCATCTCAACCGGGGGAACGGCCGCCGCCCTGCGAGCCGCTGGCGTCGCTACGACGCCGGTCGAGGATGTCACCGGCTTCCCTGAGATGATGGACGGCCGCGTCAAGACCCTGCACCCGCGAATCCATGGAGGGCTGCTCGGCCGCCGCGATGTCCCATCGCACGTGGAAGCCATGGATACGCACGAGATTCAACCCATCGACCTGGTCTGCATCAACCTCTATCCCTTTGAGCGAACGGTTGAGTCCGACGCCACCACCGAAGCCGAGGCCATCGAGCAAATCGATATCGGCGGCCCTGCCATGCTCCGCTCCGCCTCGAAGAACCACGAATTCGTGGCGACACTGACAAGCCCGTCGCAATACGACACCGTCATCGCCGAGTTGCAATCCCACGATGGTTCCACGAGTCTGCATCTGCGGCGGCACCTTGCGGCAGCGGCCTTCGCCCGAACAGCCGGGTATGACGCCGCGATCTCCAATTGGCTGAGCCAATCGACCGATGATGCGTTGCCACCGCGGCTGCAACTGACGGCCACGCGGGTCACGCCCCTGCGGTATGGCGAAAATCCTCATCAGGCCAGCGCGCTCTACGCCCTCCCGGGCACCGGCGAAGCGGGCATCGCCAACGCCGCCACCATCGACGGGAAGCCGCTGAGTTTCAACAACATCAACGATGCCGCGGGCGCTTTCAAGTGCTGCCGCGACCTCCAACGGACCTTCGACGATCATGTCGCCGCTGTGGTCGTCAAGCATGCCAGCCCATGCGGCGCCGCCATCGGCCGCACACCAACCGAGGCCTTTGAAGGGGCATGGAGGGGAGACCCCCTGGCCGCTTTCGGCGGCATTGTTGCCATGTCTTGCCCAGTAGACGCCCAACTCGCCAACGCAATCACGACAGGCACACGCTTCCTCGAGGTCATCGTGAGTACCGAGTTTCACTCGGATGCCGTGCGGATTCTCGTTGAGCGTTGGAAGAACATCCGACTCGTCACGGCGCCGGAGATCGGCTCGGCTGGATCTCCGAGCATTGATGTGCGAACCATACCCGGCGGCCTGCT
The DNA here is from genome assembly GCA_964471525.1 of uncultured Isosphaeraceae bacterium. Classification (GTDB taxonomy): domain Bacteria; phylum Planctomycetota; class Phycisphaerae; order Phycisphaerales; family SM1A02; genus UBA12567. The sequence goes on from CAYYGU010000001.1 coordinate 40,478, forward strand.
GGTCCAAACACCCGATCTCAAGATCGCCCGGCCCAGCCAGTGGACGCACGCCGCTGGCCCCCCACCTTCTGCGGATTCCCTCACCGACGCTGCTGTGGCTTGGGTCGCGGTCAAGCATGCGGCCTCAAACGCGATCACCATTGCTGGCGGCGGAAGGCTCTTCGGCCTTGGCGGCGGACAGGTCGATCGGCTGAGCGCTGCCCGCATCGCGGTTGCCAAAGCCGAAGCGGCGCTGACCGAATGTGGCAGCGGCGTGGCGGCCTCAGATGCCTTCTTCCCATTCCCGGATGGTCCCGAGGTCCTCATCGACGCAGGCATCACCTGCCTTGTGCAGCCCGGCGGCTCCAAGCGGGACGAGGAGACGATGCAACTCTGCAACGAGCGTGGCGTGACCTGCATGACGACAGGCATTCGCCACTTTCGGCATTAGCACTCGGCCGGAAACAGGACTACCGACCCTCGATACTGAGATCCACCGGCTGCGGACCCGGTCTGTAATTGGGTTCGAGATCCAGATTCAGCGGCGAGCGGGTGCCATCGCCGCTGTAGGGAATTCGATCCTCATCGATGATCCGCTGGATCGCCATAATGCCCTCGATAAGCATCTCTGGACGCGGCGGACATCCCGGAACATAGACATCGACCGGCATGTATCGATCGATTCCTTGCACGACGGCATAGGTATCGAACACGCCGCCGGTCGATGCGCAGGCACCCATCGAGATCACCCACTTCGGCTCACACATCTGCACATAGATTCGTTGAAGTACCGGCAAGATCTTCACAGGAATCCGCCCAGCCACAATCAGCAGGTCCGCCTGTCTCGGACTGAAGCGAAAGACCTCCGCGCCGAACCGGGCGAGGTCAAAGCGGCTTGACGCCGTGGCCATCAACTCAATACCGCAGCAGGCGGTCGCAAAGGGCATCGGCCAGACCGCGCTGCGGCGGGCCCAGTTGACCAGGCGGCTGAGCGACGTCGGAAGAAATCCATCGACTGGAATGGCTGTTTCGAGGCCCATGGGTGCTCCTGATTCGAAGGATTCGCATGGTAACGTCACCCGCCGCTGGATCTCTCCCCGCTGCGGGCCGATACTGACAGCATGTGGATCGCACTGACGCTCGCCGCCTCGACCGCCGCAACCGAGTTGCCCCTTCAGACGACGGGACAACAGAGCGTCGAATTGGCCCGCCAACTGCTCCCCGAAGCCTCCCCGCATCGAACCGCTCGGTACATCGTGCTTTCCGACGGGAACCGCGAACTCATTCGAAGCGTCGAGCATTCCCTCGAGGAAGCCCGCCGCCAATACGATCGCTGGTGCAGGGCGGTCCGCGCCCCGCGGCCTCGCCCCGATGAGCGTCTGCTGTGCATTCTCTTCCACGAGCGTGAGGACTTCGTCGCCTTTGCGCAAGAGACCGAAGGGCTCGGCAAGACGGCCACACATGTGAGCGGCTACTTCAGCCCCCGCTTTGACTGGATCGTCTGCTTCGATCCCTGGGACAGCACCGACCTCATCGACGCAACGCAATCCCTCGATGATGCGGACACCACCATCGACGCTGCCGAAACTGATGGCGGCAACCCCGACCAGATCGCCCGGGCCAGACAGCGGGTCAATGCCGCCCGCGATCAAGTACAGCAGGAAGAACATGCCCGCCGCACCGCGGTCATCATCCACGAAGCCGTGCACCAACTCGTGCATGTTGGAACGGCCTTCCCTGGCCGGGCACACTGGCCCGCATGGCTCCACGAAGGCCTCGCGGTCGCCTTCGAAACCGACAACCACCGCAAGCCCTTCGGTCCCGACCGCGACTACGCGCCGCGGGTCGATGGATTTCGCCACACACTGACAAACGACACCCAACTGCCCCTGATCGAACTGCTCGGCAAAGAGGCCATCGACCACACCGAAGGGTCGCACGTGGGTGTTGTCTACGACCAATCTGGCTCACTCATCTCATGGCTCTATCTGCGGAGACGCCGTGGACTGGCCGCCTTTCTGAACGAGGTCGGCGTGCCGGACTCTGACGGAGTCATCTCCGACACCGTGGACGTCTTCACACGCACCATCGGCCCGCCCGCCAAGATCGAACGGTCCTGGCATGCCGACACGCTACGCTGAGCCCCTCCACCGACGGCTGGCCCGGTGCAGAAGCACCGCAACCTCCATGCCGTACAAGACGCACATCCACATGACGTAGAGCCACAGCATCAGCAGCGGCACCAAGCCGAGGCTGCCACCGATCGGACTGGTCCGCATCGCCCCAACCACAAAGCGTTCCAACGCCCACTCGCCGAGCATCAGCGATACCGCGGCAAGGAGCCCCCCAACTGCAGCGGCCCTCCACGAGAGACGACCCGCCGGAATGAACCGGTATCCAAGCGTGACGAACAGCCACACCGCCAGCAACGAGAGCGCAAGACGGCCGGCATCGGCAAGTACCGAGATACCGCTCGCTTGAAGGTGTCCGGTCACATCGTCCAAGACCGCCAGACCCCACGTCGCCAACGCTGGTCCAATCACGAGCAATGCCAGCGAGACCAGCATCCGAACCCACATCTTCCGGCGGCGAACGCCCGAGCCAATCACACTCAGACTCGCCTCAATCTCGTCGAACAGTCGGTACACCGCCCACACGAGCACGATGATGCCGATCCAGGTCACACCGGTCACGTCGTAGGCCGCCGCCTGCTCGGCCAATCCCTCAAGCCAGTTCCCAAGGTCCAACTGTTCGCCTGCATGCGTTCCCGATTGAATCTCGACCCGCTGCAAACCCATTCGCTTGATGAGTTCCCGAATCGTCTCGAGAAAGGCCTCTTCCGACACGGACCGTCTCGCCACCGCCGCGGCAAGAACCAGCAGCGGCAGCATCGAGAACAGCACCCGATAGGACAAGGCCGCGGCCATCATGCCGGCGCGATTTCGCCGCAGCCGAAGCATCGCGAGCCGGGCGATGTCCAGGACAAAGCGTGCTGTACGCTCGCGTCCTTTCAACTCGGCCCATTGCCCGCCCAGCAACCGCTTGCGGAGTTCACGCCACGATTGTTTCCAACGAGAAAAACCCATCAGCCACCAAAGGACGCCAGGAAGAAAATGGCCACGGCGACCCAGCCAATCGCGTTCAGAACGACTCCGGTGATGGCTCGTCCGCAACCACGCTCCGCAAGACTGGCCCCAAGAAGGCCAAGCACGACGCCAACGATGGCAAGGAATCCCGCACAAGCCAGCACGAGCACGACCAGGAAGGCCACCCACTGGGGATCGCTCATGGTGTCCGATCCTGCAGCCTCCACATCCTGCAGCCGCATGCCGAGCAGGCCGAAGCAGACCAGCGGCACGAGAATCTCGGTCCCCCACACCACGACCCCCATGACCAGCGACACAGTCCCGAAGAATCGAGACTGGCCGCCATCGCCGGTGGCGAGCAAAGTGGGCTCGGAAACTGACTGTGACATTGGGACTGGGGTAGCCTACCCCTTTTCCAGACACAATCTCTGAACCATGCCGCCCC
>CAYYGU010000001.1:44087-67091 GCA_964471525.1 uncultured Isosphaeraceae bacterium
GGGACTGGGGTAGCCTACCCCTTTTCCAGACACAATCTCTGAACCATGCCGCCCCACCCACCCCAACCCGACGACGTCCCTCCCGGCTGGATCACTCCAGTTTCCTCTGATGCCGCACCTCCGCCGCCGGATCGCGCCTCGCACGGAGCGGGCTACATGCAGGATTCCAACCGCGGCCCGCGGCTCCAAAAGGTGCTTGCCGCGGCCGGCATCGGATCTCGGCGGGCCTGCGAAACACTGGTGGAGGAAGGTGCCGTCTGCGTCAACGGCATCGTCATCGCATCGCTCCCGGCGTGGGTCGATCCACAGCGAGACTCGATCACCGTCCACGGCAGCAGGGTTCGCACCGGCGCGCCGAGCGTGTGCGTGATGCTTTTCAAACCCCGCGGCGTCATCTGCACGTCGTCGGATCCGCAAGAACGGCGGCAAGCAGTCGATCTCGTCCAGCACCCGAGCAAGGTCCGGCTCTACAGCATCGGTCGGCTCGACATGGACTCATCGGGGCTTCTGCTGCTGACCAACGATGGCGAATTGGCGAATCTGCTCAGCCACCCCTCGCACCATGTTCGCCGCCTGTATGAGATCAGCGTCACCGGACAGGTCGATCAGGGCACCATCCAACGGCTTGAGCGGGGCATCAATCTCCCGGACGAGCGGACCGGCAGGCCACGACCGGCTCGATTCCACTCGGTTCGCATCACGCGAGCGCAGCGAGACCGCACGACCTTGCGGGTCGTGCTCACCGAGGGCCGCAATCGCCAGATCCGCCGCATGATGTTGGCGCTGGGACATCCCGTTCGCAAACTCCGGCGAATCGCCATTGGACCGCTCAAATTGGGGGATCTCCGCCCCGGCCAGTGGCGCGATCTCACCGAAAGAGAACTACAGTTGCTCCGCGAGTCCGCCAAGAAGAAGGCCCGTCGGAAGAAACCCCGAAGAAAACGTCCCGATCAATCGGGCTGATCGTCTGCCGCGGGCGTGGTCCAGTCCTCTTCTGGTCTCAAAACCAACTCCACCGGCCCATCCCCCTCTTGCTCAAAGCGGACTTGAAATCGCCGCACGAGTTCGAGAACCGCGAGGAACATGCCAACCCGCTGGACCGGCTGCCTTCCGGCGAAGGCATCCTGCAACGTCAGCGATCGACCGGATCGTCGGCCGAGTTGGTCGACCAGATCCTGCTCGTAGAGTGCGATTGGCGTGTCATCCAACTCGACAACGTGGTCTCCAAGCTTCCCAAAATCGATCGCCGAGGCGATTCGCTCGTAGGCGTCGGCAAGATCCATCACATGCAGGTCTTCGAGTTCGAGCCCTGTACCGATCGGTGGGAACTCGGTGTGATCGAACCCGGTCGCAACTGGGTATCGCCGCGAGAAGTCGGTTTTCTTCACCTCCAGCGCATCACCGGCGGCGCGAATGCGTTGGTAGGCCAGCAACTGCCGGATCAGTTCATCCCGTGGATCACCGCTGGCATCCAATTCGCCCTCATCACTTTCGGATCGCTCGGGCGGGCTCAAACTGCGGGACTTGATCTCCACGAGGGTCGCAGCCATGACGAGAAACTCGCCCGCCTGCTCGATGTCCACATCGTCTCCGCGGGTGTGGTGGAGTACCTCGAGATACTGATCGGTGATCTCGGCGATCGGGATGTCCTGAAGATCAACCTCCGCCCGTCGCACCAGAAAGAGCAGCAGATCGAGCGGTCCCTCGAAGGCCTCAAGGGTGACCCGATAGTCCTTCTGTGATGGATGGGGGCTGTTCATGCGTCGATTCGACCCTGCGGCGATACACTAGGCCGCACTGTCCCTGAGCATCCTACACCGCCCCGGAGCCGTGACCCGGACATTGCCCATGACCGCCCCTTCTCGAACTCACCACACCGCATGCGGCATCATCGTCGACGTACTTCGTCAGGAAGCTGCTGCCCTCAGCGGCATATGCGAGGCTCTCGAGCAGGACGGACCGGTGGCTCACCAGTGGGAGGCAGCCATCGGCATGATCGACTCCTGCCAAGGGCACGTGGTCGTCTCGGGCATGGGCAAGTCAGGCTTGGTGGGCGCAAAAATCTCCGCCACCTTGTCCTCGGTGGGCATTCCCTCCCACGTCGTCCACCCGGCCGATGCCGTGCATGGCGATCTCGGCGCCATCCGCAGCGATGATGTCGTCATGTTGCTGAGTTACTCGGGCGGCACGCCCGAAGTCGTTGAACTTGCAGCCATTCTCCGCAATGACGGCGTACACCGGCTCGGCATCTCCCGCGGCGAAGACACGCAACTGGCGAGGCTCTGCGAGGCGCACATCAGCCTTGGTGATCTTGATGAGGCGGGACCGCTCAACCTCGCGCCGAGCACATCGACAACGGCGACCATGGCATGCGGCGACGCACTGGCACTGGCTGTCGCTCACCGTCGCTCATTCAGTGCGACGGACTTCCGTCAACGCCACCCAGGCGGATCACTCGGGGCGATGCTCCGCCCCGTCGAAGAACTCATCCGATTCCGCGCAGGAGAGAATCTCACGACGACCAGCGTGGACGTTCCGCTGGTCGAGGCGTTGCGGCAGAGTTCCGAAGACCATGCGGGCGTCGTCCGTCATGCTGGCGCGGTGCTGATACTCGACCAGCAGGATCGCGTGATCGGACTGTTCACCGATGGTGATCTGCGGCGACTGGTGCTCCAGAACCCGAAAGAACTCTCCAAACCGATTGGCACGCTCATGACGAAGGAGCCGCTCACGATCAATCGCGACGCCACCGTCGCAGAAGCGCGGAGGCTCGTGGCCGAGTATCGCATCGACGAGATCCCTGTTGTCGACAGCGAAGGCCGCGCCGTCGGGCTGATTGATATCCAAGATCTGATGGCCCCCCGCGTGGCTGTGGACTGAGCACCATGTCGATCGTCACCGCACTTCGCCGAGATGGCACGATCACGATGGCCGCAGACACGCTGGCACTCTTCGGAGAAGGCATGGTCATCCCCGGATCCAATGCATCGGTCAGCAAGATGCTCCGCATTGGAGATGCCATCGTCGGCGGAACCGGCTGGGCTGTCTACGATGACATTCTCGACCACTTTCTCGCACATTCTGACCCGCCGCCGCTGAACACCCGCCGCGAGATCTACGCCTTCTTCCTCGAGTTCTGGAAGGCGCTCCGCGAAACCTATTCGCTGGTCAATGAACAATCGGCCAGCAAAGAAACGCCCTTCGGCGATCTCGATGCCACTTTCCTGATCGCCTCTGAAGGGGGCCTGTTCAAAGTATCGAGCGATTTGGGCGTCACCGAGTTCAAACAGCACCATGCGATTGGGTCCGGCTCCGAGTACGCCTTGGGCGCCATGCATGTGCTGGTTGATTCTGAAGCAGACGACTCAGATGTGGTTCGCGGCGCGTGCGAAGCGGCGATCGCGATGGACGCCTCCTGCGGCGGCGAGGTTGAGGTCCTCCGTGTCCAGTGCAGCGATCCATGACCATGATGCGGCCTGATTCCGGATCAATGCGGCGACGACTGGGCATCATCGGGGTCGCCGCATCCGCCGTCGTGTTGTCGCTGCTGCTCTTGGTGGATTGGACCCACTCGCCAGATGACACCCCGTCCGATGCGGCCATCACCGAACTGATTGGCCCACGCAATCTCGACGACGCGACCGGAACAGCTGGCGGACTCATGGACCCCAACCTCTCGGTCTCGCTGCCAGAGGGTGGCTGGCTGCAAGTCGCAGACGACACGGGTCGCCTCGCGCAACAATATCGGTTCACCCATCTGGACCCGAACCCACAGGATCTCCCAGCCCACTGGATTGAGATGCAAGATCCTGAAGTCGAACTCTTCATGGGCGGCGGACGGCTCGTCGTGCTCTCCGGCGACGAAGCGGTCGCCTACGCCCCGCGACGAGCCCTCGAAGAAGGTCGCTTGCTCGGCAACGTTGTCATTCGGATGTTCGAGCCTGTCCGCGGCGGCTACGCAGACCCATCACGGGACGATCCAGCGCTCACCATCACGACAAACGCGGCCGCCTTCGACAATCTCTCGGGTCGAATTCGTTGCGCAGGACACCTCAAGGTGCAAACACCTACGGAACAGATGGAGGGCCGCAATCTCCAGGTCCTGCTGAACGATCGTGATGACCGCATCGAGTACCTCGAGATCGCATCCGTCGACTACCTGCTGCTGAAAGACGCGGGGACCAAGACCCTCGCGGCAACCCACTCCCCTCTTGGCCCACGGAAGCGCCGCGTTGGTCGCCGCATTCTTCCCGTCGCGCTCGTCGACAAGACTCCGCCGTTCTACCGCCTCACGATGCGAGACGATGTCCGTATCGAACAAACACCGCCGGAGGGCACGCCCGCTGGCAATAGTCGCATCGCAACGGCCAACTCGCTCCATGTGGTGTTCTCGTTCGAGTCCAATGCGTTCAATTCCAAGTCGACTGCGGCAACCGCCTCTGCCGGGCAGCCTCTTGGGATACCGTCCATCATCGCCGCCACCGCCATCGGGTTCGTACCGCCCATCCCATCCCCAGAAGAAGTACTCATCACGTGCAGCGGACCGCTCACCATGGTTCCGCTTGAGAACGCCGAGAAGCGTCCCGCCAGGCCCGAGGACATGCGTTTGGAACTGCACGGAAGTCCGGTGCGCATCCTCGACACCGCGCAGCGGACCACTGCACTCTGCGATCAGGTCGAGTGGCGATCCGCCGACGAGCGATTTGATCTCACCGCCACCTCGCCACGACATGTCATCATTACTTCGCCAGATGTCACCATCGAGAGTCAGCAAACCTGGATACGCCCAGAGGCCGGGCTTGCCGGCGTTGAGGGCGGCGGCCTTGCAACCCTTGTCGCCTCAGCCGTTCCGGCGCAACATGGCTCCGACGCGACGGACCATCGCAGCGGCGAGGAGACCACCATTGCATGGACTGGCCGCGTTGACATGCGATTCAGCCAGGCGATATCGAACGACAGGTCCGACCTTGAGTCCATCCGGTTTCTGGAGGATGTCGAAGTACTGAGCCCCGATGGCACCATCACCGCAGACGATCTGGAGATGCGATTCGAACCCGGTGATGACGGAGAAGCGGTACCAGACAGGCTCATTGGTTCGGGCAGCATCCGGGCAGCGAGCGACGAGCAGGTGCTGTGGGCGGATGAGCTGCTCGCTACGCTCGGCCCGGCCGAGGCCGAGCCGCCATCGGATGCCCAAAGTCCGACCGGCAACATCGAAGTGCGGGACGTACTGGCAACCGGCAACGTGCAGATCCTCATGGCCGATGGAGCCCGCGTCTGGGCCGACACGTTGCAGGGCGATGCACGGCAGGAGTCGGTGGAACTCACCGCCGCCGATCTTGTCGTTGCTCGCGGCGAAGTCGTCATCGAGCGAGGAAGATCACTTCAGGTGCGGCGGCTCGAGGGAACCGCCGATTGGCCCGGTTCCGGCCGCGCCCTGATGCTCGCGACACAACCAGACTTGCACACAGATGGCCGCATTCACAAGCCGGCGACTCCCGAGCAGCGGGGTGAACTGGACAGCGAAATCGTCTGGACCGAGGCCGTCCATATCGACTTCGATCCAACGGCCGAGCAGCAGGACGCCGCCATGCGGTCTATCGAATTCGCCGGCGACGTCGCCATGACCAGCCCCGATGGGACCATCGGCGCCGGCACGCTCACCATGCACTTCACACCGGATGAGTCGGGCAAGAGCACCCCAAGTCGGCTGCAGTGCCAGAGAAGGGTCCGCGCGGCCAGCGAAGGACAAACACTCTGGGCCGACGAGTTGATCGCAACACTCGAACCCGTGGACGGCGAATCCGACTCGGCCGGAGACAGCCCCATTGATCGCGTCACCGTCCGAGAGTTCCTCGCAACCGGCGACGTGCAGGTGCTGATGAAGGACAACGCCCGCGCCTTTGCCGATCGACTCGAGGGCGATGCCAAACAAGAGGTGGCCGTGCTGACCGGCGACGATGTAATCATCGCCCGGCAGGATGTCCTGCTCGACCGCGGGCAACACCTTCGAATCGACCGGCTCGCGGGAACCGCCGATTGGGGCGGTTCAGGTCGCTCGCGGATGCTCGCCGAGCCACTCTCGCTGTCGATGGATGCTCGCATTCCACTTCCTCGCATCGTCGGCGCCGCCGGGGATCCTCGCGTGACCATGCGAACCCTTTGGACCGAATCTCTGCACTACGACACGAACTTCGGTGATGGCGCTGGAGCCATGGACATTCGTGGCGATGTGGACATGGTGACCGATCGCTCGGACACGCAGCGAAGCAGCCTGCAGGGGCAGCGCGTGCGGCTCGAATTCGCCAACCTGAGTACCGACGCAACGCCTCCACCACCGAGTGATGATCCCTTCAAGTCGGGCAGCCGGATTCTGCACACATTGATTGCCAAGGGCAATGCGAAACTGGAGACCCGCACCTGGCGGACGGAGGCCCGAACAGTGCTTCCGCGAGTCTTCTTCGTCGCCGCCCAGCACATCACGTGGGACGACATCAAGACGGAAGCGGAAGTTGTTGGCGACGGTGAGATTGTCATTCGCGAACCCGAGTGGACCGCACAACCAGCGGCCAAGGACGCAGGGCAGGGCCCATTCTCTGGCCCCGGAACGAGCCGCTTCATTTGGTCTGAGCGGCTCGACCTTGTCCACGAATCAGACGATCGCTTTCGGATGACGATGCTCGGCGATGTTGAGGGGCTCTGGAAGAGTGCGGTGGAACGCCGCGACGTCGCCACGATCACGGCTCAGGAGGTGTATGTCCTGACAAGGCGATCCGATACTACGATCGCACCGTCGGGCGACGCGCCGCTTCAACTCGGCGAGGACATGGAAATTGACAGGCTTCGCGCGGTCGAACGTGTCTACCTGACAACACCGACCCGCAAGGCCGACTGCCATATGCTGGACTACAACACCCGAACGAAGATCGCCGAACTCGTGGCGCGAAGTGGCCGCACCGTGTCCCTGATCACCGAAGGCTCCCCTATGCCTGTGCAAGCAACCCGGATGATTTGGAATATGGATCCGGCCATCGACACCATCACCCTTGAGCAGCCCCGCGGCTCGGGCGCACGCTGAGGAAGCAGCCCGATTACCATGGACGTACAGATGGACACACCACAGCACCCAACGCTTGACCATGTGAGGGCCGCCTTCCCCGGCAAGACCCTCTCCGCGACCGAGTTTCGAGGCTGCACCACGCTGGTCATCGAGGCGGGCGATGTCCATGAGATCATGCACTTCCTCCGCAACGATCCTGCGTGCGACTACAACCTGCTGAGCCACGTGACGGCCGCGGACTATCTGGACTATCCCGTCCAGCAGCAAGGTCGATTCGGCGTGACCTGGATCCTGACCAGCCACGCGCACGATCGAAACCTGATTGTCCGCGCGTGGCTCAGCCCCACACTCGATACATCGGGGATCGAAGAGGACCCCGGACTCGTCGTGGAGAGCGTCACCGACATCTGGGCCGGTGCCGAATGGCCGGAGCGAGAAGTCTTCGACATGTTCGGTATTCGATTCACGGGACACCCCGATCTCCGTCGGATCCTCCTGTGGCGCGACTACCCCGGACATCCCCTCCGAAAGGACTATCCGCTCCGTGGTCGAGGAGAACGCGAACACTGCATTGAACTCGACCGCACCTCCACGTGACCCCCGGGAACTTCCCCGAGGCTGATGCCAGCGAACAGCATGTCCACGCGTCTGCTCATCAACGAGATCTTCCATTCCATTCAGGGTGAATCGACCCGTGCTGGCCTGCCCTGCGTCTTCGTGCGACTGCGTGGGTGCCACCTTCGATGCGCCTGGTGCGATACAACCTATGCCTTTGATGAGGGCCAATCGATGGACGTCGAAGAAGTGCTCGCCCGAGCCATCTCATACCCCACGCAACTCGTCGAGATCACCGGTGGCGAGCCGCTGCTCCAAGATGGCGTCCATGACTTGATGACGCGACTCTGTGATGCGAACCGAACGGTGCTGATCGAAACATCGGGAGCCTGCGACATCTCGCGGTGCGATCCCCGCGTCATCCGAATTGTCGATTTCAAACCGCCCGGAAGCGGGCAATGCGACCGCAACGACCTTGACAATATTGGTCGGCTCCGCGCTCACGACGAGGTCAAGTTCGTCATCGGCGATCGAGACGACTATGCCTGGTCATGCCGCGTCATCGAGCAGCACCGTCTTGCGGACACGGTCGCCGCCATCCTTTTCGCCCCCGCCTACCAGGCCGCACCCGACAAGTACATCACCGGACATCCGGGCCTGTCTCCGGCAACCCTCGCCGCATGGATGCTCGAAGACGATTCGCCGGCCAGACTCCAGCTCCAACTGCACAAGTCCATCTGGGACCCGAGCACACGCGGCGTCTGATCGAAACCGGACTCGTCCGCCGATCTGGTATCCTTCCGACCTTCACCTATGAGCGCGAGTGGCGAAATTGGCAGACGCGTCAGCTTGAGGTGCTGGTGGGAGTAAAATCCCGTGGAGGTTCGAGTCCTCTCTCGCGCATGTGTTGGGCCATCAACCGGGAAGGTCTCCCGGGACTCGGGTGGGAACGACAGCCAATGGCCGCATCACGAAAACAAGCAAGCCAAGGCACCAATCAGCCGCTCATCCGAAATCGGCGGGCCCGGCACGACTATCTCATCACCGAGACGATCGAGTGTGGCATCAATCTGCTCGGAACCGAGGTCAAGTCGCTTCGGCGTGGTCAGGCCAGTTTGCAGGAGGGGTATGTGCGAGCCGAACTCGATCCGCCGCGGCTGACGCTGTACAGCGTGCACATTGCAGAGTATCCCAACGCCTCATCCGCCCACCAGCACGACCCAATTCGGCCCCGCCGCCTGCTCGCGCACAAGCGAGAGATTCGCAAACTCGCCAAAGCCACGTCGGCCAAGGGCGTCACCCTTGTCCCGCTTGAGATCCACTGGGTCAACGGTCGGGCCAAGTTGCTCGTCGGCCTTGGAACCGGCAAGCGGGCCTACGACAAGCGGCAGGCCCTCAAAGCCAAAGCCCACAAACGCGATATGGAACGGTAGTCCGCGGAGGCGGCAGTTCCTCAGGCCACAAGCGTCAGTGTGCCATTCTCCAGCGAACGGAGCATGAGATGGCGGCCTTGCTTCTTGGCGGCGTACATCGCTTCGTCCGCGTGCCGAATCAATTCCTGTGGACTCGCGGCGCCACTGAGGTTCCGATGCGCCGCACCGATTGAGACGCCAAGCACGCCTGCCTCCAATCCCCACTCACTCGATTTGGCGTAGAACTGTTCGGCAATCCGCTTTCCCACGGCAAGGGTCGCCTGCAGATCGGCGTGCGGAAGCAGGACGCAGAACTCATCACCGCCATAGCGGGCGGCGATGTCGATTTCGCGGCAGGTTTCATTCAGGAGTTCCGCAACATGCCTGAGCACATCATCGCCTCGGTGGTGGCCGAGCGTATCGTTGAGGCCCTTGAAGCCGTCGAGGTCGATCATCAGGAAACCGAGGTCCAAGCCATGCCGCTCGGATTCGGCCCACCTGCTCTCCAGCATGACATTGAGCCAGCGGCGGTTGGTCAATCCGGTCAGATCGTCGGTCCGCGCCACATCTTCCAGACGGGACACGCTCTTCTCGAGTCGTCGGTTCATCTCGGCCAGTTCGGCCATGGACCGGGTCAGGGTCTGCTGCAAATGCTCGTTGTCCTGCCGAAGTTGTCGGTGCACGATGGCCTTGCGAACAGCAAGTGGAATGGTGACATGCTCATGTCCGGTCAGCAGCACGAATTCGCAGGCTCCACCCCGAATGGCCTCGGGCGCGATGGTTGAATCCGCCACGGCTCCCACCACCACGATGGGGAGTTCCGGCGCCAGCCCACGAAGGTAGGCCAGCACGTCCAGTCCGCAGCCATCATGCATCACCGACGCCACGAGTGCCGCGCCGAATCGGCGTAGATCTTGCCGATGCAGGCTGGCGATCGAGTCAACAACAACACAATCGGCGTGTGGAGGATCGAGATCAAGAAGCCCCCTGACACGACCAGATCTCACGGCGGCCACGAGCACCGCAGCGACCTCGGGATCGCTCTCGACAATGAGAATCTCCGGAAGCACGCCGTCATGGGCATCGATCATCGGACTCACTCGGGGGCCTCCGTGCAGCAAGAAAGGGGCAGAGGAGTAGACACCAGAACCTCCACCTGCATCGTTCACATTGCACGTCCACTGAGCCCGGATGCCGTGTTTGAAGGCCAATACGGCCACTTCGTCAGCCCGCACAGACCCTACACATGGCGCCTCCGGCGGTGCCCGCTCAACCGATCAGTCTGGCGATGTCGTTGTAGAAGGTCACCACGAAGGCCGCTCCGATCAGCAGCAGACCAAGCATCATCGCCGCATTCTGGAAGCCAACCGAGGGTGGTCGGCCCTTGATCTTCTCATAGACCAGGAAGAGAAACATGCCACCGTCCACAATCGGCAGCGGCAGGAAGTTCAGCACGGCGAGATTCACGCTGATGATCGCGAGGAAGAAGATCAGATAGGTGAAGCCACGGTCGGCCACCTTGGTCCCAATATGCACGATTCCGACCGGACCATGCAACTGATCCACGCCGACGGATCCGCGAACGAGCCGATCGAGCGTCAGGTAGGTCAGTTCGATGAATTTCCAGGATTCCCTCGCCCCCATCCCGATCGCCGCGAATGGATTCCCGCCACTGCTTCGGACGACATAGACCGGATCGAAATACATCGCTGGGACCGTTGGTCGCCACTGCAACGAAGCGATGTGCGATGTTGCCGCTGCCCCCACCGGAAGATCAATGGCTCGATGTTCTTTCCCGGGGGTTGGGTTCTCCAGCACGATACGAATCGAGTCGGCCCCCGCCTCCACCGCCTCGCGGAAGCGCAGCCACACATCCCGCCACTCCGCAACCGCGTGGCCGTTCACCGATATCCATCGGCTCGCCGGCAGCACGCCATCGGGTACCTCGCCAGCCAGCGTCCGCCTCGGCGCCTCCACGCCACCGATTGTTGCCATAGGCATCGCCATCAGCGGTGTGTCCCACGCGTATCCGGGGAATACCTCCGCCTTCCCAACGGGGTTGAGCATGCCGGATTTGGCAACCCTGGCTTGGATGTCAACCGGTTCGCCATCACGCAGCACCCGCATCGGCAGCGTCTGTCCAGGCGCAGACGCGATGGCTTCTCGAAACGCTCTCATTCTCGGCCCGACCACCCCACCGCAAGACAGCACCACATCGCCAGGCTGCAATACGCCCTCGTTGACGCTTCCGGAAACCAGCCGCTCGATCCGAACCAGCGGAACGAATCCCGCAATGCCTTCTTCGTACCCAACCACGGTCTCAACCGTCGCATCTGGATACTGCAGGTATTCCCAACTCGGTTTCGCCTGCAGGGTCGCCGTTGCGGTCCGGTCTCCAAACCTCCAGACACTCTCAATCTCGGCGGCTCCCGATTCCAGCGTCAACTGCTCATACTCACCCCAATTGCTCACGCCCTGCTGCCCACACTGCACCAAGGTCCAGCCCGGCCCCACACCGCTTCGACCGAGACCCACGCGATCCAACATGCTCGACACCAACGGATTGAGATCCTTGGTGTCCAAGAGTGTCAGCGAGGAGGCTGGCATCACTCCGATGCTCCGCATCCCTGTGGCGGCGCTTTCGACAGGATCGACCGCAATCGTCATAGGCTCAGCGGTTCCGGGACGCGACACCTCAACATGCAGCGGCGATCCGGGGACGGACATGCCCGCAGCAATCTGAATGTCAACGAATGTCTCGGCAGGCTCGCCGTCGATCCGCAATACGGTATCCCCCGCGAGCAATCCCGCCTCGCTCGCCGGTGAGTTCACCGCCACCTCCCCGATGATCGGAGCCTCGAACCGCACACCGATGGTAAAGGCGATGACAAAGCACACCAGCGCCACCAGAATGTTCATGATGACGCCCGCGGAAATCACAACCATCCGCTTTCCAATGGACACACGGTTGAAACTCCGCGCTTGGCCCGACACGGCGCTCGGATCCAGATCGTCCTGGCCGAGCATCCGCACGAACCCGCCAAGCGGTAACCACCGAAGCGAATACTCCGTTTCTCCGATGCCCTCTTCTTGAAGTTCCCGATCGCTCATCTGGCGTGGAAGCCGCCCGGCCCGCCTGCGAATCAGCGCATCCGAGGAGCCCCAACAGAATCCAACGCCCTTTCGCCAGCAGGCAATCGGCGGCCCAAATCCGATGGCGAAAGACTCGGTACGAATACCGGCCCACTTGGCCGCCATGAAGTGGCCGAGTTCGTGAAAGAAGATAAGCAGCCCGAAGCCGACGGCGATCAGAACGATGTTGAAACCGGAGATCAGCAGATCCATGGCACTCTCTTCACGCGTTGGCGGGCTGATAGGGCGAAAGGTGTGATTCAACGAAGCGGCGAGCCTCGGCATCCGCTGCTCGAATGTCATCAATACTCGATGCCGGACGGGCAGGGCACGCCTCGCACGCGCGGCCCACCAAGACGGAGATATCGCCAAAGCGGATCACGCCCTTGAGGAAGGCCTCGACGGCGACTTCGTTGGCGGCATTGAGAACAGCACCGGCGGTGCCACCGCTTCGAATCGCTTGCCACGCAAGACGAATCAGTGGGAACGCTTCGTGGTCGATCGGTTCAAACTCCATACGAGACAAGTCCGACCAGTCCATTCGGCGGCCTGATGCAGGCACACGATCAGGCCACGTCAGCGCGTACTGAATGGGTGTTCGCATGTCGGGGGGACCGCACTGGGCGAGCACGGATCCGTCGGTGAATTCGACAAAGCCGTGCACAATCGACTGCGGATGAACGATGGCCTCAATTTTCTCGGCAGGCATCCCGAACAACCAGTGGGCCTCGATGATTTCCAAGGCCTTGTTGGCAAGGGTCGCCGAGTCGATCGTGATCTTCGGTCCCATCTTCCATGTTGGATGATTCAGCGCTTCCGCAACGGTGGCCGATGCGATCTCGTTCGCCGTCCGGCCTCGAAACGGGCCACCCGACGCGGTCAATACGAGCCGCTCAACTTCTCCCCGCGACTGCTCGCCGTGGAGACACTGGAAGATCGCGCTGTGTTCGCTGTCGACCGGAAGCATCATCACGCCTGCATCTCGAGCCGCGGGAATCACGATGGACCCGGCCGCCACAAGCGATTCCTTGTTCGCCAGCGCGATGTGACACCCACGCTCAATGCCGGCAAGAACTGCATCGATTCCTGCCGCCCCAACGATGGCGGCCACAATGATGTCGCCGGGCTGGGCGACTGCCGACACCAACTCGCATGCCCCGGCGTGGACGCGGCCAGGACCGCGATAGGCCGACGCAGCCTTCGGATCCGCAATCGCCACATCGGCGGCATTGGTGTACGCAGCCTGTTTCGCAAGCACGTCGATATTCGATCCGGCCGCAAGCCCAACGACCGGAAGATCTCGAAGTCCCGTGTCCTGAAGGTGGACCACGACATCGAGCGTGCTGCGACCGATCGAGCCGGTCGAGCCGAGAATCAGAATGCGGGGCGCCTCACTCACGAACCGCTCTCAGACTGGGCAATCGCCTCGCTGGCCTTCCCTGGGGGGAGTTTTCGCCTGCTGCCATAGAGGGTTCGGCGGCGAGAGGCTGGTGGTGGTTTCGATTCTGGCTTCGGCTCATCGGCCGGGGGCTGATCTTGATCCACCTTGGCTGCAGCCTTCTTCGCGGCCTTCTTGCGAGTTCGCTTTTTCCGTGGCTTCGGCTCCTCGGCGACAACCGGATCCCCCGACGGCGTCTCCGTCTTGGCTGCCGAATCTTCGACGCTGCCCGGGCGCCTCCCACGTCCACGACGGCGACGCCGAGGCGCCGAATCGGTGGATTCCTCGGATGCCGCTGCCACCTCCGTGCTTGGTTGTTTCGTCTCGGGGGCTGCCTCGGCGGCCTCATCGCCCCCACCTCGTTTGCCTCTGCGGCGACGCCTGCGCCGGGGCTTCTTCGGGGTGTCTGATTCCTCTTCGGACGCTTCTGCATCCTCACCCGGAGGCACCTCCCGCTTCGGCGCGAACCATCCTTGGATAAGTGATGCCTGCTCGGGGCTCACCATGGACATATGGGTATTGAGCACGAAGCCCGTGTTCTTCTCCCCGCCCGAGGCATCCCACCGAGCGATGATCTCCTTGGAGGTCATGCCCATCGCCTTGGCAAGTACATACAAGCGTGAGGCCACCTCGATGAGCGGTTTGACCTTGCGCCGCCTCGATCGTCGCCGCCGCTTCCGCTTCGGTTGAGCCTCCTTGGCGGCCGATTCCGATTCGGCCTTGTCGGCCTTGGCCTCCAACGCGTCGAGTTCCCGTTTGAACTCGCCCGAGAGCGCAATCGCTGCGGCATCGGCTGGCGGCGCTTTGGCCCTTCGCCTCCCGCGGCGACGAGGCGAGTCCTCGGTACTGGAATCCGCACCATCCGGGTCGGCCATGAGTTCATCAAGCTGCGGCGAGGCCGCGGGCGTCAACTTTTCAAGGTCCAGATCTGCGCCACGCGCGTCGTACGCGTAGAACACGACACGATCCACGGGAATGCTCTCGCTGACCCGGACATCGACGTTCTTGTCCATCCGATCTTCGATCATGTCAAGGACACGCCGCTTGGTCGAGAGCAGTGCCGATGCGACCCGTGGCGACACGACGACTTCGAGTTTGGCCGTTTCGTTGCAGTGCAGCAGATAGCCAATCTCACGCACCGCGTCCGCGGCCACCATTTCGGGGGCCTTCACTTCGCCGTGTCCGCTGCACGCAGGGCAATCGACGTAGTTCGCCATGCGGATACTGGGACGCATCCGCTGCCGCGTCATTTCCAGAATACCGAAGTCACTGATTGGAAGAATGGTTGTCCGAGCGCGGTCCGTCTTGAGCAGTTCGCCAAACTTGTCGTAGACCTCTCGACGGCGCGATCGTTGACGCATGTCGATCAGGTCGTTGATGACCAGGCCGCCAAGATCGCGAAGGCGCAATTGCCGGGCGATCTCTTCGATCGCTTCGAGGTTTGTCCGGTAGGCATTCGTTTCGCTGTCCCGAGCGGATCGGCTCTTTCCGGAGTTGACATCGATGGCGACGAGGGCCTCGGTCTGCTCGATCACCAACTGCCCGCCACTGGGCAAATCCACTTCCCGCGAATGAATCGTTTCGATCTGTCGCTCGACGTTGAACGCATGAAAGAGCGGCATGGTCCGGCGATAGTGAACGACCGGCGGCGAAGACCGCGGTGCGATCACACTGAGGAAGGCCTTGACCCGGTTGTAGGCGCTCTCATCGTCAACAATGATCGCCTCGATCTCTGGACGAAGCACATCCCGCACCGTCCGAAGCACCAGGTCGGACTCGGTATAGAGTTCGGCTGGGACACCGGTCTTGGCGATCCGCTTCTCCATCACTTTCCACATGCGGGTCAGGTAGGCAACGTCGCGATTGAGTTCGCGTTTGGTTTGCCCCATGCCCGCTGTTCGCAAGATGAAGCCAAAGTCGTCAGGCAAATCGAGCGAATCGAGCACCTTCCGCATGGCTTTGCGCTCGTCTTCGTCCTCGACACGCCGCGTCACCCCGACCTTATCCATAGAGGGCATCATCACCATGAGACGCCCAGGCACGGAGAGGTAACTGGTCAGCGTGGGTCCCTTCGTGCCGATGCCCTCCTTGAGGACCTGCACGAGGATCTCGTCGCCGCGTTTGAGCGCTCGTTGAATCGGGGGGCGGTCATGGCGGGCCGTCTTGCGACCGACCTTCTCCGATGTCTCGCCACCCGGAAAATACCGCGGATGCAAATCGGAAATATGCAGGAAGCCGCGCTGAGCTTGCCCATAGTCGATGAACGCCGCCTGAATCGCCGATTCGACGTTGCTCACTCGACCCTTGTAAATGTTGCCGACGCTGGTCGCTGTCGCGGCCCGCTCGGTGAACAGTTCCTCAAGTCGCCCATCTCGCACGATCGCGATCCGGCACTCCTCGCCGGGAACATCGTTGACGAGCATGACCTCGCCCTTCGAAGCATCCTGCTTCTTCGTTTTTCTCTGTACCACAATATGTCCTTCGTGTCATCGGCCGCAGAAGGCGTTCAGGCAACGGATCTCGATGCAACAACGTCCACGCCGAGAGAAATCTCGGGCGGGTGTCCGATTCGTCTTGCCTGCACGCAGTCTTCACGACCGTCTCGCTTGTGACTGTCTCCGGGCCGCCGCTCCAGAGCATTCCACTCTTCTCGCGTCGTGGCTGGAGGTCAGCCGTGGTTTGTAATGTGCTTCTGTTGAAGGCCGGGCTGCGATCAGTCATCGAGCAGTTCACCGGCGATCTCAGGAAGCACCTGTATCAGTTCATCGCGGAGGACCCTCAGGATCGTCCGCTCGGAGTCAAGGGAGCCGATCCGCCGGGCCAGTCGCTCGCAGTCCTCCACCCTCACACGCCGAATCACTTCACGGACCCGGGGGATCTGGGTGGGAACGAGCGACAGGCTTCGCAGGCCGAGTCCCAACAAGAGCATAGTGTAGGTGATATCGCTGGCACACTCGCCACAAATTGTGACAGGCACGTTTCGACGCTGTGCAGCCCGCACAACCGTCTTCACAAGCCTCAAAACGGCGGGACTGGCCGCCGTATAGAGGCTGGCCACCCGTTCATTGCCCCGATCGACCGCCACGGTGTACTGGATGAGGTCATTGGTTCCGATCGAGAAGAAATCCGCCACCCGGGCGAATGTGGAGGCCATGATGGCCGCGCTGGGGACTTCGACCATCATGCCCACCGGAATATCGTCGCTGACCACATGCCCCTCTTCACGAAGTTCCTCGCGGACATCCTCGAGCAGCATCTTCGCCTGTCGGAACTCGCCAACTGTGGTCACAAGCGGGAACATTACCCGCAGGTTGCCGTGCGGAGAAGCCCGAAGAATCGCGCGAAGTTGCCGCCTGAACATCGGAATGTTTTGCAGGCTGTACCGAATGCTCCGCAGGCCTAGAAAGGGATTCCGCTCGGGCTCAAGGGCGTGCGCCTGCGTGTACTTGTCCGCCCCGAGGTCCAACGTGCGGATCGTCAGGGGCCGACCATCAAGCCGCGTCAGGGCCGTCGAATAGTGATCAAAGAGTTCTTCTTCGTCAGGCTCGACAACGCTGGTGAGATAGGTGAATTCGGTGCGATACAAGCCAACGCCATCACCACCGGCTTCGAGAAGGCCGCCTATCTCTCGAACGAACTCGATGTTTCCAAAGAGGTCGATGTGCGTCCCATCCGCCGTCTTGGTTTCGCCCGCCGGACCAACCGATGCGCGGAACCGTTCGAGCCCTTCCTTGCGGCGATGAAACCTCGCAATCGCTTTTTCGTCGGGGTCCACCACGACGACGCCGTCGGTTCCGTCCACAATGATCAAATCGCCGTCGTTGACATCGCCGAGCACATCCCCGCAGCCCACCACGACCGGCACACCAATGGCCGAAGCGACGATGGAGGCGTGATCGGTCCGCCCGCCGGCCTCAAGCACGATGGCGACGACCTTCTCGCGGCTCAGCGAGGCCGCATCTGCCGGGGTGAGTTCATGGGCGAGCAGCACGACCGGCTCTTCCACCTTCTCAAGCCGCTCGCGGGTTCGGCCGAGCAGGTGATCGAGAATGCGGCGTTCCAGATCGAGGATGTCGCGTGCCTTATCTCGAAAAACTGGGCTGCCCATGGTCTTGAATCGCTCGGCCAACCCATGAAAGGCCTCGGAGACGGCAAAGGCGGCGGTCACCCCCTCGTCGAGGATTCTCGCTCGAACCGGGTCGATCAGTGCCTTGTCCCGAAGCAGTACGAGGTGGACGTCGAAGATCTGGGCCGCTTCCGGGCCGAGATCCCGTTCGACCTGATCACGATCTGCGGCAAGCGACGCCAGCGCGGCCTCGAGGGCCACGTCGAGCGTGCCGACCTCTTCGGCCCGGCGGGGCTGCGCAACATCATCCCGCGCAATACGTTCGCGAGCCTGATCGAGCACGAACGCGCCAGACTGGGCGATGCCAGGAGCCACTGGGATGCCGTGGAGCTTTTTCATCGTCGGGCCCCCTGCTCCATGGCGGGCTCGACATTGTAGAGGCCCCGACACGATCCATGGGCCTTCCGGCGGATACCCTGCTCGACCATGCGCAGCACGCCCGAACTGAGTTTGCAGCAAGTCCAGCACGTAGCGGCACTTGCCCGCCTCGCCCTCTCCGAAGACGAGTTGGCCGCAATTGGCAAAGATCTCAAGGCCATCCTGCACCACGTTGATCGCCTGTCCGAAGTGGACGTATCCGGCGTCGAGCCGATGACATCCCCGCACAGCCACTGCTCACGCCTGCACAGCGATGTGCCGCAGCCGCCCCTCTCGGGCGAGACGGTGCGATCGATGGCACCCGACCGGGAGGGCGACTTCATCGCCGTGCCAAAGGTGCTCGATGGCGGGGGTGCCGCGTGAGCCATCCTGAAACGGTGTGCGAGATCGCCTCAGGGGTTGCCGCTGGAGAAACGACTGCCACCGCTGTCCTCGAAGAGCGGCTCGAACGCATCGCATCCCGTGACGGCGATCTGAACTGCTTCCAAGATGTCCGCGAAAGCACGGCGCGAGCCATGGCCGCCGACGTCGACGCCCGCATCGCAGCAGGCGAGTCCCCGGGCCCACTGGCGGGCGTTCCCATCGCCCTGAAGGACAACATCATGGTCGCTGGCGAGCCGGCGACCTGTGGATCACGCATCCTCGAAGACTTCGTCAGCCCGTATGACGCCACCGTCACCGAGCGGCTTCGCGGCGCCGGCGCCGTGCTGCTCGGGCGAACCCGCTGTGATGAGTTTGCGATGGGTTCATCGACCGAGTACTGCGCCGATGGCCCGGTGCACAACCCGTGGGATCTCAGCCGTGTACCTGGCGGTTCTTCCGGCGGCAGCGCCGCAGCGGTCGCAGCAGGGCTGGTTCCGTGCGCCCTCGGAAGCGATACGGGGGGGTCCATCCGCCAACCTGCGGCATTCTGTGGCATCACCGGACTCAAACCGACGGGTGGGCGAATCAGCAGATGGGGGCTCGTCTCGTTCGCGCCAAGCATGGACCAGATCGGCCCCTTCACCAGAGATGCCGCCGACGCGGCCTTGATGCTTCAGGTACTGGCTGGCGAAGATCCCCGCGACGACACCTCGGCATCGGCCCCGCAGCCGGGCGGCGTTGCGAGCCTTCAAGGATCGCTGGATGGACTTCGCATCGGTATCCCAACCGAGCATCTCTCGGACGACAACGATCCGGCGATCAACGATGCCGTGCAGCACGCCGCAGACGTCTTCCGAGAACTCGGTTGCGAGGTCAAGCCCGTCAACCTCGAAACCACCGAACTTGGAATCGCGTGCTACTACGTCCTCGGCCCTGCCGAAGCGTCGAGCAACCTCGCCCGGTTTGATGGCATCCGATACGGCCGCCGCGCCGATGACACTGGCGAAGGACTCGAAGCCCTCTACGCGGCGAGTCGAAGCGAAGGGCTCGGGCCCGAAACAAGGCGGCGGATCATGCTCGGCACCTATGTCCTGAGCGCTGGCTACTACGACGCCTACTACACGCGGGCGCTGCAAGTTCGACGGCTCATTCACGATGAGTACGCCCGCATCTACGCAGACGTTGACTTGCTGCTCGGACCAACCGTGCCGTCGGTCGCCTTCACCTTCGGCTCGCGCGCCGATCCGATTTCGATGTACCTCTGCGACAAATACACCGTCACCGCCAACATCGCTGGCACGTGTGGCGTGTCGATTCCGTGTGGCACGACCGATACCGAGGGTGTCCCCCTGCCGGTGGGCGTGCAACTTCAGGGTCCGGTCTTGGGTGAAGATGCGCTGCTGCGAGCGGCGCATCAGTTCCAGATGGCAACCAATTTCCACGCGGCTTTGCCGCAATCGCCCTGAAGTTAGGACGGAAGTTCTGGCTTTCTGCCCCATTCCCGCAGCGATGTCATGATCGCTGCTTCGAGCCTCCGAGCCTCCGCCTTCGCGTCAGCATGGGCGGGATACGGCCCGACCTCCACGTCAAACCCGATGCGGCCCTCGCCGCGGTGCACACGCACAACGACCGGCCACCCCTCGGCGGTGCGAAGTTGGATCGTCCCGGTCGTGTCTCCAAGATCAGAATGAACAACCGCGCACAGGATGTCAGGGTCGGCCCCTGCAGATCGCACCGCCCGCGTGACATCACTCCATCGAACCCCTGATGCTGGCAGCAGCGTCAGGGGTGGCCCCCCCTCAGAAGGAAGGCCCTCCCGCAAGACGCTCCGAACCTCCATCGCCTCTGCGTCGCTCAGCGAGACCTGAACCGGCGAGGCAGGCGTTCCTGCGTCTTTTGCGCATCCCGACCAGGCGAGCAGGAAGACACACAGCAGGCGTTTTTTGGCGACGAAGGGCATTCGATGTGGTCCTCGGCGGGGGGATATGTCGACATGGAGCCTACCACGACCAGCCCCCCATGAGGGGTACACTGAGTCACGGACCGAATCCATGAATACCTCCAACAAGTCCAAGACCGGCGGTCGAAGCGAGCAGCGGCGGCAAGAGATCCGCCGGAATATCCCCCGGCCCACGGCGGATCTCAAGGCGGCGATCAGGCGGCCCGAGTTCATTCGCTCGGCCCTGATCATTTTCGGTTTCTTGATTTGTGCCAGCCTTCTGGTCGGCTGGGCTCGTGAACAGGTCTATGCCTATCCGGGGCTTATTGCTCGGCATGCGAAGTTGACCCGCTTGGACTACCGCATCGAGAACGTCCCAGCGACGAAGACTCGCCGCGACGAAACGCGGGCCGACGCTCCCTTCATCTATGTTCCCAACGCCACGTCGCTTGACCGGCTGCACTCGTCGCTCTTGGGATTGCCGACCGCTGTCGCGGCCACCGACTCGCTCTCCGCAGTGGCGGATGAGTTGAAGAAGGACTTCAATCTGGACGAAGCGAAACTCGCCGCAATCAAGCCCTTCGCCGGGCCAGGCGGCCCTACCGACGCGTGGTCGAAGTGGACCGATTCGCTGACTCAGCAGGCACTCATCCAAGCGCCCATTCTCGACCCTGAGACCTTCCAGTTGTTCTCGACGCAAGCCGCCACCAACCGCGCACTCGGCCTGCCGGGCGGCACCTTCGAGCGGCCGCTTCGCGGCGAGCCGCTCAACGTCACAAGCATGGATGACGGCGTGATCCCGCCGCGATTGCGTGAAATCGTCAGACGAGCGGGGTATCCCGAATCAATCGTACCGATCGTCACGACTCGAATTGCCCGTGACGCCCGGCCCTCCCTGCTGCTCGACCGGGCGCAGACCGACACGCTTGCAAATCAAGCCGCCGAGGGCGTCGAGCCGGTCATGATCGAACATGCCGCTGGCGAGGTGATCTACCGACCGGGCGAGTCCATCACGCCGCTGCAGCACGACGAGGCCGTGCGAGAGGCCCGAGTCTTCACCGCGACCGCCTCCTGGACCGCTCGGTGGATTCCGCGCATCGGCATCGGCCTGCTGCTCGCGGCACTCTCGATCTTCCTTGCCGGCTTCACCGCCATGACCCATCGGCGAATCGCCCGCAACACCCTCCGGCTCATCGCCATCTGCCTGCTCGTCGCGACCATGCTCGCCATTACGGTGCTTGTCACCGCAGATGTACCTTCGCTCAAACTTGCAGCCTCGCTCGGGCCCCTTCTTCTTGCGGCCACCATTCTGCGACTCTCCTACGACCAGCGACTCGCCGTCGCCGTTGCGGCCATTCAGGCTGCGATCATCACCATGGCCTTCGGCGAGAGCATCGGCTGGTTCATTCTGTTGATGGCCGGCGCTGGAACCCTGATCGCCCAGCTCCACGAAGTTCGCAGCCGCGCCTGTTTGATTCGCGCCTCCTTTATTGCTGCTGCGGTATCGGCTGGGGGCGCCATCGTGCTGGGGATGATCGAGTATCCCTCGGTCGCCGATGCGATTCTGCAAGTCCTCGCAGACGCTGCACAGGCAGCCGCTGCGGCACTCTGTGTCGGCTTCCTGGTACTTGGCATCCTGCCGAGCATCGAGCGGGTCTTCCACATCACCACCGGTATGACGCTGGCCGAGCTGCGTGACCCACGCCGCCCGCTGCTGCGGGAACTTCAACAGCGAGCCCCGGGCACCTACGACCATTCCCTGCAAGTGGCGAGTATCGCCGAGGCGGCTGCCGAGGCCATCGGGGCCGACGGACTGCTTGTCTATGTGGGCGGCCTCTACCACGACATCGGCAAGATGCACAAGCCGCAGTACTTCGTGGAGAACCAACAAGGCGGCGAGAACCGGCATGACAACCTCAGCCCCGCCATGAGCCTGCTGGTCATCATCGGCCATGTGAAGGATGGCATCGAATTGGCTCGCGAGTATCGCGTCCCTCGCGCGATCGTCCACTTCATCGAGTCCCATCACGGCACGACCCTCGTCGAGTACTTCTACCACGCCGCCAAGCAGCGAGCAGAGGAAGCTGGCGACAAGGAGTCGCCGCAGGAGGTGGAGTTCCGCTACCCGGGTCCCCGGCCACAGACAAAGGAAGCAGCCATCTTGATGCTTTCCGACTGCGTCGAGAGTGCCACGCGAGCGATGAACGAGCCGACCCCCGCCCAGATCGAGGGCCTCGTACACGAACTCGCCGAGAAGCGACTGCTCGACGGCCAGTTCGATCAATGCCCCCTCACGCTGGCCGAACTCAGCAAGGTCAAGGAAGCCATCCTCGCCAGAGTCGGAGCCATCCACCACGGCCGCATCGCCTACCCGGAAGATGAGGCCGCAGCACCCGACACCAAGACCACCATCAAGATCGAAGCAGCCGAAGCGTCTTGAGGCCCCCCTGGCTCCGGCACGAGCGGAGTCGCCCACGAGAAGCGGGAGCGGTCGGCCAAAAGTGAACGGAGCACTCCGACCGTCGGAGCACTCCATTCAATGCAAGGGAGCAAAGTGAGTTGTTGTCGGTCGCGGTGTGTGTCACATCCGCTTCCACCATG
>CAYYGU010000002.1:0-11089 GCA_964471525.1 uncultured Isosphaeraceae bacterium
CATTACCCTGCACGCCATGCGACACGCGATGATCATGGCGGGCGGCAGCGGCACGCGGCTCTGGCCGATGAGCCGAGGCGGCCGGCCCAAGCAAATGATCCCGCTGGTGCAAGGCAAAAGCCTGCTGTGGCACGCAGCCGCTCGGCTCGACGGGCTGGTTCCTCCCGAGCAGCAGTGGATCTGCACCGGCGAGCAGCACCGCGATCTCATTCTGGATGAACTCAGCGGCTTCGACGGCGAACACGTGATCGGCGAACCCTGCCCCCGAGATACCGTCAACGCGGTCGCGCTGACCGCAGCGGTGCTGCAGAAGGTCGACCCGGACGCCGTCTTCGCCGTGCTGACGGCCGATCATCTCATCACGCCACAAGACACATTTGCACGGTGCCTTCGGACCGGATTCTCGCTCGTCGAAGGGGACGCCAGCCGCATGGTGACCTTTGGAATCGAGCCGACCTCTCCGGCAACCGGCTTTGGATATGTCGAATTGGGTGAGCCGATCGCGGGCCACGAACCGGCGTGCGAAACAGTCCGCTTCGTCGAGAAGCCGGACGAGGACACCGCGGCCTCCTATCTGGCGTCGGGGTGCTTCAAGTGGAACTCGGGAATGTTCGTATTCTCTGCACGCGGGTTCTTGGAAGCACTTGAGCGGTTTGCGCCCGAATCCGCCGCTGGCATGCGGGAGATCGCGAACGCGTGGGATCAACCGTCGCGAATGGATGCGTTGCAGACCGTCTATCCAACGCTACCGAAGATCAGCGTGGACTACGCCATCATGGAACCCGCGTCTCGAGATGCGCACATCAAAGTCTGCACAGTACCGATGGACGTACAGTGGCTCGATGTGGGAAGTTGGTCGGCGGCAGGGGAAACCATGCACGCTGACGACCACGGCAACCGATCCTTCGGTGCTGCCTCGCACCTCGATTCCACCAACGTGATCAGTGTCAGCGAAGACCCGAAGCACCTCATCGCAACGGTCGGCTGCCACGATCTTGTGGTCGTGCATACGCCTGGCGCGACGCTGGTCTGCCCTGCCGATCAGGTGCAGCGGGTGAAGGATCTGCATGGCATCATCGACGAGGCGTGGCAGTAAGCCATGCGACTGCTCGCCGTTGATCTCGGGGACAAGCGAACCGGGCTGGCCAGCGGAGACACCGAAACCGGCACGGTCTTTCCGATCGAGACGCTGCATGTGCCGCGAGGCGATGCGCTCCTGCAGGCCGTGTGTACAGCCGCCACCGATCACGCCGCCGATGCCATCGTGATCGGTCTTCCACTCAATATGGATAACACAGAAGGGCCGCGGGCGGCGATCAGTCGATCGTTCGGCGAGGAGGTCGCGTCTCGCACGGGCCTGCCGGTTCACTTTCAGGATGAGCGGCTCACATCCTTCGAAGCCGACATGAGGCTTCGTGGTCAATCAACAACCCACGGGAACGATGCCATGGCGGCCTTGGTCTTGCTTGAGGAGTACCTCTCACAAGGTTGATCGAATCAGCCCACGTACCAGCGGAGCTTTCCTTGGAACCGTCCGATGCATGCCGCCGCGTGGTCACCACCAAGTTTGTGCAGCCCTTCGACGCCCGTGTGGCCGATCGCCAGAATGCTCAGAAGAGTGGCTCGCTCGATCTCGGCGGCAGGCAGGCGTTCGACCACATCGCCATCGGCTGCAACGGCAAGCATGGCCGCATCGAGCGGCCGCTGCTCGAGTTCGTCTCGCATCGTGTGGGTGGGCTCGCCGGAAAGTGGATGGACATGATCTTCCTGCAGTCCGGATGGCAGAATGAGCGCCTCCTGCAATCTGCCACGGACCGATTCGGCCGCCCCACGTGCATCAGAGAACCACAAGTGGGTCGCGTGCCACGGAAAGGTCCGAAGATCCGGATCGAGCATCATTCGAAGCCACACCGCATCGAGTTGTGGATCGCCCGACACAGCCAAATCGAATCGCCCACGCTCCCCCACGGCCACGTCGGCCAGTTCCAACACATCACGCAGCGCCAGGTCAATCGCTTCGTCCGCCGACTCGAGCATATTCACGATCCCTGGGACATCGGGAGGCTTGGGAAGGTCAACCGGCTCAAGATCGAATGGCCGCTCGCTCATGCCTCGCTCGGCACACGTTGATACCACGCCACCATGAGCAGGCTGACCGCAAGCAGCACCGCGCCGTTGGCCTGATGGGCGCTGGTGAGCAGCACTTCCCACGCAGGTACGTCGGCGGTATTCCCAGCTTCAGGCCGCTGCAACACGGCCGCCACGGCGCCGATTCCAAGCAGGATCTGAAGACCGATGCTGATCAGCACCGTGCGGCCGAGCCAGACAAAGACTGGGTCCCGTCCTTCCATGCTCGCACCCCGAAGCCCGACGAATACGCCCATCACTACCACAAGCACCGCCATCACAATATGTCCCAGCAAGGCATGCGTTGCCGCGGGCGCCCGAGTTCCGAGGTCGGTACCGAGGTGACGATAGGCGGCGCCGAGAATGAGTTGAATGAGCAGGCACACCAGCAGTACCACCGCAAGTTGGCGATCGGTTGCCAGTCGGCCGCTTCCGATCGAAAGTTCGCCCCGCCGCCACCGCGTACTGGTCACCGCCGCCACCACCGCCATGATCGCCAGCACGACCTGCGCCAGCACGCCATGCACGATGGCGAGCATGGTGCTCGGTGAAAGATCCACCGCGTCTTGGCTCAGCGTCAACACGCCCGTCACCCGCAAGCCGCCCAGAACGCCTTGCGCAATCACGAGCACCAGCACAAGCAGGCCGAGCATGCCGACCCACGTCCGCGTGTCACCCATCCACAGGATGATGCACAACACGATTGCGGTCATGCCGACAAACATCCCGGTCAACCGATGCGCATGCTCGAAGAACACGCCGCTGTCGGGATCGGCCACCATCTCGGAGAGTGGATAGAGCAGCATGTTGTGCCCGTAGGAATTGGGCCAATCAGGCACGGCCAGCCCCGCCTCGAAGCCGGTCACAACGCCGCCGGTGACAATCATGAAGAACGTCAGCCCCGCGGCAACCCAGCAGAAAACGGTGAGCCAGTTGCCATCTGTTCGCCACGGCTTCGTGGCCGAACCGATCAGCCCGCCAATACCACCAGCCACCAGGCACCCAAGCAGAATGCCGATGATCCATCCGACACCGCCCGCCATCTCGCTGCGGAGCAGGCTGATGACCACAAGAAGGTTGAGCATGGCAGACACGAATCCCACCAGAACCCCCCGCACGAGCGAAGGGAAGGCGGCATCCAAGCCCTGATCGCCGCGGCCTGCGACCCAGCCACCACCGACAAGCGACAGAATCGCCAGCCCAAACAAGAACTCTCCGACGGCAGCACTCGGAATCAGGATGGCGAGGTAACTGAACAACCACATCAAGGTCGTGGCGCCAAAGCCAGCAGCCAGAATGCGGCTCGCGCCGCCGAGCCGCGAGCATGCGACGCCGGGTGATGTGCCTTTGTGTGTTCCTGTTGATGCTGCCACGTCCCTCACTCCTACCCTAGTGCGCTGCGGTGGAGACGTATACTAGACCGCTCGCCCGGCGGCGCCACGCCGCGCAGGTTTTCTCTCATGCCCGACACAGCGACCACCCCCGCCAATTCCACCCAGGATTCGTCCACAGGCTTGCTCAGCCTGTACGCGGATCTGATCAAACTCCGGTTGAGCCTGCTCGTCGTATTGACTGCGGGTGTCGGCTGCATCATGGCGAGCGGGCCGATGGTCGACTGGCTGCTGCTTCTATGGACCGTCATCGGCACCCTCGCCTGCGCCGCGGCGGCAAACGCCATCAATCAAGTCATTGAAACACGGCGTGATGCGATGATGGATCGCACCCGCACGCGTCCACTGCCGGCGGGACATCTCAGCCCCGCGCATGGCTGGGTTGTGGCGATGCTGCTGGCCTATGCGGGCGTCGCCATGCTGGCCCTGCTGGTCAACCTGTTCGCAGCAGGGCTCGCGCTGCTGACGCTGCTGATCTACGTGCTGGCCTACACGCCATTGAAGCCACGCTCGACGCTCAACACACTGGTCGGCGCCGTGGTGGGCAGCATTCCACCGCTCATCGGCTGGGTGGCCGTTCGCGATCAACTGGATATCGGTGGCTGGACACTTGCGGCCATTCTCTTCTTGTGGCAGCTCCCGCACTTTCTCTCGCTCGCGTGGCTATACCGCGATCAATATGAGCGGGCGGGCTTTCGCATGTTGCCATCGGTCAAGGGCGGCGAACACGCGGTGTGCCAAGGTACGCTGGTTGCAGCCGTCCTCTTGGTTCCGCTGTCGCTGCTGGTTGTCTCCTTCCGCATGGCGGGCGTTGCGTATGCAGTGTTCGCGGTCCTGATCGGAATCTGGTTTGCGTGGAAGGCGGTGCGTTTCTACCGGTATCGATCGCGAGAATCCGCCAAGGGAGCCTTTCTTGCAAGCCTGCTGTACCTGCCGCTCCTGCTGCTGGCGATGGTGTTTGATCGGATCCCGCAAGTGAGCGAATTGGTCATCATCCTGGAGCCCACCACACCATGAGCCGCGTATACCAAGCAGTACGAGAAGGTGGTTGGGTGCTCATCGTGGCGGCCATGATGCTCGGCACGCTGCTCGCGTGGGCGCTCGCGCCGGCCGTACTCAAGATGGTCAATCGCCCGCCGGGTGACGGACAGACGCTGTCGTCCTATGAGTTTGATCTCTCGGATATGCGGCTCCCGAAGACCGCTGTACTCGAAGCCGCCATGCTCCACCGCGACATGGTGCCGGTGCTCGATGCGCCGGCGGGAATCCGAACGGCCAGCGATGTCGTCGATGTCGCCGCCACGCGAAGTCGCTATCTCGTTTCGGATGATGCCGTCGTTGGTGTTGCGATCGGCGATGAGAGCCGCGCGTACCCGCTGTCTATCTTGCACGTCCATGAAATCATTCACGACGAACTTGGCGGCGTGCCGATTGCCGTCACGTGGCACTGGCCTTCGGCATCGCCGCGCGTGTTCGATCGCCGTGTGGACGGGCAGCCCCGTCTCTTCGGCATCACAGGGCTGGTCGCTGGTGGGAATCAAACGATGTACATTCGGCGCGAAGACGGTGAAGTCGGAGGCGAAGCGATCATCTCCCAACTTCTGGGAAGTTCCATCACCGGACCGAAGATGAGCCTTGAGACAGTGCCGCTGCGGTTCACCGATTGGGCCACGTGGATGGACGAGCACCCCGATACGACGGTGGCCGCTGCCGTCCCTTCGCTCGCGAAGCGGTACAAACACGGCGATCCGGCGACGTATTATCTCAACTCGGATCTGATGTTTCACACTCCCGTTCCCCAGGGCGGTCCAGCGGCGAAAGAGCCTGTACTTCTGCTGAACCGCGACCCGCTCGAGCCTGTGTTGCTTACGGAAGAACTGATCGGCGAGCATCCTGATGCCGCCACCTTGGCCCTCTCTGCCGCCGGCACTCCACCGCGGATCGAGATCGCGAGCCAACCAGTCGGGACGACGATACGGCACGCCCTCTTTCACGCCGCCCACGCGCTGGGCTTGGATCCCACAAAACCCTGATGTTTCAGGGGAGGATCGCGGTGGCCTTGGAGTAGGGTGATGGAGTGCCGCCCCGCAGTTGTTGCCCCATGCGCGGCCGTCGAGAGAGGAAGCCCACATGTTGATCGCGCTGGCCGTTGCCCTTGCCGCCACCCCAGAACTCGCCCTGAATGACCTGAAAGCCGCCGCCCCCGGAGCGCAAATCCACTACGCCGTGGACGGCCGCATCGACCGCGTCTTTGGCGACGTGCTGGCGCGGGGTCGTACTTCACACGAAAGTGTTTCACGGTTTCTCGACGCGCACGCAGATGTCTGGGGCGTTGATTCAACTTCGCTGAGTGCCGATCCAGCCCTCATCCCGATGATGCACGATCCCCACACGGGGCTGCCGCGTTTCACGCGCCATTTCTACACGCAACATGCTGGCGGGATTCCCGTGTTCGACACCTCGCTGCGACTTCTGGTTCGAACCAACCAAGACAACGAGCTCGTGCTGGCAGCTTCCGATCTTCGATCGCTTCAAGGATGGACACCGCCGACGGCGCCGTCGCGATCCGCGGTGAACACGCTGGCGCAGAGTGCGGCCACGCGGCTGCTTGGACCACGCGCTACGGTTTCCCCTGCGCCGCGATCAGTCGTTTTCGCCGGGGCCGGCCCCGACAGCATGAGTCCACGGCTTGCCATTGAAGTCACTGCCGTCCGGGGGACCGTTGGCGAGCGTGATTACGCAAAGCGCCGATTGGTCATCGACGCGGTGTCTGGTGGCGTGCTGCACGATGAAGATCGCATCCTCCACTGCGGCCCCAGCCCGTCATCGATCGCGACACTCGCGCAGGCCGATATCAGCGGAATCGTCGAGGCTCGCGTCAACGACGGTTGGAGCGCCTGGGAGTGCGACGACACCGTGACGCAGCCGCTTGCTCATGCGTATGTAAGCGTTGGCGGCGACACCGTTGTGACGGATGCGGATGGAATGTTCACAACGACGGCAACTGGCCCAGTCACTGTGCTCTCGCCGCTCCGCGGCCCGTGGTTCTCGGTCAACAACGATGTCGGCGACGACGCGACGGTCGAAGCGGACGCCGAGGATGGCGACTTCATACAACTGCTGCACAACGAAGATCAAACCGAACTGATTATGGCCCAATCGGTCGCCTTCCGTGACTCAAATGATGTGCGGGATTTCACCCTCGCGGTCAATCCTTCATTCCCGACCATTGGTACTCAGGCAGAGTTTCCCGTCAACGTCAATCTCGCCAGCACCTGCAACGCGTACTACGACTACTCCTCCATCAATTTCTACCAGTCAGGCGGCGGCTGCAACAACACCGCCTTCGGCCATGTGGTCTACCACGAATACGGCCACCATCTTGTCGCGGTCGCCGGGTCCGGGCAGGGCGAATACGGCGAAGGCATGGCCGACTGCATCGGGCTCATCATGACAGGCGATACCGTGATGGCCCCAGGGTTTTTTGCAGGCAACTGCATCAGCGGAATTCGCAATGCCGACAACACCTGCCAGTACTCCTCGACCGCATGCTCCACGTGTGGCAGCGAGATTCATGCGTGCGGTCAACTGATCTCTGGATGCGTCTGGGATACGTGGGAAGCACTTCGCGCGACGGTCCCACTCGAGGCCGATCAGATCATTCAGGATCTCACGATCAACAGCATCCTGCTGCACACCGGCTCGGCCATCGATGATGCGATCGCGATCGATTTCGTCACCCTTGACGATGATGATGGCGATATCACCAACGGATCGCCCCACTACGATTCGATCAAGGCTGGCTTTGGCGCCCATGGCATCGATGTGCCGCCAATCGCGTGGCTCGATGTGTCCTTCCCGAATGGCACACCAACCCGTATTGCGCCGGATGGATCAACAGACATGGCCGTCAGGATCGACAACCTGCTCGGTGAGTACCAACCCGGCACCGCCAATCTCATGGTTCGAGTTGGCAACCTCACCACGGCCTATCCCATCGAGGATCTGGGTGGTGGCGACTTCATGGCGCACTTCCCCGTGGCAGAATGCGGGCGGGACGTGAACTTCTACCTCTGGCTCAAGACGATGGATGACGAGAGTGTCTTCGTTCCCGCGTCGGCCCCGGATGAGTTCTACACCGCACTGTCGGCGTGGTCCGATCCGGAAACCACCTGGTACGACGACGCCTCGACCGACACGGGCTGGACTGTCAGTGGGGATGCCTCAGATGGGCAGTGGGAACGCGGCATCCCGATCGGCGGCAATGCTCGTCCGCAGACCGATTGTGATGACACCGCCGGATGGTGCTGGCTGACCGACAATGTGCCCGGACAAAGTGATGTCGATGATGGACAGACCATTCTGACCTCGGAGCGACTCGACGCGACGGGTGCGAGCCATGTGGGTTTCTGCTTCTGGTACCGAAACCAACGCAACAACGGCACGGGACAGGACGATGCGCTGGACATTCAAGTGTCCGACAATGATGGTGGAACGTGGCGCACCGTGCGGCAGGTCGGGCCCACCGGGCCCGAGACCGATGGCATCTGGTTGACCGAGCAGCACTCGCTTCTTGAACTGAGCGATTTCACGCCAAACGATGCCTTCCGCATTCGGTTCATTGCGCAGGATCTCGGGCAGCAAAGCCGCGTCGAAGCCGCCGTGGACAATGTCGAAATTCTCTCTGTGGACTGTTCGGATCAGCCGTGCCCCGGCGATCTGGACGGCGACGGGCAGATCGGCACGAATGAGATTCTTGCCGTCCTCGATGCATGGGGTGACTGTGAGGGATGCCCGGCGGACATGACCGGGGACGGCGTCGTTGATGTTAATGACGTCCTCTACGTCGTGAGCGCCTTTGGACCCTGCCCCTGACTCGACCACGAAGGGTGTCTGCTACGGTAACTGCTTCTCAAGGAGGAAGCGATGCGCTCACCCATGCTGCTGGCACTGTCACTGACCGCTGTGGTTTCGGCGCACCCGAATGACCGCCCGTGGCGGCCCGAGCGTCTGCTTCCGCGCGAAGATCCATTCGCCCGGCTCGACGATGCCGAGCTTCCTTCGCCAAACCGCTTCCGCGCCGCCAGCGGCGCGCCCGGGCCGGACTACTGGCAGCAACAAGTGGACTACGAGATCGCGGTCCGGCTTGACCCGGTGGCCCACACGCTGGATGGTCACGAACACATCACGTATCACAACAACAGCCCCGACACGCTGCACTGGTTGTGGGTGCAGTTGGACCAGAACCGCTTCCGACCCGACGCTCGCGGGCAATTGGCTACGACGGCGCCAAATCTCGAACACGGCATGTCATTCGATGGACTCCGCCGGCACCTCGGCCGCGCCGAGTTTCATGGTGGAATGCATATCAATCGCATCGCGGATGATCGTGGAAATCCGCTGCCGTTTGTCATCGACGGCACAATGATGCGGATCGATCTTCCAACACCGCTGAATCCCGGTGAGACACAACGCTTTGAAATCGACTGGACCGGGGCCATCGTGCCGGATGAAATCGCCGGCCGCAGCGGCTATGAAACATTTGATGATGGTCGCACGCTGTACCAGATCGCCCAGTGGTTCCCCCGGCTTGCCGCCTACACCGACTACGACGGATGGCAGACGCGGCCGTTCCTTGGCCGGGGTGAATTCACGCTTGAATTCGGCGACTACAACGTCAGTATCACCGTTCCGGACACATTTCTCGTTGGCGCAACGGGCGAATTGACGAACCCAAGAGATGTGTTGGAACCGGCGCAGCGGAACCGCCTTGCGGAAGCCCGGGCATCAGACACACCGATCATGATCGTGACGCGAGAAGAATCGGACGACTTGGTCGCGGCGGCGCCGACGGGTGAGAACACGTGGAACTTCGAGGCCACCAATGTCCGCGACTTTGCGTTCAGCACCTCCCCTGCCTTCGCATGGGATGCCATGGGCGTTCAGATACCCGGCGGCAGCGGCGAGACCGTCATGGCAATGTCGATGTGGCCCAAAGAGGCTGATGGCTTGTGGGACAAATACTCGACTCATGCGGTCGCCCATGCGCTTGAGTCCTACTCGCGGACTGCCATGCCCTATCCGTGGCCGGTCGCGTGGTCGGTCAACGGCCTCGTCGGCGGCGGCATGGAGTATCCGATGATGACCTTCAATGGTCCCCGACCTGAGGATGATGGCACATGGACCGAGCGGGCCAAGTACGGCTTGATTTCGGTCGTCATCCACGAAGTCGGACACTTCTGGTTTCCGATGATCGTCAACAGCGACGAGCGGCAGTGGACCTGGATGGACGAGGGGCTCAACTCCTACCACCAGTTCCTCGCCGAGCGGAGTTGGGAGGAAGACTACTCAAGAAGCCGCGCACTGCCTCGCTCGATCGCCGGCTACATGAGCGATGTCGAACACACTCGCCCCATCATGACCGCCAGTGAAGACCTTCTGCAATTCGGAAACAACGCCTATGCAAAGCCGGCTACAGCGCTGAACATTCTGCGTGAGACCGTCGTCGGTCGCGATCTTTTCGACCACGCCATGCATGCCTATACACAACGCTGGGCCTTCAAACGTCCGGAACCTGCGGACTTCTTCCGGACAATCGAAGACGCGAGCGGCCGTGATCTCGACTGGTTCTGGCGGGGTTGGTTCTATGACACGCGGCCAGTCGACATGGGCGTCGAGGATGTGCAAACATGGCGTGTCAGCAGTGGCGAGCCCGCGATCAGCAAGGCTGCCGACAAAGCTGAGCAGGACCGCGACGAGCCGACTACCGTCACCGAGCTGCGGAACACCGAAACCAGCCGCAGAGTGGACCGGTTCCCCGATCTCATCGACTTCTACAGCACGTTCGAGTCGCACGACGTCACCCCAGCCGATGAGCGATCGTGGCAGAAACTGCTTGGCGAACTGGATGAAGACGACCGCTCGCTTCTCGAAACCGATGCCCTCTTCCATATCATCCGCTTCAACTCCAATGGCGGACTCGTCATGCCACTTCCGCTTCGCCTTGTCTACGAAGACGGCACAATCGAAGACATCATGCTGCCTGCGGACCTGTGGCGAAGCGATCACCGCCGCGCCGCGAAGATGCTCATCAGAGACAAGGCCATCGACCACGTGCTGCTCGACCCAAACGACGAACTGGCAGATGTGGACCGATCCGACAACCGCTATCCGCCCAAGATCGAAGGCAGCCGCTTCGGCCTGAACCCGGAGCGGAAGAAGTCCAATCCCATGCGCGACGCCGCCAACGAGGCGAAACGAACCCAAACCGCCAAGTCGATGTCTGCCTGGGCAACCTCCACAGCGGCGCGGCTGGCCGACACCGACGACCACATCGCAGCCCTCTTCGCAGCACCCGCCCCAAGCGATGGCTGGGGGAACCCAATCGGCATCACGGTGCTCGACCTCGATCCCGCCGACGGCATCGCCAGACTGATCAGCCCCGGCCCCGACGGCCTGCACGGCACACCCGACGATCTCTCCACAACCCTCACCCCCGACGGCACGCTCACCCCCCTCCTCACCGCCCCCGAACGCCCCGAATAGCCCCGACCGCCGGTCACTTTATCTCG
>CAYYGU010000002.1:11189-37428 GCA_964471525.1 uncultured Isosphaeraceae bacterium
CGAATAGCCCCGACCGCCGGTCACTTTATCTCGTTGCAAGACAACGGCTTGCAAAGATGCCGCATGCGCAACTTCGGTTATAGCAAGCAGATAAAGTGACCGGCGGTCCAAGCCTCCAATGCCGCTTTTTGGGGCAGTAGAGCGGGGGGCAACCGCCGGTCACTTTATCTCGTTGTGTGACAAGGGGTTCCAAAAACGCGGTTTTGTAACTTGTGGTGTGACAACGATATAAAGTGACCGGCGGTTGGTTAGAGGACAACGAGCATGGTGAGGAGGAGGACGACCCAGACGGCGTCGAGGAAGTGCCAGTAGGTGGCGGTGTGTCGCAGGAGGCCGTGGCGGGAGACGGTCCAGGTGCGGAAGATGGCGTACCAGGCGACCATGCCCAGCGGGATGAGGCCACCGAGGACATGGGCGATGTGCAGGGTGCTGAAGATCCAGAATCCCATGACGCCGATGCGGTGCTGCTGCGTGGCGGTTTCAAGGGCGGGCATCAGTTCATACCAGTCCAGCCAGGCCCATGCCTGCATGCAGGTGAAGATGATCACCATGAGCCCGGCAGTCCCCAGCGCCAGGCGAATGCCGGCGTCGGAATCACGACGCATCGCAGCCACGGCTTCTGCAAAGGAAATGCTCGTCGCGAAAAGTGCTGCGGTGCTTACCCAGATCTGCCACGGCAGATGAGGAAGATCCCGCGGCCACGCCTCATCACCCACTCGCACCACCAACACCACGAGTACCAACCCGCCGAAAAGCATGCCGAGCGTGACAAGTAACAGCAAGAGGCCGATCGAGCCTGCCTTCACGCGGTCGACGTCGTGCTCGTAGACATCGCGAGCTCCCTCGCGCCTCGCATCAGACGTCTCAGTGGCTCGCGGGCTCATGTTCGCTGGCAGCCGCCGCGGCGTTGAGCGCATCGAGTTTCAACTGCACCGCGGGCGTATCGCCGGGAATCATAGATGGCTGATACTCGGTGGTGTCCAGAAGCGCCAAGCCGATGAACACGCCGACAAAGAGAATCGCAGCGATGAACACGAAACCGAGGAACGAACGATCCCATCTCAGGTGCATGAAGATCAGCGCGACGACCGTACACTTGATGACAGCAACACCCATCGCCACAATAATGGTCATCTCGCCCATCCGGATGATGTCAAAGTCGAGCTTTGCGACCCACACCGTCACCGCCGTCAGCGCAAGCAGGATGATGCAGGTGATAACCAGCAATCTGATCGGGATGATGTGCCCGACGGCGGTTTGTTCGTGGTCGTGTGATGACATCAAGCGTGCTCCACATCATGGCCGGGATGGGCAACATCCTCTCGCCAAACATAACCATTGGTCGCCTCATCCCACCGAAGAACCGAGAAGTCGTAACAGTCGCCGACCGCTGGCTGCTCGGAGAAGTTGTCATGTGGCGGCGGCGAAGAGCATTGCCACTCCAAGCTGCGGCCACCCCATGGGTTCGCAGCGGCCTTTCGCCCCTTGAAGATCGAGGCAATCAAGTAACCCGCCATCAGGAAGAAGGCAATTGCCATGACGTAGGAGCCGATGGTCGAGATGATGTTGTACATCTGGAATCCGGCATCGGCCGGATAGGTTGCGTAGCGGCGGGGCATGCCGTGGCTGCCAAGCATGAACTGCGTAAAGAAGGTCAGGTTGTAGCCGATCATGAAGAGCACGAAGGCAAACCGCCCCGCATTCTCATTGAACATCTTGCCCGTAATTTTCGGCCACCAGTGGTGCAGTCCCGCGAGGAAGCCAACAAGTGCCGAACCCATCATGGTGTAGTGGAAGTGCGCCACCACAAAGTAGGTGTCGTGCAGATGGATATCGGTCGCAATTGTTCCGAGGTACAGCCCAGTGAGTCCACCGATCATGAACAGAAAAACAAACCCCATGCCCCACAGCATGGTCGTATTCCAACTGATCGCGCCCTTGTACATGGTCGCGAGCCAGTTGAAGACTTTGACAGCCGATGGAATTCCAACGCTGAATGTAATGAACGAGAAGATCACGCTCATCAGCGGCGACTGGCCGGAGGTGAACATGTGGTGTCCCCAGACCAGGAAGGAGAAGATTGCGATGGCGATCGAACTCCACGCAATGAAGTGATATCCAAAGATGTGCCGGTGACTGTGTACCGCGATGACCTCGCTGATCACACCCATCGCCGGGAGAATCATGATGTACACGGCCGGATGGCTGTAGAACCAGAAGAAGTGCTGGTACAGCACCGGATCGCCGCCAAGTGCCGGGTTGAAGATGCCGATGCCAAATGCCCGCTCCACCGCCAGCAGCGCCAATGTGACGCCGAGTACCGGCGTCGCCAGCACCTGAATGACGGCTGTCGCGTAGATCGACCACAGGAAGAGCGGCATACGGAACCACGTCATCCCATCGGGGCGTAGCCGGTGAATCGTGACGATGAAGTTCATGCCAGTAAAGATGCCCGCGAAGCCAAGGATGAAGGCGCCGCTGACTGCAGGAATCACGCCGCCCATCGCTGAATCGTGATCAATGCTGTAAGGCGTGTAGAACGTCCACCCAGTGTCGAGGCCGGCAAAGATGGAGATCACCAGCAGTACCGCGCCCGCTACCCAGAGCCAGTAAGAAAAGAGGTTCAGCCTCGGAAACGCGACGTCCTTCGCGCCAAGCATGATGGGCAGCACGAAGTTTCCGAGTGCCGCCGGAATACCGGGAAGGATGACAAGAAACACCATCACGCCACCGTGAATGGTGAACACCTGGTTGTATTCGTCCTGATTCAGAATAAGCCCGTCCGGAACGACCAGTTGCGTCCGCACCAGCAGCGCAAACACGCCGCCGAGCAGGAAGCAGGTGAGCACCGAGACGAGGTACATCACACCGATTCGCTTGTGATCAAGCGTCAGGATCCAAGAGAGGAACCCGCGGGTATGCGTCAAGTAGTTGTCGCCGCCGAGCGCAGGTGCTTGGAGTGACGTGTTATCGATCGTCGTCATCGCTTCGTCCCTTCCACGGTCATTTGCCGGTGCCCGTGGAGATATCGGCATCATCGAGATTCGGGGCTTCAATGGGATTGCCCTGCGCATCGACGATCTTGTCATGATTCTTGAGCATCAACACCAGCGCGTCAATCTGCCGCTGTTTGAGTTGGCCCTTGAATGTGGGCATCGA
Source organism: uncultured Isosphaeraceae bacterium (assembly GCA_964471525.1). GTDB lineage: Bacteria > Planctomycetota > Phycisphaerae > Phycisphaerales > SM1A02 > UBA12567. The sequence continues at coordinate 14,349 of CAYYGU010000002.1, forward strand.
CCCTTGGTAATTCTGGACCAGTTTGTGCTGTGGATTGAGTATTGAGTCGCGAAGGTAATTTTCCGGAACCTCAAATTCGCCACCGGGCCCCATGTAGTCCTTGAGGGTGCTGCCATCAGAGAAGACGGTCGTGCCGTTCTTCGTCCGCGCCCACAAACCTTGGAAGGAGGGACCCGTGCCAGACTTGCCATCCAACGAATGGCACGAGGCACACCGGTTGTAAAGGCGGGTCAAGGCATAGACCGGCAGGTCCTTGTCAGCAATGTCCTCGTACTCGCGAGCGAGTTTGCCAAGACGATCTTGAAACTCGTTCTCGGGCAACACGTTGACAACCGCGAGCATCTTGGAGTGGTCCTTGCCGCAATACTCGGTGCAGTACAAGCGGTACTGGCCGGGCTTGGTGGCCTCGAACCAAAGACTGGTATACCGACCCGGAACGACATCCTGTTTCACGCGAAACGCCGGCACATACAAACTGTGCAGCACGTCCGGAGACGTCATCAGAAGCCGCACGGGGCGGCCAAGTGGCACCGTCAACTCGGCCGACTCGGTCACGCCGTATTCGGGGTGCTCGAAGGTCCACGACCACTTCTGCGCCGTGACCGATACTGGATAGGAGTTGTCCGGTGGGTCGGCGAGATGGAGATACCCGTCCATGCCCATCCAGAACAGCACACCGACAAGAAGCAGCGGTATGGCCGTCCACGTCAACTCCAGCGGCGTGTTGTGCGTCGGGGCATCGCTGGCGAAGTTCACATGCTCGGAAGGCTTCACGTGATACTTGATGGCAAAGAAAACGAGAATCACGATGACCAGGGCGAAAAAGAAGTAGTTGATGTTATTGATGAAGTAGAACACATCATCCACAGCCGGCGCGGTCGTCGATGCGTTCTCGGGCATCCAGAAACCACCGCCAGATGTGGCCTCGCCGAGTTTGGTTGTTGCCAGCAATCCAAGCATGCTCATGCCTGCAGTCCACCAGTCTGAAGCGCCGGCCCACTGGGGTCGGCTGAATTCGTCCGCTTCATCCCAGCGGCGTAGGTCTGGTCCATTCCTGTTCCCCCCTGTGAACCACGTCGTCCCATTCGATGAAGAATGAGCACGCCGGCGACAATGAGCACCACCGTGATGATTCCCGCGAGTCGCATGATCTTCCAGGCACTCGGTACATAACTGCCTGCTTCCGGATCCCACTGAAAGCAGTTGAAGAGCAGCAGCGTGTCGATCAGGCCCCCGATCCGCCCCTGGGAGGCATCGACCATCGCGAGTCGCAGATCCCGAGGTGGAAAGACGACATCGTTCATGTACTTAGAGATGCGCCCGTCCGGTGTCACGAAGGTAATGCTCGCTGTATGGGCATAATCGCCGCTCCGCTCATCGAAGCGATACCCGAAACCGACGCCCTTGGCGAGTGCTTCGATGTTCTTCTGCGTGCCGGTCAAGAAGGGCCATGCTTCCTCCGGCGTTTCCTGCCCGAGCGCGGCGAGGTATCCCTTGCGGTTCTGGGCCGCCAGTTCGGGACCTTCCTCAGGATTGATGCTGACCGTCACGATGTCATAGTCGACACCGAGTTGCAGATCCACATCTCGCAAACCATCCACCATGCCGTTGAGGGTCAGCGAGCACAGCATGGGGCAGTTGTAGTAGTTGAGGGTCAGAATGATCGGCCGTTGGCCCACAATCAAGTCGCCGAGCACAACATCCTTGCCCGTGTGATCGACGAAACTCAGATCGGCAGGGACTGGCGCGTCGAGCCGCTGCACAATTCCCACGCCGTCGAGTTCCGCCGGCAACTCATCGGCCAGAATCTGCGCAGACGCCGAGTGTGCGGCCCCGCCGATGATCAGGCAGGTCGCGGCACAACGAATTGGACGAAGCATCGCGTTCATTCGTGCCGGTCAGCGACCGTCCCCCGATCCGCCCCACTTCTTCTTGACGATGTCGCGGGCAATATCCATGGGAACCACCAGCGTTCGCTCGCCCGCAAGAACACCATCGGCATCGGTCCACTGCTCCCAGTGGGCCTCATTCATCAGCGCCATGGTGTCGGCCTCTCGCCGAAGCTGCGCCTCTTGCGAGCGGATGGACATCACCTTGTGGTGTGTCTCAGCCCGCTCGGCAGCATAGTAGACCGCCGTCATCCCCAGAACGACCACGACGGTCAGAACGGCGCCAGCCAGACCGACCACCCAGGTCGGACCGCTGGTGGGATCTTCGGCTTCACCCGATACGTATGCGTGTCGCTCGTCGCTCATCAGAACAGCTCGAATGCCGCCGCCTCGGGAAGGCGGGGGTCGTTGGTCGGCGCGAGGCTGGCCCGGCCGAGTGAGAAGAATGTGCCGCACACGATCAGCCCAAGTGAGCCAACGACTGCGGTGAGATTCAAGAGGGATGGGTCCCACCCAATGTTGATAGACCCATCAGCAACGCCACTCTGGAGCTGATCCCAACTGGTCGCCGTCGCAAGCGCCGCCTCAGGGACAACCGGCATCACCAGCCAATACACATCCACGATGAACATCGCGAGCATCCAGATGGCGATGATCGCCAAGATGCCACCCCACCGTTTAGGCCAGCGTGAAAGCAGGAGCAGAAATGGCAGAGCGAAGTGCCCAACAATCAGCAGCCACGACACCCACGTCCAAGCACCAAGTTGCCGCGGCGCGAACCACTCGGTCTCGATCGGGATATTGGCGTACCAGATAAGCATGTACTGGCTGTAGCCGATGTATGCCCAGAAGACGACGCCGAAGGCAAAGAGCAGTTTGCCAAGGTCATGGACATGCTCTCGCGTAAAGGCGTGCGTTCCGTGCCCGGTCGCTCGTAGGAAAACGATCAGCACAATGATGGCGGCAAAGAAGCCCGTGCAACTCACCGTAAACCAGTAGACGCCGAACATGGTCGAGAACCACTTCGGCTGAATCGCCATGATCCAGTCGATCGAGGCAAAGGTCTGGGTCAAGGCGTAGAGAATCATGCCGATCGGTGCCCACCACTGCATCCGCAGAGTTCGCCGCACATCGCCGTCGTGATCCTGCACCACGCTTTGGCTGCGGTAGAAACGGGCAAGCAGTGCCCACACCGCGAGGTACACGATGGCGCGAATCGACCAGAACGTGGTGTTGAGATAGCCCATCTTCCCTTCGAGAAGGTGATCCGAGTGCATGTATGAGGTATCGCACCACTCGAAGAGCACCGAGCCCTTGCCAGTCCACACCAGCACCAGAATCGGGATGAACAAGATCCAGAGCCACTGCAGATTTGAAGCGATCGCTTCGGCTGGCCGCCGAACCGTCACAGACCAACCGGACTTCGTGGCGTGCTGCAACATGACGAAGAAGAGCGCCCCGAGGCAGATCGCTGCTGCAATCATGAATGCGAGCAGATAGGACTTCCAGAACATCGCCGAACCGCCGATGCCGTCGAGACCGATCGTCGCGGCGATGCCACCAATCCCAATGATGCCAGCCACGCCCGACACGGTCGTGCCGAGGCTTCCAAGACGCAGGCCGTCTTTGCTGGTGTCGAGTGTCATCACGATGCACCTCCGTCGAGGTTGCGCGTTTTCACTGGAAGTGACTCAGATCCGGCGACCGCGTCGGCTGGTGCGTTGCGGCCGACCTGAAGGGCATAGATCCATGCGGTAATCGCCCAGCGATCCGCAACCGGAATCTGCGCCGCGTATCCAGCCATGTTGCCAAAGCCCTTGCTGATCGTGTGGAAGAGCTGTCCTGGGGGCTGGTCCTGCATGTCTGGTTGATGCAGATTCCTCGGCTGCACCCAAACAGTGCCATTGACACCGTTGTTCAGAAGGATCATGGCCCGCGTATGCACGTGGCCATCGCCTGCACCGGTGACGCCATGACAGGGCAGACAGAAGATGTCGTAGCGTTCGCGGCCGCGATCGAGCAGCGCATCATCAACGGAGACTTGACTGGGGAATGCCGTGGCGTAGGCACCGTCCACAAGTCCGAGCCAGTAGTGCGTGTCCGAAACCATCTCGCCCTGCGCAACAGTTCCATCCACGCGAGGTCGCATCGCCCGCCCGTCCTCGAACATCAGGCTCTGGTGCTGGGCGAGGAACTTGGGCTGGTTGTCCATATTCTGAATGATGTGAATACGGGGTTTGTCGCTTGGCACCAGGCGAGCCTGAAGGATGAGCACCGGCGGTACGAGCAGCAGGCACAGCAGAAGAATGCCGCTGTAGATGAAGCCGCGGGGGAGATCCCAGAACATGCCGGTGACGTGCTTGTCGGTCTTTGGAGCACTCATCGGATCAGTCCTCCAACTCGACGATGCGTTCCGGATCAAGCGACTGCAAGAACTGCTCGGTCGTCGATCGCGTGAACTTCGGATCCTGCGCCTCAATCACAAGCACGAAGCGGTCGTCGGTGATCCTCTTCATTTTTCGCGATTTCAGCACGGGGTGGTAGAGGCATGGCAACTTGTTGAGCAGCAGCATCAAGAACACCGCGGCCAAGGAAGCGAACAGAACAGTCAACTCGAAGGCCACCGGCACGAAGGCGGGTGTGCTGATCAAGGGTTTACCCGAGACTTCGAACTCGTATCCAACGACCGGCACCAAGGCCCAGATGTTGATCTCAACCGAGTTCGTGAAGACCTGCAGGAAGATCGCCAGGCACAATCCGGTCAGCCCGGCGAAGAAGACGAGCACCGGAAGGATCGTGTACTTCACACCCATGGCCTTGTCGAGCCCGTGTACTGGGAATGGAACCAAGCAGTCGAACCACTCGTAGCCAGCTGCGTGAACCTTCTTGGCGGCTTCATAGATGGCCGCCGGTGAATCAAATTGCGCGGCCAAACCCCAGAGGCCGGTTCCACTCGTCGCCTCGGTACGCACATCGGTGTCCGTGACGACCTCGGGTGTCATGACGCTCATGCGTGATCCTCCCCATCGGTATGTCCATGTGCATGTGGATCCGCCTCGGGCATGACGCCCTTGATCTCGGAGATCGCCAGAATCGGCAGGAAGCGAATAAACAGCAGGAAGAGGGTCATGAACAGGCCGAAGCTGCCCACGAAGGTCCCGACATCCACCCACGTCGGCTCAAACCATCCCCAACTGCTCGGGAGGAAGTCATTGGTCAAGCTCGTCACCGCGATCACGAACCGTTCAAACCACATGCCGAGGTTCACAAAGAGCACGATGATGAAGATCACCCAGATATTTCGCCTGATGGCCTTGAACCAGAAGAGTTGCGGACAAATCACATTGCAGGACACCATGATCCAGTAGGCCCATGCATATTGGCCGAAGGCTCGGTTGATGAAGGCGAACGACTCGTACACCTCGCCGCTGTACCACGCGATGAAAAACTCCATCCCGTAGGCGTATCCAACCATTGAGCCGGTCAGTAGTACGATCTTGCACATATTCTCGATGTGCCGCATCGTGATGAAGTTCTTGAGTCCCCAGAGTTCGCGGGCGGGAATCGCCAGCGTCAACACCATGGCGAAACCGCTGAAGATGGCCCCTGCAACAAAGTAGGGCGGGAAGATCGTGGTATGCCAACCCGGTAACTGGGCGACCGCGAAGTCGAAGGACACCACGGAATGCACCGAGAGCACCAGCGGTGTCGCCAGAGCTGCCAACAGCAGATAGGCCCGCTCGTATCGGTGCCAGTGCCGCATACTGCCCCGCCAGCCGACGGCGAAGATGCCGTAGGCGATGGCCTGCACTTTGTTCGTCGCGCGGTCTCGAAGCGTTGCCAAGTCCGGAATCATCCCGACATACCAGAAGAGCAGCGACACGGTGAAGTAGGTGCCGACGGCGAACACGTCCCAGAGCAGCGGGCTGCGGAACTGCGGCCACATGTCCATCTGGTTCGGAATCGGGAACAGCCAATAGGCCAGCCAGATTCGTCCCACGTGAATGCCTGGGAACATGCCCGCGCATATCACGGCAAAGATGGTCATGGCTTCGGCGAAGCGGTTGATCGACGTTCGCCACTTCTGCCTGAAGAGGAAGAGGATGGCCGAGATCAGCGTCCCAGCGTGGCCGATGCCGACCCAGAACACGAAGTTGACGATCGGGAAGCCCCACATCGCCGGGCTGTTGTTGCCCCACACACCCACCCCGGTCAACACGAGGTAGCCGATGAGTACGCCGAGCATCGACATCATCAAGAAGGAGATGACGAACGCGATGTACCACGCCATCGGCGGTCGCTTTGCCTCGTTGGCCCGCAGAATCTCCGCAGTCACCGAGCCAAAGTCGTGGTGATTCAGAACCAGCGGCGCCCGCTCGCGCGGATCGTCGCTCATCTCATCGATCGGATGGTCGATCGGCAGCGTGGTCATCCGTCATGCACCTCTTCATGGGTGTTGCTTGCGTCGTGGTCGTGGCCGTGGCCGTGACCATCGCCGCCGTGGGCCTTGAAGTCATCGGGGAATCGTTCGCCGCCGATCGGATTGGTGATCCGGGCGAGGAAGCGGTTCCGGGGTTTGATATTCAACTCGCCCAGCAAGTCGTAGGACCGATGATCGGCCTGCATCTTCGCCACGTCCGAGGTTTCATCCATCAGATCACCGAAGACCAAGGCGCCCGTCGGGCACGTTTGGACGCATGCGGGGGTGATTGTTCCGTCCTGAATGACCACGCGTTTGGCTTTGGCCTTCGCCGCCTCGGGCATCTTCACCCACGCATTTCGGGCAGCGATCTTGGCCGACTCGATCCGCTGCGTGCAGAAGGTGCACTTCTCCATGACGCCGCGCATCCGCACGGTGACATCCGGATTGAACTGCATCTGCCGCAGCGGGTCGCCACCGCTCTGCTTCTTGACGTAATAATCCGGCTGCACTTGCAACATGCCGGTCTCACGAAGCGGGTCGCGGCGGAAGTAATCAAAGTAATTGAATCGTCGCACCTTGTAGGGGCAGTTGTTCGCGCAGTACCGCGTGCCGATACAACGGTTGTACACCATCGAATTGAGGCCGTCGGTCGTGTGTACCGTCGCGGCGACCGGACAGACCTGCTCGCACGGCGCGTTCTCGCAGTGCTGACACGTCAGCGGCTGCATCGCAATGCTCGCTGGCTGGCTGGTGTCGTATCCGTTTCGATCCTTGCGGAAGCGGTAGTAGCGATCGATTCGCAGCCAGTGCATCTCGCGGCCCATACGGAGTTGGTCCTTGCCAACGATGGGAATATTGTTTTCGGCCTGACACGCCGTCACGCAGGCGCTGCATCCGGTGCACTTGGAAAGATCCGTCGCCATGCCCCAGCGGTAGCCTGCTCCTTCGAACTGGGTTTCTTCCCAGAGCGAAAGACTGCTGATGGTGTGGCTGCGATCCCGCGCGAAGTTCGGGTGCGCCTTGAATGAGTCGGCGGATGCCTCGCGGAAGAGCACGGGCAGACGGTCCTGCGTGCCAATGCCGCCGACGGTGTCGATGGCGTAATGGTCCTGCGTGGTGATGAGTTGTTCGGTTCCGCCGGTCTTCCTGATCTGCCCCGCTGGATTGGTCCAAAGCCGATCTGAGGTGCGAATCGGATAGGCGTTGAAGCCAGCGCCGCTCGCGACGCGTCCGGGCCAGTCACGACCATACCCAAGGGCAATCGAAACCGTTCCATCGCTCTGGCCGGGCTGCACCAACACGGGACCTTTGACGCTTGAGTTGCCAACCGCGACCGCGACGACATCGCCGGATGCCACGCCCAATTCGCCCGCGGTCTTCTCGCTGATCAAGACAGCGTTGTCCCAGGCGAGTTTGGTGATCGGGTCAGGCAGTTCCTGCATCCACCCGTTGTTGCCCATCCGCCCGCCAAGCAGGGTTCCGGGAACGAAGTTCACTTCGATGCCGCCTGTGCCAGCATCGCTTCTCAACTGCTTGGCGGCGGTGGCCACCGAAGCGGCGACGGCAGCCTTGTCCACCCGCGGCGATTCCAACACCGGCGAAGGGTCAACCACGCCGTCATGCAGGGCCTTTCGCCAGTTGGAGTTGAAAGGTGCGTCCGCGCCCGCTGGCGTCGCGGCAGCCCCGACCGTTTCCTCCCACGTCCGCCGCACAATCCCAAGGCCATCGGTCGTCTCTTCGCCTGCCATCACCGTGAGCAGTTCGATGAGACTGCGACCATTCCAAAGCGGGCGGATCATCGGTTGCTGGATTGATACGGTCCCATCCCACGCCCGTCCATCACCCCATGCTTCCAAGGGGTGCGCTGCGATGAGATGCCAAACGCACGCGGCGGAACTCTCGTCGTCTTGTGTTCCAAAGTGAATCCGGTTGGCAACCTTGGTGGTGGCTTGCAGGAAGCCGAGATCCGCCGGGGCGTCCCATACCGGATTGCCGCCCACGATGACCAAGGTGTCGACGGTGCCGGCATTCATCTCGGACACGAGCGTGGTCAGCGAAGCTGTCTTCATTTCCGGCTCAGCCACCCGGGCGTACCGCACGGTGGTTCCGGTGTTGCCGAGTTCTTCGTTGATCGCAGCGCAGGCCGCATGCACGGCGGCAGGCTGAGACCGACCGGCCATGACCAGTGAACGGCCACGGTGAGCCTTGAGGTCCGCGACGATTGTGCGCCCCAATTCGGTGCCTGGAGCGTCGTTGCCGGTGATTGCGTGCGCGATTTCCAAAGCGAGCGCTGTCACGTGGCTGGCTTTCATGGCATATCGATCGTCGGCGCTCGCGCCGGTCACGCTCATGCCCGGCTCCACCATGTGTACGCGGTTCATCGGCCCTTCGTCTGGATTGCGGCGGGAGGCCCAGCCCCGGGCCATCGAAAGCATGTCGGGGTGGTCACCGAGAAAGTCGCAGTCGAGTGACACGACAACATCGGCCTTGGAAAGATCGTGTACGGGGCGAAGCGATCCGCCCAGCGCGGTTTCAAGTCCCTCACGCGCTGCGGCATTGCCTGTGGCATCCCACGTCACCCACTGCGCCATCGGGAACCGCTTGCGAAGTGCTCGCTGCATTCGCTGCACGCTCGGAGAGCCGGACGATTCGCTCAAGAACCGAAGCCCTGCCCCCTGCTTCTTCTCCAGTGTCTCGCCGTGGGTCGTCCACCACGCGTCAAAGTCATCCCAGGTCTTTCTTGCGGCCTTGGCCGCGCCGCCGGGACGCAGGTGTACTTGCCGGGTGCGGTCGGGGTCATAGAGATCGAGCACCGTGGCCTGCTGCCAACCGGTCAAGGCGCCGATGCTTCCGGGGTGGCCCGGGTTGCCTTCCAACTTTGTCGGTCGCCCGTCAAAGCAGGTCGCCAGAATGCCAGTCGCAACGCCCTGGTGCTCGACGATGCTCGCATACTGCTCGGCGACACCGGGAATCATGCCTTCGGGGCGGCTCGCATAGGGCGCGATCACTTCGCGGGGCCAGCGGCGGCAGCCGGTCAGACCCGCGCCAGCCAGCGCCATCGACGCCCCCATGACCTTGAGAAAGCCGCGACGGTCCGGGCCATCCAAGAGCGTGTCGGCGCCGGAGGGGAATTCCTTGAACATGAAGTCGCGGAACTCGGGCGTGTCGGCAACCTCATCGAGGCTGCGCCAGTATCGACGGCCGTCGGGGCCGCTTCCATTCACCGATGGCATGTGGTGCAGTCCTGTGAAGGATGAAGATCGTTGATGTCCCGCCAACGCTCGCCCTGGGCAAGACGCTCCGCGGCGTCCCAGTCCCAGCCCCACTCCAACTGGGTGGCAAGATTGGGATCACGAAGGTGTGGGTCTGGGTTGCGATGGCACGTCAGACACCAACTCATGCTGAGTGATTCCACTTGCCACACGCGGTCCATGGTGTCGACGCGGCCGTGGCATTCGACACATCCCACGCCACGGCTCACGTGCGCGGAGTGATTGAAGTAGGTGTAGTCCGGAAGGTCATGTACGCGTACCCACTCGACGGGAAGACCCGTGCTGTAACTCTCCCAGAGTGGCTTGAGCAATTCGCTTTCTGGATGAATCTGCGTATGGCAGTTCATGCAGGTCTGCGTCGGCGGAATCGCGGCCTTCGCCGCCACCTCAACCGTGTTGTGGCAGTAGCGACAATCCATTCCGAGTTGGCCGGCATGCACTGCGTGGCTAAACGGAATGGGCTGTACAGGTTGGTATCCGACATCGGTCGTTTTCGGGCTGAATCCGAATGCGACGATGAACGCCACGTACAGCGGCGCCGCCATGCCGACGATGATCGTCGCCGGCAACAACAGATTGGCCCACCGCGGAAAAACGAAGTGATATCGACCCATGGATGCACCGACCCTGTGCATTTGTGAAAAAAGTAACGAAACGGAGAGTCCAAGTGTCGTGATTTGGAGGGCATCTGTCAAGATCCACCGGGGGCCCACTTTGACAATTGGAACGGGCCCAGATCAGGAATCGAGTCCAAACAGGCGCCGCGCGGTGGCGTCGGTCGCGGCTTCGAAGTCGGCCAGTGAAAGGCCTCGCCTCGCCGCGAGGAACCTGGCGACATGCACGACGTTGGCCGGCTGGTTCGGACGCTTCCCGCGGAGCGGTTCTGGCGTGAGGTACGGGCTGTCAGTCTCAACCATCAATTGCTCAAGCGGCACCCGGTCCGATGCCGCCGCCACATCGGCGGCGTTGCGGTAGGTCACAACGCCCGTAAATGACACTGCTGCACCAAGTTGGAGCACTTTCTCAACCTCGACCGGCCCGTCGGTGAAGCAGTGAAATATGAAGCGGTCGCCCGCAAGATCCGTGTTCTGGAGCATGGCGAGGAGTTCGCCGAGGGCTTTCCGGCTGTGCAGGATGATGGGCCGCCGCGGCCCGCCCGCCGCATCGGTTGTGGCGATCAGATCCAACTGCCGCTCCAGCAGCATCTTCTGCCGCTCCAAGGAGGGCTCTGGCCAGTGTCCGTCAAGCCCCATCTCCCCCCAGGCTACGCACCGTGGTCCACGAACCATCGCCGCAAGGGCCGCCACCTCGTGGTCACGATCGGCCTCCGACGGGTGGACGCCAGCGGTCGCCCACACATCCGCGTGCCGCGAAGCCAAGTCGCTCGCCGCCACCGAGTCGTCGACATCCACCGCCACCGCCACCATCCCAGTCACCCCGGCCGCCCGCGCGCGATCGAGGACAGCGTCCACGCCATCCGCATATCGGTCGCCGGTCAGATGACAGTGCGTGTCAATCACATCGGGCCTCGCTGCTCAGGAATCGCCCGCGGGCTGAGGGGGCGGCAGCGGGTCGTCCGTCGTCGGAAGGGGAACAAATGATCTCCGATTGACGCCCACTTCAATCTGCTCACCATCGGGCATGGCCAACGTGATGGTGCTGCCCGGCGGTGGGCCCTCACCGCTCCCCTGAAGAACCACCTCCCCGGTCCATGAGGCGGGTGTCGCCGTCTCATCGTTCTTCTCCCCCGTCTGTTTCCACCCCATAAACGTCACTTCGAGCCGCTCGGGCGAAGTGATTTCAGGGATCGGAGGCTTGGTATTCGACTCCATCCACAACGTGGTGTTCCCGAGCCCACGTGGCGGTCGCAGTCTGATATTTCTTGGAACGGCACGCAAACTCCGCACCAACTTCCCGGTCGCCTGAACGGCGACATCGATCCACTGGCCGTTGTAAAAATACACCGTCACGACCGCCTCCTTGAGGCCCGAATGAGTCAATCTGAGCCTGACGGGAAACTCAAGTGTCCCACCCGGAGCAATCACCTCACCAGGCAGCACAGCCTCGGTACACCCACAACTGCTCGATGTCCGCATGACCTGAAGTGAGTCGGCAGAGGTGTTGACCAGCGAGAATGTGTGTTCCACGGAGTGCGGCGCCGTCTCGAACGTCACCGTCCCGAAGTCGAACGACGTCTCCCCTTGAAGCGGAGCCCGTGGCCAGAACACCCAGACCATGAGTGCGACGAACACAATCGCGACCGCCGCGATGGCCTGCTGGCGGAACCCTCGCCCGTGCTGAGTCTCCATCTCCATTGGCGTATCGTATCCCCTGCCGATGTGGCAGGACCGCATTCCCGCTGGCCCCGTTCCGGGCTTGCCCTGAGGGGTCGGCCCGGCATGGGAATTGCGACCAGCGTGGGGCCCTCCTCAGGAGATTCTCATGAACATCGATCGATTCACCACCATCGCCAGGCAGGCGGTCGTGACTGCCCAGTCGCTGGCCGTTGAGTTGTCCCACACCGAGTTCGGCACCCTGCACCTGCTGCAAGCCTTGTTGCAAGAAGATCAAGGCATCGCCGCGGCCATCATCGAGCGAGCAGGACACCACCCCGCTGCGCTTGCCGACATCGTCACCGCAGAACTGAATCGCATGCCGACGGTCACGGCGTCCAGCCCCAAGCCACCCGCCGCCACCGGCCCACTCATGCAGGTCATGGCTGGCGCCGAGCAGCTCGCCAGCAGCATGGGGGACCAGTACGTGTCGGTCGAACCCCTGCTGCTGTCACTCTGCGAAACGCCCTCCCCAGCCAAGACGGCCATGGCGACCGTCGGCTTGAAGCCCGACCTCATCCGGTCGGCCATCGAGCAATTGCGGGCCGCCTCCGGTGTCGAATCCGTTGACGATCCGGAAGCCGAGTCCACCTACGAGGCGCTCAAGAAGTACGCCGTCGATCTGACCTCCATGGCCCAGGCGGGAAAACTCGACCCAGTCATCGGCCGTGACGAGGAAATCCGTCGCTGCATGCAGGTACTCAGCCGCCGCACGAAGAACAACCCCGTTCTCATTGGCGAGCCTGGCGTTGGCAAGACCGCCATCGCGGAGGGACTCGCCCAGCGAATCATCGATCGCGACTGCCCGACCACGCTGCGGTCTGCGAGAATCATGGCCCTCGATGTGGGGGCGCTGCTCGCGGGCGCCAAATTCCGCGGAGAGTTCGAAGACCGCCTGAAGGCAGTCCTTCGGGAAGTCACCGCGGCCGAGGGCCGAATCGTGCTGTTCATCGACGAATTGCACACCATCGTCGGCGCCGGACAATCCGAGGGGGCCGTCAGCGCAGGCAACCTGCTCAAGCCTGCGCTTGCCCGAGGCGAACTGCGATGCATCGGCGCGACCACGCTTGACGAATACCGCCAACACATCGAGAAGGACGCTGCCTTCGAGCGGCGATTCCAGCCGGTATTCGTAGACGAACCGAGCGTGGAAGACACCGTTGCGATCCTCCGCGGACTCAAGGGCCGCTATGAGGCGCATCACGGGATTCGCATTCAGGACTCGGCCCTTGTTGCTGCTGCCATGCTTTCCAACCGCTACATCTCGGACCGGTTTCTTCCCGACAAGGCGATCGACCTGCTCGACGAGGCCGCCTCACAACTGCGAATCGAGAATGATTCGATGCCCGCGGAACTCGATGAACTCCGCCGCCGCATCATGCAACTTGAGATCGAGCGGGAAGCGCTCAAGAAGGAGAAGGATGCCGCGTCCCGCAAGCGCCTCGATGCGATCGAATCGGAACTGGCGGACCTCGAAGAACAGAACCAGACCATTACCGCGAGGTGGGATGTCGAGAAGTCCGAACTCGACGAAGTGAGCGCCGTCAAAGAACGCATCGACGCGGCGCGAATCGAGTTGGAGCAGGCCCAGCGTCGAGGCGATCTTGAGGCGGCCGCCCGGATTCAGTATGGCGAAATCCCGGAACTGGATGAACGACTTGGTGAAGCCGAAGCTCAATTGGATACTCGGCAACAGGATGGGCGCAACCTCGTCCGTGAAGAAGTGGATGCGGACATGATTGCCGAGGTCGTCGGCCGCTGGACTGGCATTCCGACTTCCAGATTGGTCGAGGGCGAGCGTGATCGTCTTCTGCACATGGAATCGGATCTCGAACGCCGCGTCGTCGGGCAGAACGAAGCTGTCCATGCCGTCAGCGACGCCGTCCGCCGCAGCCGCGCAGGCCTCGGCGAACCCTCACGGCCGATTGGCTCGTTCCTCTTTCTCGGGCCAACCGGCGTTGGCAAGACGGAACTGTGCAAGGCCCTCGCCGAATTCCTCTTCAACACCGAAGACGCCATGGTCCGTATCGACATGAGCGAGTTCATGGAACAGCACGCCGTCGCACGCCTCATCGGAGCCCCGCCCGGATACGTCGGGTATGAAGAGGGTGGTCGGCTGACCGAGGCTGTCCGGCGACGACCCTACTGCGTCGTGCTGTTCGATGAGATGGAGAAGGCTCACCCAGATGTCAGCAACGTGCTGCTGCAAGTTCTTGATGATGGTCGCCTCACCGATGGCCACGGCCGAACGGTGGACTTCACCAATACGATCATCGTAATGACCAGCAATATCGGCTCGCAGAAACTCCTGGAGATGAGCGAGCGTGGCGACTCCGACGAAACCATCGACGCCCGCATGAAGGATATGCTCAAGCAAGCCCTCCGCCCGGAGCTGCTCAACCGCATCGACGAAACGATCGTCTTTCACAGCCTCGACAGGAGCCAACTTCGCTCGATCGTCGAGGTGCAACTCGGTCATCTTCGGACGCGAATGGCCCAGCGCGATCTGCGGCTTGTGGTCTCCAACGAGGCGATGGACGCGCTGGCCGAAGCAGGTTGGGATCCACAATTCGGTGCGCGGCCGCTCAAACGGGTCATCCAGCAGCAGATCGAGAACACCATCGCGATGAAGATGCTTGCCGGGGAGCTCCTTGAGGGACAGACCGCCGAGGTCGACTTCAAGAATGATGCCTTTGCGATTGAGCGTGTGGATTCGGCAGAAGATTCCCACAAAAAATCTGCACCCGAACCCTCGCAGACATAAGCACTTACCTCGCCAGGAGTGATCTTGGTGGTCAGGCCCCTCACACAGGGATCCCCCGTCCAGCACAGATGGTGCATCACAGCGGACTTCTCGTGGTCAGGGAGTCGGGAGTCGGAAGCCAGGCGTCGCGAGGCACCCCAAACCGACTCCCGTCTTCCCTACACTCTCCCGCGTGCCACGACTGTTGCTTCAAACCGCAGGTGAATCGCACGGACCGGGAGGCATTGCCATCGTGACCGGGCTTCCTGCTGGGCTCGGGGTGGACACCGACTTTATCAACGCCGAGTTGCGGCGTCGCCAAGGCGGCTATGGCCGCGGCGGCCGACAGAAGATTGAAGACGATCATGTGCAGTGGCTCGGCGGCGTGCGGGCCGGTCTCACAACCGGCGCGCCGGTCGCGTTGTTGGTTCCCAATCGCGACAACCGACTCGATGATCCTGAGCGGACACCGCCGGTCCACCGACCGCGGCCGGGACATGCCGATCTTGCTGGCGCGGTGAAGTACGGCACAGACGATTGCCGCAACGTACTGGAGCGAGCGAGCGCGCGGCAGACCGCGGCGCGAACCGCCGCCGGAGCCCTCGCCAATTGCATGCTCGCTGAACTTGGTATTCGCACTCTTGGCTATGTCACGGCGATGCGAGATGCCATCGTTGAACTCGATGTCACCGACAAGAACATCGACGAAGTCAGGGCGAACCGGGATGCCTCCAGCATGTATTGCCCGGACACCGACGCAACCGCCGCGATGGAGTCACGTGTTCGTCAGGCCAAAGAACAGAAGGACACGGTCGGCGGCCTGTGCCGCGTCCATGTGCTTGGCGTCCCGATGGGTCTGGGGACCTGCATGACACGCCAAGGCGGCCTCGACGCCAGGCTCGCCGCCGCCGTCATGAGCATTCAGGCCTTCAAGAGCGTCGAAATCGGCCTCGGCCGCGCCGTGGCGGACCGTTGGGGCTCCGAAGTTCACGATGCCATCTCATTCGATCCAGCGCAGGAAGACAGTCCCACGCGTGGCTTCACGCGAAACACCAACCGCGCGGGCGGCATCGAAGGCGGCATGTCCAATGGTCAACCCATCGTCGTCACCGGCGCGATGAAACCAATCAGCACCCTGCTTCGTGGGCTGCCCAGCGTCAACCTCCAGACCAAGCAGCCCGAAGACAGCGACTACGAACGCAGCGATGTGTGCGCGGTGTCAGCCGCCAGCGTCGTCATGCAGAATGCCGTCGCCTTCGAAATCGCCGCGGCTGTTCTGGAGAAGTTTGGCGGCGACTCGATGGACGAATTGCAAAAGCGGCTCTAGCCAATCCACACCCGCTGCTGCGCCGCGGCTTGGGCGAGCCACATGTCGTAGCCGGTAGCGACCTCACAGCCCGATTCACGCGCTGATTGAACAAACGGCGTCTCGATCGGGTCATAGATGGTTTCAAGTGCAACAGTGTGTTCGGAGAATATCGCCGCAGCATCAAGACCAAGCGACATCAGAATGTCGCCCTCGGGCGAAGATCCGTGCGACATTCCAACCGAGGTCGCCTGTACCACCGTGTCATAGGCGCCGGGTGTCGCCGAAACCGACACCGTTCCCAGCTCCCCGAGGTCATCCACCAATTGCTCGGCGTGCTCGGAGGAGCGATTGAATATGTCAACGCTGGATCCTCGCTGGAGAAGAATGGCAACCGCCGCCCTGGCAACACCGCCTGCGCCGAGCACCGCCGCCCTGCCGCCGTCGAGGCGAACGCCTCGCTGAATGAGTGGTTCAATGATGCCGACAACATCGGTGTTCTCCGCCCGAACACCCTGATCGTCAACAACCAGCGTGTTCGCAGCCCCGCACCGCAGCGCGATGTCGCTCACATCGCCGCCCCGCTCACGCACGAATCGAATGAGGTCGGACTTGTGCGGGAGCGTGATCGACGCTCCTCGGACATTCAGACCCGGAGAATCGATCAGCGTGGAGAGCGTGGCCTTCAGGGATTCCCAGCCCGCCGCTGTGGGAAGCGGCAGATACACGCCGTTGAACTGCTTGGCTTCGAAGGCGCGGTTGTGCAGTTCATAGCCAGGCGAGTCGCCAAGAGGATCACCAATGAGTCCGTAGATCGCAGTACTCGCATTGAGTCGTCGGAATCCATACCACGACTGAATGCGTTCGATCGTGGGCTGCCCCGGCGCGGTTGCCGAGCCATCATCTGCCGCGGCGAAGGTCATCAGCCCACCCCATGCCCCGGCCAGAACGCGCGACATCACACCATGGGGCCCCATGCACAGTGCAATCATCGGCTTGCTGCGATTTGCAAGCAGATCCCTGCACTCCACAGCATCTCGAACCGAGCGGGCTCTCCAGGCGAGCTTCACCGCGTCGCATGTGGACTCCTGCATGTCGCCGGCGACGCGAAGAAGATTGGTCGGTCGCCCCGCAAAGTCATGAAAGGACAGCAGCAGTTTGATGCCACCAAGATGCGATGACGCCGATCGAACGGCTTCGCTGCGAGACCACCGCGCATACTCCACATCAACCCAGATCGGGGGACACTCAAGCGCGGCGACTCGGCCGATCCACTCGGCGAGTTCATCATCGGACCCCTCAAACCCGCCGCCCTCCGCTGTGCTCCTCAGGGTCAGGAGGCTCCCGACATCGATGTCGCGGATGAGGGTCGCCATGAGCGATGATGGAGCGTCCGCCATCGCGTCGAGACGCCACTCGATGAGATCAGCGCCACCGGTCACCGCGGCATTGGCGGCATCGATTGCCTCGCCGAGATCGGCCGCATCGTGTACTGCAATCGGAACTGCAATGATCGTCACGGGTCCAAGGTATCAGCCCGCCTGATGCCACATCGATGATCCGGATAGGCTTCCGCCGTGGCATCCCAAGAAGACATCGACCCAGACCCCAATACAGTCCTTCGCCATGCTGCCGCCACTCTGCGAATGTGGACCCGTGGCGACTTGCGGCACGACGAGTTGACCACTCCGGTTCGCTGTGTTCCCGCATCAGACGGTCGGCTCGTCGCAGCTGTCACCGCTGGAATTCTGGCCGCCACGGACTGCGCACTGGCCATGCCGGACGAGCACGCACCGGCGATGGAACTGACCGTAACGCTCGATGAACTCGAGGCCACCGGCGCCGCCGAGGCGGAAACAGACCGCTGGCGGATCTACCACGGCGACCCCCCGCACAGCCGATGGGCGGCAATGACGTTGGAATCAGCCCGGTTCCAAGGATCAATCATCGACGGCGACGCCCTGCAGCGATCCAATCCCCTTGCATCACTCGAACCGCGACTGTGCGGAATGCTCAATCGCGAACACCATGACGCGGTACGGACCACAATGCAACGAGAACTCGGCCTTGAGCCGGAAGACCCCCGCGTTGTTGGTGTCGATCCACTTGGACTCGACATTCGGAACCGGTTTGATGTGGTGCGGATCTGCTTCAGAGAGGAAGTCGTGGATCCCTCCACCGCGGAGGCGGACATATTGAAGGCCATACAAGCCCCATAATGGTTCCGCGTCTATGCCCCCCGCAGTGGAGGGCGACTATTACTCGACTTCCGCGCGGCGAAGGTGCGCCACAATATCGGTGCTTCCCAGACCCGGGCGATGGGCAAGAACCCGGCACTCGATTCCAAGATCCACCAAGCGCGGATGCTCGGTGATGTCCTCGACGGCATAATCGCCACCCTTGACGTACAAATCGGGATGGGTTGCCTCGACAAGTTCGGCTGCGGTTGGTTCGTCAAATGGCACGACGTAGTCAACACAGGCCAGTTCGGACAGAATCGCCATGCGGTCATCGAGTCCATAGACCGGTCTGCCTTCGCCCTTCATCAGACCCACTTGCTCGTCGCAATTGACCCCAACCACGAGCACATCACCTTGCTCGCGGGCGTCGCGGAGATAAGCCACATGTCCGGCATGGATGACATCGAAGCAGCCGTTGGTCAGCACCACGCGATGTCCAGCCTCGCGGTGGGCCGCAAGTTCCAATTGAAGATCCTGAAGTCGGCGGACCTTGCCGGTGTGCGGCGACTGAAGACGCAACACCTCTTGTGCCACCTTTGCCAGTGGAATGGCGTGCGCGCCAAAGGTCTCGACCTCCAAGCCCGCCGCAGCATTGGAGAGCATCACCGCATCGCTCCAGCACAGCCCGTGGCACCGCGCCGCCGTGATGGCCGCCAGCACCATGTCGCCGGCCCCCGTGACGTCGTACACCTCCCGCTCACTCGTGGGAATACATGTTGATTCGCCGCCCCGCTCCAACAGAAGCGCGCCTTGCTTATCAAGCGTGATGACGATCGCCTCAAGATCGCATTGCTCCAGCAGTGTCTTCGCCATGGCTGCAGGATCTGTGTCGCCGCCACATGCTCGCGCGGCCTCTGTTCGGTTGGGCGTCATCGTGGTCGCGCCGGAATATTGGCTGTAGTCATCACGATTCGCTGGGTCAACGAACACCGGCACGTCAAGTGCCCGGGCCGCGTCGATGAGCGCCCGGCACAAGGCTGGGCTACACACACCCTTGCCGTAATCCTCAATGCACACAGCATCCATTCCGTGGAGCATCGAAAGCGCCCGCTCCTGCACTGCCGAGGAGGTCGCCTTTGACAGCGGCGCAGAAGATTCGATGTCAAGGCGAAACATCTTCTGTGGGTGACGATGCTGGGCGAGTCCGACGAGGTTTCGCTTGACGGTGGTCGGTCGATCCGCATCGATGACCAACCCGTCAATGGCGCACCCCGAAGATTCCAGAGCGGCGCTCAGGTGACCGCCAGCACCATCGCCGCCGACGATACCGCAGCACTGCACCAGTCCTCCGAGCCCGGCAAGGCACGCGGCCACATTGGAAGCGCCGCCACCCGTTCGTTCGACGCGATCCACGGTCAACACCGGCACGGGAGCATCCGGGCTCAACCGAGAGGCATCGCCGTGTACCAACTCATCGAGCATGAAGTCGCCGACGACCAGCACCTTGAACGCGCCGAATCCGGCCAATGATGTCAAGAGATCGCTCATGCGGACTCCGGGGACGCGAACGCGGCGAAGAGCCGGCGTTCAAGGTCTTCTTGACCGGCAACGAACTCCAACGCCAGTCGCGGAACCAACACCGGCACCTGAAGCATGGACCAGTCTACCAGTGGTCGCATCTTGACCCAATCCTTGGCCGTCACCAACACGGCATCGGCCTTCCGAGACGCCTCCTGCAGGCGCCGCATCTGGCCGGTCGTGATTCGAGCATGGTCCGTGGCTGCGATATCGGTGGTGATCACCGCTCCTGCCGCCGCGATCTGATCTCGTACACCACCGGCGGTCGCAATACCCAACCGCGTGACGACCCGCATCCCGTCGATGGAAGGAAGCGTGGATTCGCCATCGGCATCGAATCGGATCAGCCCATCCCACACATGATCGCACCACGCCACGGGATCGCGACCGTGCAGCGTCTGCACGCGGCCGCGAATCGCTTCATCAACATGCGGAGCGTGTGTCACCACCACATCGGTTGCGCGGCGAAGCGAGGTGAGCGGCTCACGGAGCCGACCTGCAGGAAAGACACGCTCGGCATCGAGATCGCGCCTGGCATCGACCAGCACCAGATTGACTTGCCTTTGGACGAATCGATGCTGAAATCCGTCATCGAGCACAACGACATCACGGGAGGGGTCGCCGTCCAGAAAGGCCTCAATGGCTCCCACGCGATCCGGGTCCGCCAACACCGGCACGCCCGGGAGCATCCACTCGTGTTCCAGTGCTTCGTCCGAGAGTTGGGGTCTTCCGGCGCCGTATCCCCGCAGTGCCACGACGGGCTGGTGACCACGCGACTGGAGCAGCCGAACAATCCACTGCACGGTTGGCGTCTTCCCCGTACCGCCCATCGTGAGGTTCCCCACCGAGATCACCGGGCGGCCCACATCCACCACACGATCGCCACGGTCGAAGCGGTGATTCCGGCGGGCCATGACGGCGGCATAGAACTTGGATGCCAGCGTAGTGAGTGGGTTCATGCGGGCTCGCCCTTCAGCAGCCGCTCCAACAGGTGCAGCGGCAGACCCATGATCGTCGATGGATGGCCCTCGTAGCGAATCGGCCACCCCGCAGCAAGCCGATCGCTCAGGTTGTAGCCGCCAGCCTTGCCCTGCCACGCACCAGAGGCGATGTAGGCATCAATGTCGGCGGCCGAGACAGGTCCCAGCCACACATCGGCAGATTCGACGCCAATCCGGCGGTCCTCGCCAGGGAGAAGCAGGCATAGACCCGTCCAGACGCGATGTGATCTGCCCTGCAGACCTCGAATCATCGCAGCGGCATCCTCATCATCCATCGGTTGCCCGATGAGATGACCATCCTGCTGGCACACGGTGTCTCCGGCAATGATGGGAAGCGTCGACAATGCGCCACCCAACTCGCGGGCCAGTTCACCAGCCGCGCTGGCCTTGAGCCATGCCAGCGCGGTGGTCCACTCGGAGGGCCCGGTCTGCTCGGGCGAGAGTTCGCCATCATCCACCTGTCCCACCAGCACCTCAACCTCCCACCCAGCCTCCTCAAGCAGGGCCCGCCGCCGTGGCGATCGGCTGGCAAGGATGATGCGAGACGGCATCATCGCGCCCAGTGCTCGGCAAGCGACTCGATGCGTGCCATCACCGAATCGACATCAAGCCTCCGCATGATGGAATCGCCAATGGTTCGATCGCGGTAGGCCGGTCGTTCGCCCTCGTTGAGTGGCGCCCGAATCGCCAGATCAGGGCGATTCCAAGGACCGACAATGGCCGGATCGGTGGGACCGTACAAACCAAGGCATCGCGCCCCGAGGCCGAGTGCCATGTGCAATGCAGCCGAATCATTGGAGACCGTAAAGGCAGCCGCGTCGATCATCGCCATCAACTGCCCCGCGTCGGTCTGGCCCGAGAAATCGACAACCTCAACACCGCGAGATCGCATGGCATCCGCAGCGGCCGCCACGTGCTCCGCTTCACCGCCGCTCCCCGGCAAGGCGATCCAACGAGCCAATCCATCCCTGACAATCCGTTCCGCAAGATCGGCCCAGTGTGAGATCGGCCACGCTTTGGACGCCCATCGACTGGTCACCGCCAAGGCGGCGCCGCGTCCTCCTGGAAGGTCTTCCCGCCGCTGGGCCCACCACGCGGCCCGGTCGGGTGGCACATAGAGTGTCGGATCCGCCACAGGTGCCGCGCCGGCGGCGGCGGCAAGAAGAAGCATCCGGTCCACTTCATGTGTTCCTGCCGGCACTCGAACGCGGCGGTTGCACGCGAGCCACGCCCCCTCGCGGGCGGCCCTGTCGCCAATGCGAATCGGGGCCTTGCTCGCCCGCAGCATGAGTCCTGTTCGGGCGAGTCCCTGGCAGTCGATCGCCATATCCCATCGATCGCGGCCAATACCGGCCAGCCACCGCCGCATCTGCATCCACGTGGCGGGACGACGCCATCCGCCTCGGAAGGAGCCGCGAGGGAACGGCAGTACGCCGGACAGTGCCGGATGCGCCTCAACCGCGGGGCAGAACGCGGTTTGGACCACCCAGTGAATCTCCGCCTCCGGCCACCGAGCCCGAAGGCTGGCCACAACCGGAACCGTGCGGCACACGTCGCCGAGGGCGCTGGGCCGCAGCAGGAGGATTCGCCGGATTGGTATGGTGTCCGCCATTCGCGATCATTGTGGGATCGGTGGAAGTTTGGACTGGTCACCGAACGCCACGACGATCATACTGCCCATCTTCGACTTCCAGAGGGCCTTCGGCCTCGCACCACCATGACTTGCCCACCTGCACCAATCAATCCACTGGATGACGACGACGTCCCTGCATTGGCCGATTCTCAGGCGCCTGCCCCGAAGCCCAAGAAGAAGTTGCCTGGCAGCACCGATGGACCGCAAGAACTCGGCGGTGGCGCGGCGTCCCAGGCAGGATCCACGACTGGCGGCTTCGACACGGTGCTGGGCAAAATCGTCGTCGCCTCCGGCCTTGTGACCGAGGACGAACTCGAGCAGTGCCGCGTACAAATCGGCGAGGAGGATGGTGATCGCACGCTCTCGGATCTGCTCATCGAGCACAGCCTGCTGACGGATCGGCAGATGAGCCGCCTCCGCAAGGAGTTTGATGCCCGCAAATCGGGGCAGAAGATTCAGGGCTACAAGATCAAGAAGAAACTCGGCGCCGGTGCCATGGCGACCGTGTTCCTCGCCGAACAACTCAGTTTGCATCGCCTCGTCGCCATCAAGGTGCTGCCGACCAAGTTCTCAAGAGATAAGAATTTCATCGACCGGTTCTACAAGGAGGGCCGGGCGGCGGCGAGGCTCAACCACCCCAACATCGTGCAGGCCTACGATGTCGGTCATTCGGGCGAGCATCACTACTTCGTCATGGAGTATGTCGAAGGCGACACCGTGTA
>CAYYGU010000002.1:37528-41704 GCA_964471525.1 uncultured Isosphaeraceae bacterium
ATTCGGGCGAGCATCACTACTTCGTCATGGAGTATGTCGAAGGCGACACCGTGTACGAGCGGATCCAACAGTTGAGCCGGATCCCGGAAGAAGACGCCATCGACATTCTCATCCAGTCGGCGGGTGCCTTGCACCATGCCCACCAAATGGGCTTCGTTCACCGGGACATCAAGCCGAAGAACCTCATGCTCACCTCATCGGGGCAGGTCAAGGTGGCCGACCTCGGGCTGGCCCGGAATCTCGCCGATTCCGAGGCGGCAGAAGCAGAGAAGGGCCGCGCCTACGGCACACCGTTCTATATCAGTCCCGAGCAAATACGCGGCGAATTGGACATCGGGCCACCCGCCGATATCTATGGTCTCGGAGCGACCGCCTATCACATGGTCACGGGGCACGTCCCGTTCTCGGGGAAGAACCCCAGCGACGTCATGCGGCAGCACCTCAAGACCGAACTGAAGCCGCCGGACCAACTCAACCCGGCGCTCTCGGCAGGATTCTGCCAGGTGATCGAAATGATGCTCGCCAAGAACCGAGCGGACCGCTACCGATCGGCAGCCGACCTGCTGGAGGACCTGCAGCGGCTCTCAGACGGCCGATCGCCAGCCATTGCCAAACCGAAACTTGATCTTGCCAGCCTCGCGGTCCCGGTCGGTGGCGAGGATGAGCCGGTTGAACTGCGAACAAAGCCCAAGGGCGATGACTCAGCCTGGTCGAAACTGCTCATTGCGAGCATCGTGCTGAATGTGCTGTTGTTGCTGTTGCTACTGCTTTTCATCGCTGTGCCACTGCTCGTCGGTGTCGGGGAATAGTCAGGGGCCGAGTTCCACCAGCATCTCGACTTCCACAGTCGCCCCAAGCGGCAGGGCGATGGACCCCACCGCAGCCCTCGCGTGGCGGCCCGCGTCGCCAAACACCTCCACCAGCAGCGTGCTGACGGCGTCTGCGACCGCGGGTTGCCCGTGAAACCCGGGATCGGACGCCACGAACACGCCCACCCGCAGCACGCCCGTGATGCGATCAAGATCGCCATCCAATGCCTCCCGCAAGGCTGCCATTGCATTGATCGCGCAGCACCGCGCCGCAGTTCTTGCATCCTCAGGACTGACCGAAGATGGCACCGGCCCGCATGCGAGGAGTACTCCATCCTGCATCGGAATCTGCCCGCTGACAGAAGCCACCCCCGCGCCCAATCGAACCGGCACATAGGCTGCAACCGGTTTCGGAGCCTCTGGAAGGGTGATTCCAAGGCGTTGGAGTGTCGATTCAACCCTACTCATCATCAAAATCCTTCTGCCAGGGTGGTCATTGGGCTTGACTGGACCCCAAGATCCAGTACGCTTCAGGGGTCGGGTCTTCCCGACGGACCGGGCGTCCATGCGTCCATATATACAGGCTCTTCCCGTTCTCATACGCCGATCGGGTCTTCAGACCCCACCCTTCATTCGGCTCCCCGGTCGACAATTCAGGCTCCTCCAGATCGTACGGAGTATTCGCCGTGACGTGTCTGGTTGAAGTGTCGCAGTGTGCTGAGCACGGATTCGCCGCGGTTGGCGGGGCCCCTCTGGGAAATGGATCGGTCCAGACGAAACCGAGCGTGGGTTCCACGCGAATCTATGCTTCCCCGTGTGGGTTTCGCCGCACTGTGAACCAACGCCCCTCATGCGTTTCTCATGGCACCCCCGAGCGGGGGAAACCATGTCATCGTTCTTTCATCCTTTATCCCGTTCCTACCCCCCCCCACCCAGGAGATTCAAGGTCATGCAGACACGACCCCACCCCCACCGAGGCTTCACGATCGTCGAATTGATGATTGTTGTGGCCATCATCGGCCTTCTGATGGCGCTGCTTCTGCCAGCGTTGTCGTCGGCCCTCCGAAACTCACATGCCGCCCATGACAAGATCGTTCTCAAAGGCGTTGGCATGGCAACGACCAACTCGGCCGAGGAGTATGACGATCGGTTCATCCGCCCGAGTCTCGTCGCCCGTGGCGAATTCAAATTCAAGTCTAGAAACTATGGCTATGTGGCAGGCAAGGGCACAGAGGGCAAGGCCTGGGACTCGTCCGAGAGCCTGTATTCGGTCCTGATCATGATGCGGTATCTCTCCCCCGAAACAGTCGTCAGCCCGGTTGACAACAACCCAATGGTTGGCGTCAAGGGTGAGGTGGAAGAATTCGGGGCAAACGGCGATGTCGTGCCCTATGACTACTCGAAGTTTGATCCTGGCACTGCATACGAGACGGTTACTACTTCCCCGGACGGATTCTGGGACACCGCCTTCTTCTGCCAATTGGACGACGATGAAGCTGATATGGCGTCCTATGCCAACCAAACGCTCGCTGGCCGCCGGTACAAGAAGTGGATGGGCCTGTCCCGAACAATCCACCCGATGTACTCGACACGCGGTTTGAGCAACGCTCATACGAGGGGCGATGAGGGCGAAGTCACTGACCCCGGGCATCTCTACGATCACGAGCTGTACAGCGCAACCAGCCGAGCAGGTGATGGGTTCATACTATCCCCTGTTCTTGAGCAGCTCGGCCCTCTCGATACATGGAATGGCCATATGTACACGACCGACGGGACGGTGTCTCCCGTGGACAACTTCATCGAGTTTAAGCACTACACGACCGGCTTGGAAGACGGTGGTTCGTACAGCAAGCCGCTCCCGGACGACATGTTCATGTGTGAGTTCACCCAAGAGTGGGTATCGGATCAGGCGAGTGAGGGTGGACAGGGTACCCCGTACGGCTTCGGTGCCTCTGACAACTTCCTCAGTTACACCCACAACGGCAACGCCGACGCTTATGCTGACGATAGCTATGGGGCGGGTGACAAGATGTGCCAGTGGAATTCCGGTGCCGGAATGTGGCAGTACGGAAATGATGACTGGTTCCTGAAGAACCGCCTGACCTTCGATCCGCTGCCCGAGTGATGTTGACACCGATAGCAGCGCCGCCCCATCTCCAAGGGGCGGCGCTGTTTTTTCGGCCCCGCGCTCTCTGCTTCCTACATGAGTGACCCCCATGCCTCGTCGCGCCCATGCCTTTACGCTCGTTGAACTGCTGGTAGTGATCACGATCATCGGCATTCTCATGGCCATCATCTTGCCGTCCCTCTCCAGCTCTCAGCGAAGCGCCCGCGAGTTGCAGGAGCGAAAGCAACTCGGTGATGTCAATACCGCTTGGAAAGCATGGGCTGCTTCGCACAACAACGCCTATCCCATTCCGGGCCTCGTAAGGCGGCAACGCTTCGACGTCAACGGCAATGGCGTCGACGACAGTGATCCATTTGTGATGGGCAGCGGGCGGGAGGCGTCACAGTGGAACGATCACGCAGGCGTACTGTCGGTGTGCATCATGGAGAACCTCCTCGCCCCAGAGCAACTCGTTTCACCGAACGAGCACAGCGATACCGTCTTCGCGTACACAAGTTACGACTACTCTGTGCTCGGTGCCCCAGATGGGGATGACACCGAGCGATGGGATCGGGGATTCGCCAACGATCTGCTTGGGGAGGATGTCGGCTTCTGCCACAACTCATATGCGATCATGCCATTGGCGGGCGAGCGTCGGCGTGATCAGTGGGACCGCCCCGGTGATTCCTCCTTCGCCGTGATCGCTACCCGCGGGCCACTTGAAGGCGATTCCACCTTGCTCAATGAACTCGTCGACGACGAGGGCAACGTCACAAGGCCGGCCTCCAACACCGCTTATTTGATGGCCAAGCCCGGGGGATGGCGTGGCATTCTGGTCTACGCCGACGGCCACACCGATATCGCCACGGGCTTCTACCCGCAAGGCTCCACCTATAGAACAATCGATCCCGCCGATGGCTCCCGCATGGACCTTCCGGACAATATCTTCAAGGCTGAGGAAGCTGGCGTCAACGAAAGCCTGTGGCAAAGTTCTCGGCCGGAACTCCTAGGTCGCGACATCCTGCTGACCCATACGCATTTCGACGGCAATTCCGGCGGAGATTCATGGATCGCGGAATCATCGCTCAACCCACTGGACATTACTTTCACGCCACTTCACGATTGACTTGACGCGACTGCTGTAGCCTGCGCCAGTGATGATCGGCCTTGTCCTCTCTATTCTGTTGTCGGCCTCACCGGTGGAAGCGGTCGCCATTCCGGCCAGCCGTAAGGCGGATGTCGTGGCCGTCATCCCCATAC
>CAYYGU010000003.1:0-7725 GCA_964471525.1 uncultured Isosphaeraceae bacterium
TACACGATTCTGCGGCAGGTACTCGACGTTGGGTTCTTCCATGCAGATCCCCATCCCGGCAACCTCTTCTTACTCGACGACGGGCGACTGTGTTTCATTGACTGCGGGATGGCGGGACGGGTTGATCGCGAGACGGTGACGGATCTGGCGAACCTGATTCACGGCATCGCAACGAGTGATATCGATCGGTTCTATGACGCCTTCCTCGCGCTCGGGCAGGTCGAAGAGGATCAGGTGGACCGCCGGGCGTTGCGGCGAGACCTGCATGATTTCCTCGATCAGTTCACCGGTGTGTCCTTCGACCAACTCGACATGTCGGCCATGTTGCGGGCGTTTACGGATGGCCTTCGTAAGCATCGGTTGCGGTGTCCCTCCGACATCGTGCTGATGATCAAAGCCCTGACCACCATCGAGGGGGTCGCAGAGGAAATTGACCCCACTTTCGATCTTCTCGGGTTTGCGCGTCCCCATGTCGAGAAACTCATCAAGCAGCAGTATTCGCTTCGGGCCATCAAGAACCGCTTCAAGCGAAATGCAGGCAAATGGATGACACTCGCCGAACGATTACCCGGTCGGCTGACGACGATCCTTGACCGGGTTGGTGGCAACAAGTTCAAGATTGGTCTCGATGTCAACGGTCTTGAAACACTGGAGCGGACCGTCTATCACTCGAGTCGGCAGTTGTCCTACTCGATTCTTGTTGCGGCGATGATCATGGCTTCTTCGATTTTGGTACTCGCATCCGATGGCGAAACGGTCTCGACGCTTGGCATTCTTGGCTTCGTCGGCTTCCTTGTGTCCTTCGTATTCGCCTTCTTGATTCTGCTTGAGAATCTCTGGACGAAGGTCAGGCGGAAGAAGAAGCATTGAATTTGGCCGCCTCGCTTCGATCCCACCGCGCGTGGTATCGAGCGATGTCCAAGTCTCGGTAGGACGATCGGCAGCGATAGCACTCCAGCGTCTCGGGCGAGAACAGAAGAATGGCGATGTCGAAGGCCAGCACGATGAGCATGGCGATGAAGACGGGCCATCCGGTCGCCAGCCCGAGAATGGCACCGAGTCCAAGCGCCAGCGCCAATACAGCGATGAACCCGGTGATCTGAGGGAACCGCCTGTGGCGATAGAGCGTGTCGCCTCCACAAGAGAGGCAGCGGCGGAGGTGTCCCTCGTCGTCTTGGGATCGCTCCCAGTCGAGAAAGACCACCCGATCGAGATCGGTCTGCACCTTGGAGGGTGTATCGCCGGTCGGCAGATCGATGGCGCCGAGTGGCTCATGGTCGAGGCTGCGAAGGATGACCCGCATGTGGGCGATGGTATCTCCGCCGACCGATTGACCGCGGCGGTTCCAGAGCCGACACTCCACACCATGCATCAACTGCTCCGCGGAAAGTTCATCGCGTTTGAGGGTCCAGACGGCTCGGGCAAGTCAACCCAGATGGCCCGATTCGCGGCCTTTGCCAGGGCCGGGGGCCTTGGGGTCGTAGAGGTCCGTGAGCCGGGCGGCACGTCGGTCGGCGAGCAGATTCGGCACGTCCTTCTCGACCCGGCCAACACCGACATGACGGTGCGGTGCGAAATGATGCTGTACATGGCGAGCAGATCGCAGCTGGTCGAGCAGACCGTGGCGCCAGCGCTCGCCCGCGGTGATCTGGTGCTGGCCGATCGGTTTGTCGCGTCGACGTGCGCCTATCAAGGCACGGCCGGGGGCCTGCCAATGCAGGAGATCATGGAAGTCGCTGCCGTCGCCACAGGACACCGCCTACCCGATCTGAATGTCATCTTCGATGTCGACGAAGCCACCGCGGCCAAACGGCTGAATCCACTGCTTGACCGCATGGAGCAGAAGGGTGCCGAGTTCCATCGACGTGTTCGCAGCGGCTATCACCAACTCGCCAAGGCCGACCCGGACCATGTTCTGCTCATCGACGCAACCGGGGATGAGGACTCAGTACACCGGACGGCGATGGATGCAATCGAGAAGACGCTCGCAGGGCTACGAACAAGCAGCGTCTGACTGCCACGGCTCACCTGTGGCAGAGAGCAGCCCACGCACAACCTCGGCCGGGTCGCTTGTCTTCTCCAGCGTCTGCTGCTGCATCTGCGCGCCTGTGCCGCTTTGCAGGATCTCCTCGCAATAGCCCAATTCGGTCGCGCAGCCAAGGTGATCGGCGAGCGGTCGGCAGAGATCGAGCGTTCGGCGGGCCATCTGCCTCGCGGAGGCCGCGAGCATCGTGTCTGGATCCACCAGCGTGGCATCGAGTCCGTAACGGACCGCATGCCACTTGTTCTGGCGGGCGATCATCGGGTGGCAGTCGGTGAGGTAGGCGCCACGGTCGATCTCTCCAGAGATACCGGCGGTGACGCACTGCACCATGGCGACGAGTCCAAGCAGTTGCCGCATGGTCATGGGCGTATCCATGATGCGAACTTCGACGGTGCCGAAGCGGGCGACGGGGCGGACATCCCACCAGATCTCACGCGAGGAGTGAATGAAGTCGGTGGACCGCAGGTGATCGACGAGCCAGTTGTACTCCGACCAGTTCCGCATGGTCTCGGGCATACCTGCAGTCGGCAGCGACTCCATGATCTTGGACCGGTACGAAGCGAGGCCGGTGTCGTGTCCATTCCACATTGGCGAGTTGGCCGAGAGGGCGAGCATCACAGGCAAGTGCCGCATCATGCGGTCGCACATCTGGATGGCCTTGTCACCACTGTCGACACCCACGTGCACATGCAGGCCAAAGCACACGATGCGGCGTGCTACGAATTGCATCGTCTGCATCAACCACCGGTAGCGATCATCGGGCGTGAGTTGCTGCTGGTCCCACCGCGAGAAGGGGTGTGTTCCTGACCACAAGAAGGTCGAATTGCTCTTGGCCGCCTCTGTGTAGCCCCACTTCAACTTCTCGGCGAGATCGCGGCGGACATCCTCGACAGTGTCGCAGACTCCGGTGTTGAACTCGAGGTAGCCCTGCATGAACTCCGGTTTGACGCAGTCGCTCCAATGTTCCGGCACCTGCTCGAGTATTCCCGCAGCACGCGGGGCCAGTTCGAGTGTGTCGCGGTCGACCACGCCGAGTTCGATTTCCACACCAAGGGTGTGCTTGGGACTGGCGTTGAACTGGATCGGCATGGACAGGGCCCCTCTTTGAAGGTTCGCTTCAGAGTACGAAACGCAGGGCCGTTCGTGTGAGCAGCCGGCTCCCAATCAGCAGGGCGGACTCCTCGATATCAAAGAGGCCCGAGTGCAGGGCATGCCGTTCGGCCGGTGGCCCGTGCCCTGTCCCCAGCCTCGCCATGGCGCCGGGAACCTGTTGTTGGTAGACGGCGAAGTCCTCGCCCCCGAGGCTCGGAATGTCCAGGCGGATCACGCAGTCCGGACCGACGACATCACAGGCCGCCTCTGCCATGAGTTCCACGACCAGCGGGTCATTATTCGTTGCCGGCGCGTGGTGTGGAAACGACACTTCCGACTCGCATCCGGTTGCGAGGCAGACCGCTTCGATGCACTGGACGACCATCTGTTTCAGCCCCATCGCCTCTTCCAGTCGGGCGGCTCGAATCGTGCCACACACGACGGCAGAATCGGGAATGGCGTTGATGGTCTCGCCCCCCTGGAGCGAGGTGACTGTGACGCAGTGGGCACGCCTGCTGTCGACGCTTCGCGGGCCGAGTTGATACAGCAGCGACACGAGGTTGACTGCGGCTGGAATCGGATCAACGGCCTCGTGTGGCCGAGCGCTGTGTCCGCCACGCCCGAGCAGTGTTACTTTGAATGACATGAGATTGGCCGTGATCGGGCCGCTTCTCATGCCAATGCGTCCCGTGTCGAGGAACGGATCGACATGCAGGGCAATGATGCGATCGACGCCCTCAATCGCGCCACGATCAATCATGTCGATCGCGCCGGTTGCCGACTCCTCTGCGGGCTGAAAGATGAACCGGAGGTTGCTGCTGGCACCTTCGGAGTGCAGGGCCTTGGCCTCGCGCGAGATCGCAGATGCCGCGAAACAGGCCATCGTCGTGTGGGCGTCGTGTCCGCAGGCATGGCAGCACCCGTCATTGACCGAGGCCCACGGGACGTCTTTCTCATCGGGAACTTGTACGCAATCCAAGTCGGCGCGGATGGCAAGACGCGGCGCATCGGCCTCGGCCAAGTCGATATCAACGATCAATCCAGTCGCGCCCTGCTCGGTCCGCGGCTCGAGCCCGGCCTCGTCCATCTGCTCCATGACCCGCGAACTGGTGCGAACTTCTTCGCCCGCAGGCTCTGGATGACTGTGCAAGTCTCGCCGCATGGCGATCATGGCTGGCAACGACTCTGTAAGCCACGCATCGCTTCGGTGCCAGATCAGGTTGTTCGTTTCGCCGCTCATGGTTGAATCGTCTCTCAACTCCACTCTACTACCACTTTGCCGAACTGCTCCCCAGACTCGATCCGAGCGAAGGCAGCTTGTCCATCTTCGGCCGATATCACGCTGTCGATCACAGGCTTGAGATGCCCATCGGTGAACAGGGCCACGGATTGACGGAACTCATTCATATCGCCCATGGTAGAGCCAAGCACCTGCAATTGGTTCCAGAAAAGACGTGTGAGATCGGTCTTTGGGTGGGCGCCGCTCGTACATCCGCATGCAACAAACCGTCCACCGCGGGCAAGCGATTTCAGGCACGAGGTGTGGACAGCCGCGCCGATCGAGTCGGCGCATAGATCGACACCCCGCCTTCCCGTCGTCGCCCGGACTTTGCGACTCCAGTCCTCGCCCTCATCGAGGATTGCCTCGGCAGCGCCAAGTTCCATCGCCCGGTCCAACTTCCACTGATGGCGGCTGGTCACAATGGTGCGGCATCCAAAGTGGTTGGCGATGTTCAGGGCCGCCAGCGCGACGCCGCCGCCGATTCCGGTGATGAGGACGGTATCGCCCGCCCGAAGCCCGGCCTTTGTTCGGAGCATTCCCCATGCCGTCAGGTGCGTCAGCCCGTAGGCAGCGGCCTGAATGGGATCAATTGTGTCGTCGAGGGCCACCGCATGGCCTGCCGGTGCCGTGAATCGCTCGGCATGCGTGCCCGGCGTGTGTTCGCCAATCATGTAGATCTCTCGCCCGGCCGGAGCCGAATCAGGGTGGGCTTTGTGAGGGACTTCGATCGCGAGATTGAACATCACCCGCCGACCAATCCACGCCTCATCGACGCCCTGGCCGACCCCCACGACCCGGCCGCATCCATCCGAGCCACCGATGTGCGGGTACTGCGTCTCTACACCCGGCAAGCCGCGGCCGACCCACAGGTCCAGATGATTGAGCGCGCTCGCCTCGGTGGCGACCAACAGATCGCCTGGGGCTGGTTCTGGTTCCGGGAGATCAAGCAGTTCGATGTTCGGCGTGACCGGGTCGCCTTGGCGTGTGACGCAGAGTGCTTTCATGTCTTCTTCCTTCTCAGCCAGCCACACAGCCATTGGCGATCAGGAGGTCGCGGGTCCGTGAGATGCCTTCGACCTCGGGTCGTGTGTCGCCCTCATACTCCACCCCAACCCAGCCGGTGTAGCCGTGCTTCTTGACCAACTCAAACATCCGACCGTAGTCGGTGTGCGTCTCGTTGCCGGAATCGTCAAAGTCGTGACTCTTGGCGCTGAGGGCCTTGGCGAAGGGGAGTAACTCATCAACACCCTGATAGCGGTCGTACATCTCGTGAGTGTCCCAGTCGAGGATGAAATTGCCAAAGTCCGGCAGTGAGCCGAGTCGTGGATGATCGACCAAGGCGATGAGCGATGCAAGCCACGCACCGTTTGACGAGAGCCCTCCGTGATTCTCGATCATGACATTGAGATGCATCGCATCGGCTCGTTCCAAGAGGTCGCTCAGCCCTCTGGCGCACAACTCACGCTGCTGCTGGGGTGTGCCCTTGCTTGGGACGTTGACGCGAATGCCGTGGCAGCCAAGTGCGGCGGCTGCGTGCAGCCAGCGGTAGTGGTTCTCGACAGCCTTGCTTCTTGCGGCCCGGTCGGGATCACCGAGGGCTCCCTCGCCATCGACCATGATGAGCACGCTCGTGACGCCAACTTCTTTGCATCGCGTATCGAGTGAGGTGAGCCACGCGTCATCGGTTGAGCGGTCTTTGAAGAATGAGTTGACGTACTCGACGCCAGTGATGCCGAATTGCTCGCGGGTGAAGGCCGGAAAGTCCTCCGCCGTCAACTCGCCCGCCTGCAGCATGCGGTGCAGTGACCACTGGGCCAGTGAAATCGGCCATGTGGCGCTACTCATGTCTGCTTTCTCCTTCGCAGTGGTTTCTTCCTCGGCGGCGAGCCGATGCCAGGGCAATACGCAGGCTGCGGCCACCCCGCCGAGGATAGCCCGCCGATCGATCATGCCTCGGGCGATTCGGGGGCGGCATCTTCTTCGCCCTCCAACCTCAAGACGGTATGGAATCCGAGAAAGCCCTCGCGGCGACCGGGCTCATCGTCCTCGGCGCCCTCCGCCTCGGCATGGGCCTGCTCCAAGATGCCTTGGATTGCCTCGATCTGATCTCGATCCAGTGGCATGGACACGATGCGGTCGTTTCGCACGCCCGGCACCAACGTCGTGATCGCCGCGACGGCGTCGCCTTCGTGGAGTGCAGCGAGAACATGTTCGCCGATCTGCCGCTCGACGCTGCGAATCATGGTGACATGGTGTGGCTTTGGTTCTTCCTCGGGCACATCGGTTTCTTCGAGTTCGCTCATGTCAGAGCCTCCTGCGCGTGCGCCGTTGCCGCGGCCAGTGCGTCGGGCAACTTTTCTGGTTGTTTTCCACCAGCCTGTGCTGCATCGGGCCGACCGCCGCCACCTCCGCCGCATGCCTCTGCCGCGGTCCGCACCCAGTCACCCGCCTTGAGTCCGCGGTCGATGAGGGCCTGCGGAACCTTCGCAACAATGATGACCTTGCCAGACTCATCAACCCTGCAAGCAAGCAGGCATGCGGCGTCCGGCGAGATGCCCCGAACGGCGTCCATGCCAGCGAGCAATGTCTCGCGATCATGTGCGGTCAATTCGCCGACAATGAAATCGCCCTCGCTCGCGTGGGCGAGCGCCTGTGCTTCCGTTACTGCAGCGCCCTTTGACTCGCCCGCTGCGGCCTTTCGGAGTTTTTTCGTCGTGTCACGCAGACCGTTCAGCGAGTGTTCGGCGGCGCGGCGATGGAGTAGTCCGAGTTCGGCATCATTGAACTCACGCATCATGGCATCAACGGCGTCAGGAAGTTCCTGCTCGTCCAGTGAGGCGATTGCGTTGAGGCGATCAAGCAGCACATCGCCGGCCTGCCGCATTTGAGCGGCTTCGTCGCCGCTTGCTGCAACGATTCGACGGACTCCGGATGCGAGACTCTGCTCCTGCATGATGATGAAATCACCGATATCGCTCGTATCGGCCAGATGCGTGCCGCCGCAGAACTCGGTGGAGAGTGACATCCACGCCGCATTGCCTGGCGAAGCGGTAAGTTGCGTCACGGGCGAGCCAACGCAGACGACCCGCACAGGGTCCGGATACTGCTCGCCGAATATGGCTCGGACGCCAGCGATGCCCATCGCCGTGTCGAGCGGTACTTCGGCCGCATCCACGACGAGTCCCGCAGCGATGTCTTTCAGAACGATCTGCTCGACCTCCGCAAGGTGTTCGACGGTTGGTGCTTCCCGCGCCGCGTAGTCGAAGCGAAGACGATCGGCCGCCACAAGCGAGCCACGCTGATCGCA
>CAYYGU010000003.1:7825-39894 GCA_964471525.1 uncultured Isosphaeraceae bacterium
CCGCGTAGTCGAAGCGAAGACGATCGGCCGCCACAAGCGAGCCACGCTGATCGCAATGATCGCCAAGGACGGAGCGGAGCGCTCTGTTGAGCAGATGCGTGGCAGTGTGATTTGCTTCGATCGCCGCATGCCGCCGGGCATCCACTCTGGCGTCGACCGCGGCGCTGAGATGCAGGGTTCCCTCCACCAAGTGCCCGATGTGCAGGACCCACGGGCCGGACCGCGTCGTGTTCTCGACGCGGAAGGCCAGCCCGCCCGGCGAATCGCCTTCGGCCTCGGTGATGAGTTTTCCCGTATCGCCAATCTGCCCGCCCTGCTCGGCGTAGAAGGTGGTCCGATCGAGTACCACGGCAACCCGTTCACCGGCCGTCGCGTGTTCGACGAGGTCTTTGCCGTTCCAGATGCCGCGAACATGGCCGATGCACAGCGAACGCTCGTACTTCGGTGAGTCGTCCGTGCCATGACCGCCGAGTTTCTCGAGCGAGGCGATTGCTTCGGGCGGCAGTGCTGCCACGAGGTCGCTGCCCGCATCCTCGCCGCGTGACTGGGTGCGGGCTTGCTCCATGGCGGCATCAAAGCCGTCTCGGTCCAGGGCGATGCCCTGCTCCTCGGCCATTTGCGCAGTCAGATCGATCGGAAAGCCGAAGGTGTCGTGCAGGAGGAAGGCCTGGTGTCCAGAGATGCGGCCATCGCCCGCCTTGGCTTCGTCGGCGGCGCCGGCGAACATGACCAGACCGCGATCGAGCGTCTTGAGGAAGGCCTCTTCCTCTTGTTTGATGACCGC
Source organism: uncultured Isosphaeraceae bacterium (assembly GCA_964471525.1). Lineage (GTDB taxonomy): Bacteria > Planctomycetota > Phycisphaerae > Phycisphaerales > SM1A02 > UBA12567. The sequence goes on from CAYYGU010000003.1 coordinate 8,610, forward strand.
AGCGACATCGTCAGAAGTCTTGATGAGTTCTGGAAAGGCGCCGCTCAGCGAGCCGACGACCGTTGGCACCAGACGGCACAGCAGTGGTTCCTCGGCGCCGAGCGCCTGCCGCGCCATCCGGACGCCGCGGCGCAGGATTCGTCGAAGCACGAAGCCACGTCCGTCCGGACCGGGCAGGGCGCCATCGGTCATCGCCACGACGAGGCAGCGGATGTGGTCTGCGATGACTCGGTAGGCCATATCGGCGTGGCTGCCCATGCTGCCTGTGTAGGCCGCCGCTCCGGTTTCTCGCTGAATCGCTTCGAAGATGGGTGTCCACAGGTCGGTGTCGTAGTTGCTGCGGACACCTTGCAATACTCGCACGATTCGCTCGAGCCCCATGCCGGTATCCACATGCTTGGAAGACAGTGGCACAAGTGTTCCGTCCTCGCGGCGGTTGTACTCAATGAACACCAGATTCCAGAATTCGATGACGTCGGGATGGTCGAGATTGACCAGCGGACCGCCCGAGTTGTCGGGCGTTGAGTCAAAATGGATTTCGCTGCACGGTCCGCATGGTCCCGAGGCGCCCATCTCCCAGAAGTTGTCCTTCTTGCCCCAGCGGCTGATGTGGGTCGGATCGATATCTGTCTTCTCACGCCAAAGCCGCTCGGCCTCGGTGTCCGGTTCCAATCCTTCCTCCTCGTCGCCGGCGAAGACCGTCACGAACAGCCGATCTTTGGGCAGTCCCCAGACCTCGGTCAGGAGTTCCCATGCCCATTCGATGGCCTCGGCCTTGAAGTAATCGCCAAATGACCAATTCCCAAGCATCTCGAAGAAGGTGTGGTGCCAGGTGTCGCGTCCGACATCTTCAAGGTCATTGTGTTTGCCACCCGCGCGGATGCACTTCTGCGTATCCACCGCCCGGGTCCACGGGCGGCTTCCCGTGCCGAGGAAGACATCCTTGAACTGATTCATGCCGGCGTTGGCGAAGAGCAGCGTCGGGTCGTCGTGAGGGACGACCGGGCCGCTCGGGACAATGGTGTGGCCGGCCCTGTCCTGAAAGAAGTCCAGATAGGACTGGCGGATGGCGGCGGCGCTCATGCAATTGGTGGTCTTCGGCTTCATGGTGGGTCCAGCCTCGTAGTGTAGATGCCAGCCCCGGTATCCTGCGGGCCATCCCAATGGAGCGGCTTGACATGACTCGAATTCCAATGGTGGGCGGAAACTGGAAGATGCATCTGGATGGGTGCGGCGCGGCTGACCTCGCCGGGGCGATTGCCGCTGGTCGCGGTGGCATCGAAGGTGAGGTCGAGTTGGCGGTCTTCCCGCCGTACCCCTATCTGGGAATCGTGTCCGCTGCGATGGAGGGCTCGGTCGTCCTCGTGGGCGGTCAGGACGTATCCGACGAGCCATCAGGGGCTTTGACCGGACAGGTTGCCGCCTCCATGCTGATTGATTGTGGCTGCACGATGACGTTGGTTGGACACTCCGAGCGTCGCCATGGCCTCGGCGAGGGAGACGCCCTGCTCTCCCGCAAGGTCCGAATGGCCCTCGATGGAGGGCTTCGAGTGCTGCTCTGCGTCGGCGAAACATTGGAGCAGCGGGATCGGGGCAAGACCTTCGATACGGTCATCGGACAGGCCCGAGGATCGCTCGCATTGGTGACTCAGGATGATCTGCACCGTGTGGATCTCGCCTATGAGCCTGTCTGGGCGATTGGCACCGGGCGGACCGCCGGACCTGCCGAGGCCCAGGAAGTCCATGCAGTCCTTCGATCCGAGCTCGGCTCCCGCTATGATGCTCGGTCCGCCGAGCGGATACGGATCCTCTACGGCGGCTCGGTCAAACCGGCCAATGCGGCCGAACTGATGGCTTGCGAAGATGTAGACGGCGCATTGGTCGGAGGTGCATCGCTGCAAGCCGAGTCCTTTCTCGACATCGCCCGGGCGACAACCCGGCGGGAGCAGCCATGAGCACCCTCTATCTCACACTCACCGTGATCTTCATCATCGTCGCTGTGGCGATGATCCTCATCATCCTCGTCCAGCGACCGGCTGGTGGCGGCCTTGCCGGTGCCTTTGGCGGCGCCGGTGGTGGCGGCACCGAGGGTGTCTTCGGCGGCCGGGTCGGCGACGCATTGACGGTGATGACGGTGGTTGCCTTCACCGTGTATCTGACCTTGGCACTCGTTCTCAATGCCAATATCTGGACTCCAGATCGCGGACCCGCCGCGGACCCGACGGCAACCGAAACCCTGCTTCCAATGTCCGCCGGTGAACCGGGCTTCGGTGACGAACCGGCAACCACCGAGGACGCCAACCCGACCGACGCTGGCGTCTCGGCGCCACCGACGGACGCCCCGGACGCCCCGGCTGCCCCGGAAACTCCGGGGGCAACCGATGCTCCGGAGTCCACCCCACCCACACCCGGCGCAGGATCCTGATATGCCCCGATCAATGACCGGCTTTGGCGCGTCGCAGTCGGTCCAGGGTGGTTGCCGCTACGGCGTGGAAATCCGTTCGGTCAACGGCCGCTTCCTCAAGTGCGTCCCGCGAGTTTCCGATGATCTGCATGGCCTTGAACCAGAGATAGAACGGGCGGTTGGCGATGTTCTCCGTCGAGGCTCGGTCACCGTGACCGTTCGCTTCACGGACGAGTCGGCACGAGCCGCCGTACCCATCAACATCGCCGCCCTTGAGCAGTATGTCGCGCAGCTTCAGCCGCTCGCGACCAAGACCAACCCTCTTGACATCACCTCGCTCATTCATCTTCCGGGCGTGATTGCTGCCGAGGCGGGAGATTCTCATCTGGAGGCCGCTCGGCCGGTGGTACTCGGGTTGGTGACCGAAGCGGTCAAGCAGGTTGATGCCATGCGGGTTCGCGAGGGGGCCGCGCTCGCAGCCGACATCTCATCTCATCTCGACAAGATCAAATCGCAGTTGGACCGCATCCATACCCGCGCTCCGCAGGTTGTCGAGGCCTACCAGCAGCGGCTCCGTCAGCGAATGGAGTCACTGCTTGCAGAGGCCGAGACCGAGGTTCGATCCGAAGACGTGCTCCGTGAGGTGGCCGTTTTCGCCGAACGCACCGACATTGCCGAGGAACTTGCTCGGTTGACCGCCCATCTCGATCAGTTCCAGGATCTGCTCCAGACCGAGACCGATCTGGTCGGTCGAACGCTCGACTTCCTTTGCCAAGAAATGCTCCGAGAAGCCAATACGATCGGAAGTAAGTGCCTCGATAGTGAAGTGGCCCGGTGTGTCGTCGTACTCAAGGGTTCGGTGGATCGTGTGAAGGAACAGGTCCAGAATCTTGAGTGAGACAGAGGGCATGTCCACATCCGATCCGGTGGTCAGTGGGGGTGACCTCACGCCGAAGGAGATTTCGGCAGTACTCGCGCAGTACCGACTCGGTGATCTTGAGTCAGTGAGGCCCTTTCTTGCTGGGTCATCCCGAGCACCCAAGGCGCGAATCACAACGGAGTCCGGTGTCTTTCTCTTGAAGCGGCTTGCGCCGTCGCGGTCCGATTCGGAGGGCATGGTGTTTCAGCATCTGTTGCTTCGGCACTTGAGTAAGTCCGGCTTTCCAGTTGCAGAACTGCAGGCATCGACCGACAACCGGACCATGGTGAGTTCGGATGGTCACCACTATGAGGTGGCCAGGTGGGTGGACGGACAGCGATATGGCTTCGTGCCGGCGTCAGCGAAGGCATCCGGCGCGGCCATGGCAGCGATGCATGATCTCCTTGAGTCACTGACCGAACGGGCGCCCTCTCGACGTGGATATCACGATCGTCCGGATGTTGCAAAGGCCGCAGCCAATCTGGCGAAGGATGCAGAGTCGAATGTGCGCATCGGGTATGAGCGACTGGGCGATCACCTCCGGCTCGCCCGGCGGAAGGTTCGTGAGTCTTGGAAGCAGATGCCCGTGACAGTCGCGCATGGGGACTGGCATCCCGGAAATATTCTGTTTGGCGATGACCGCGTCGTCGCGGTGATCGATTTTGAGTCCGCCAGAGCAGAAGCACGGGTGGCTGACCTCGCCAACGGGCTGCTTCAGTTCTCATTCAATCGTCTCGCGGGCTCACCCGTTTCAGAGTGGCCCATTTCGTGCGACATGGAACTCCTGACAGCAATGGGAAGCGGGTTCCAATTGGTTGCCAGACATCGACTCGACGCGACCGAATGCGACTGTATTCCCTCACTGATGATTGAGTCGCTTGCGACCGAAATCATCATCGCGCTGCACCGGAAGGGGCAGGTCCGCAAGATGGGGCCCGACGTGGCTCTTCCTTGGATTGTCGCGAGGCTCGACTGGATTGATGAGCATCGTCAGGATGTCGTCGACGCCCTGGCCAGCAGGTGAAGGCCAAGGGTCGCAGCGGGTCTCTTAGCCGCTCGTCAGTACAACAACCGCCAGAATGAGCCCGAGCACCATCACCGCGGCAGCAACGAGCCAAGCGACTCTTGCAGCCAGAGGCGGGCCATGATGCGGCGCGCCTTCCTCGGCGGATGTTCCCACATCGACCATGTCCCAGTCGATGTCAACCGAGTCGCGGCGGTTTGCCTGAAGCGTCGCCTTGGCGGCGTCGATATCACGGCGACGCACTTGAATCGGTACTCCCCATCGAGGGTTGGTGGACTGCCCGGTCACGCCGAGTGTGGTGCCCGTGCTTCCGAAGGAGAAGGCGTCGATACCCGCGTCGTCCAGAATCGCTACGAGGATGTGTGCCACGAATTCGCTCGTGGCGGTTGTAATCGTGACCAACTGGTCTGGGTCCTCGGTGTTGGTCACGAGGGGCATCCTGCATCGAGGTGGGCGACCAGTAGATGGAGTTGCTCCGGTCCCCACGAACTCTCGGTGAGTATGACCCGCCACGAACAGATCTCGTCCCGAGTGACCTGCGTCGGTTTGGTAGGTATGCCCCGTACGAGTGATCCATCATGCGCTGGTGCCGCCATGACCCCATCATTCACACAGGACGTGATAGTCATCCATAGGTGTTCACGGACCGTTTCATCACCGCTGGCATCCTCCCACGGGACTTCGACAAAGCACTCCGCGCCGGCGGCGATCAGTCGATCGTAGAGTTCAAGAAACTCGCTCCAGGTATGGACCGCGATTGCGCGATGCCGATCTGTTGCCCGCTCGGACCGATACACAGCGGCCGCGCCATCACAGAGTCGGCGGAGTACATCACGGGGTGGTTCACCACCACGCTCGGCTTCCAGCTGCAGCGGCACGTCTTCCTGATCCACATCACCTGCGATCAACAGATGCAGACCCGGTCCGATTTCAATGTGCGATCCGCATTCGGGCAGGGGCGTTTCGAGTACCAGCGAGGCGGTCGAAGCAAGCAGATCCGCTGCGGAATCAACCAGCGAAGACTCAATGGCGTCGATTCGCATCTCGCGGCGGCCACACCGAGCCAACCCACTTGTCTGCAGCGAGTGCGATTCATCGTCGCTTGTGACCTCGACAATCCACAACAAGTCGTCCCGTGGTTCGATATCGCTGTGAAGAATCTCCTCTTCCAGCAACGCTCGTTCCAGCCAGCGGCCAGTGTCGGCGTCAAGAACACCAGCAGCGGTAGGGTCGAGCATCGTCAGCAGGCGAAGCATGTTGGCGAAGCATGTCAGTGGATCGCCCGGATGCAGCAGCGACTGCACAACCAGTCCAGGACGCTCGGCGATGGCATCGGGTAATCCGGTTCCGGACGCCGCCGCCGGTTCGGGCCAGCAGAGCAGCGGCATCGGCAACCCTTCGATGTGCAGCGAAGCCAGCCAGGCGACACCTTCTGGTATGTCATCTGGAATAGACACGTCGACATCCGCGCCGATCGCACCGGCCACGCTCGCGGCAAGCGTCTCTGGACTTTCGGTCAAATCCGCGGATACTCCGACGAGGACCAATACCACCGGCGCTGGCATTTCCAGAACCCACGGGCCTTCCGGGAGATCATGTTGGTTGAATGGCCTTGTCATGGGGGGTGAGTAGGATAGGGGTAGTGGCCTGTCAGGGGATTACATTGACGATCTTGCCGGGGACGACGATGACTCTGCGGGGCGCGGCGCCAGCAAGGAGTTCAGCGACATGCTCGTCGGCCAGCGCCGCGGCGATGACATCTTCTTCGGCTGCGTCGGCTGGAACACTGATGCGACCACGGACCTTCCCCTTCACCTGAACAGGGAGTTCGATGGACTCATCGACGAGCATCGACTCGTCAAAGTCCGGCCACTGGGCGAGTGAACACAGCCCTTCGCGGCCAAGCTTGGCGTGGAATTCTTCGGCAATGTGTGGGGCAAAGGGGCACAGGATGCGAGCAAAGCAATCCAACTGATCTGCCGTCAGGCCGCCCTGCTGGGTGGCAAGATTGACGAACTCGATCATGGCAGCAATGGCGGTGTTGTAGGCGAGCCGCTCGATATCGTCGCCGACTTTGGCGATTGTGCGGTGCAAGAGACGTTCGACATCCACGATCGGCGCTTCCAGAAGCGAGAGTTCGCCGGTCTCTTCATTCACGGCGAGCCGCCACGCTCGCTGCAGGAATCGAAACACGCCAATGATGTCTCGCGTATTCCATGGTTTCGAGGCGTCGAGCGGACCCATATACATCTCATAGAGCCTGAACGTGTCCGCGCCGTACTCTGCGATGACGTCATCCGGGTTGACGACGTTTCGGAGCGACTTGCTCATCTTGGCGACGATCCGTTCGACCGCTTCTCCGCTTGCGCGTTCGATCGAGCGATCCTCGTCAACCTCGTCAATTGGAACCAGCGATCCATCGCCACGCTTGTAGGCGAAGCTTGTCAGCAACCCCTGGTGAAAGAGCGTTCGAAATGGCTCGTCCGAACTGAGATGGCCCAGGTCATGCAGCAACTTGTGCCAGAATCGGGCATAGAGAAGGTGCATGACGGCATGTTCGGCGCCGCCGACATAGAGGTCGACGCCACCTGCGGACGTGTCGGTGGATCCGAGCCAGTACCGCTCGGCCGCCTCGCCGACAAAGTCGGTGTCGTTGGTGGGGTCGCAGTACCGAATGTAGTACCAGCATGAGCCAGCCCACCCGGGCATCGTATTTGTCTCGCGGCGAACCGGCGTATCAGGCGGCAGCAATGATGGATCAACGCCGGCTTGGCCCGCTGTCGTCTCGACCCACGCCTTGACCTTTCCCAGAAGTGGTTGTGGGTTCTCGCTGACCGCTGGCTCGTAGTCATCGAGATCGGGGAGCGACACGGGAAGATGTTGGGTTGACACCGGGTAGTGGGTGCCATCCTCGGTCTGCACGATTGGAAAGGGCTCGCCCCAGTAGCGTTGACGGGAGAACAGCCAGTCCTTGATGCGCCAACTGGTGCGCCCGCTGCCATGGCCTCCGAGTTCGGCCCAATGAATGACGGCCGCCTTTGCATCAGCCGTCGGAAGGCCATCGATATCGAGTTGATCGCAGCATGAGTTGATGGCGGTTCCGTCGCCGCACCAGCATTCATCCTCGGTCTCGGCGGCGGGCTTGACCACTTCGACAATGGGCAGCCCATACTTCAGCGCGAAGGCGTGGTCCCGATCATCGTGTCCGGGAACCGCCATGATGGCGCCGTGGCCGTATCCGGCCAACACGTAGTCAGAAACCCAAATCGGGATGGGCTCACCCGTCGCGGGATGGGTGGCGTGGATTCCCAGTGGATGGCCGGTCTTGTTCTTTCCTTCCGCCATCCGATCGATATTGGATCGATTCTTCGCCGACTCGACGTACTCGCGGATGGCCGACACATCGCAGTCATGTGGCGGATCATTCAGTACCTGCTCAACACGCGGATGCTCCGGCGCAAGCACCATGAAGGTGACGCCGAGCAGGGTGTCGGGCCTGCTCGTGAAGACTTCGATTTCGCCCGATCGCTCGACGATGGGGAATCGCAGGTCGGCACCTTCGCTCCGGCCAATCCAGTTGGCCTGCGCGGTGCGGGTGGAATCGGGCCAATTGAGTTCGTCGAGCGATCCGAGCAGCCGTTCCGCAAACGCCGTGATGCGGAACAACCACTGCCGAAGCGGTCGCCGAACGACCGGATGGCCGCCGCGTTCGGATCGTCCGTCTATGACCTCTTCGTTCGCGAGCACCGTGCCGAGCTTTGGACACCAATTGACGGTTTCTTCGCCCAGATAGGCCAGACGGTGTCCGTCGATGATGTTCCGCTGCTCGATCTTCGTGAAGTCCACCCATGCCTTCGGGTTTGCCGCCGCGGTGTTCCAGGACAGGCACCCATCGTGATCGAGACAGGCTTCACCGGTCTCAAGGGCATCGATCAACTCGGAGATGGGCCGCGCCCGCTCAAATCGGTGGTCGTACCAGGACGACCACGCCTGCAGCCAGATCCACTGGGTCCATTTGTAATAGTCCTCGTCGATCGTGGCGAACTCACGATCCCAGTCGTACGAGAAACCGAATCGCTGCAACTGTCGGCGAAATGTGTCGATGGCTTTGACGGTGGTTTCTCGCGGGTGTACGCCCGTATCGATGGCGTACTGCTCTGCCGGCAAGCCGAAAGCGTCCCACCCCATCGGGTGCAGCACATTGTCGCCTCGCATGCGGCGGTACCGGCACACGATGTCCGTCCCGATGTATCCAATCGGATGCCCGACATGCAGTCCCTTCCCGGATGGGTAGGGGAACATGTCGAGGCAATAGAACCGGCGGGACGCGGCATCAAAGCCTTCGTCGCCGGGATTGATCGCACGAAATGCCGCTGCCGCTGCCCACGCCTTCTGCCATCGGCCTTCGATGTCATTCGCAAGCCCGGAGGTATAGCGGTGGCTCGGCCCTGACTCGGTTGGTTGAACACCAGCCTGTTCGCTCACTTCGTGCGTGTCGCCCATAGCGGGGCAAGGTAGTGCATGCGGGAAGAAAGAGGGTTGCCCCCTGCGTCCCTTCAGCGAAGCCGTACGCCCCTAGGCCTGTCGTTGGCGAATCTGTTCAAGAAATGCCATCGTTTCACCTACGAGATAGAAACTGCCGGTCACACAGATCAGATCTTCGCGGCCAGTGGCCTGCGATGCAATCTGAATGGCCTTCTCGACCGTCGGCGCCGACTGGCAGGTCCGATTGCGGAGTTTTTCGAAGCGTTTGACCAGATCCTCGGGTTCCATGGCGCGGGGCTGATTGGCAGCTTTGGTGAAGATAATCTTGTCGCCGCCGATTGCGAGTTTTTCGAGATTGGCATCGACATCCTTGTCTGCATTGCAGCCGAAGATGCAAATCATCGAGTCAAAGGACAGGTGCGAACCGATGCCCCGCATGAGGGCTTGCATCGACGCAGGATTGTGGGCGCCGTCCACAAGAATGCGTGGCCGGTTCCAGACCAGATCCATGCGGCCGGGATTCTTGGTCTTGGCGAGCCCGCGGAAGATGACCGATTCATCGAATTCATCCGCCTTGCCACCCACCATGTCAAGCGCAGCAAGCGCCAGCGCGCAGTTGTCTGCTTGATGGGCTCCCGGGAGCGGAACGGGCAGGTGCATATAGTGGATTCGCTCACCCAGAAGGCAGACCCGCATGTGGGCGCCGCTTTCGTCGGTAACACAGAATCGGCTGCTGAATTCGATTTCCTTGCCGATGAAGCGAAGTTCGGTGCCGACTTCCTCGGCAACCTCTCGAAGCACCGCTTCAACCTCAGGTTCTTGTTTGACCGAGACCGCGGGAACTCCTGGCTTGAAGATGCCAGCTTTCTCCCGAGCGATTTCAGCGAGCGTGTCGCCGAGCAAGTACTGATGGTCGTAGTCGATTCGAGTGATCAGTGATACGGCCGGCGTCAGGACATTGGTGGCGTCGAGGCGACCGCCAAGACCGGTTTCGATGATGGCGACATCGGTGGCTGCTTCGGCGAAATGTGCGAAGGACATCGCGGTGATGATTTCGAAGAAGGATGCGTCCGGAGCCACATCGTCGGCCGCCTTGCTCACTTCCTTGGCGAGTTTGGCAAAGGCTGCCTGTGAGATGTTGACGTCGTTGATCGTGATCCGTTCGCGGATGTCCATCAGGTGCGGCGATGTGTAGGTACCCGTGGTCCACCCGCAGCCCTCAAGCATCGATCGCATCATTGCGACGGTCGAGCCCTTGCCGATGGTGCCAGCAATGTGGACGGCGTTGATGTCGCGATGGGGGTCGCCCAGAACCTTCAGAATCGCCTCCATTCGAGCGAGTTTGAAGGACTTCCGATCGATGCGACCGGGTCGCAGCCGCTCGAAATTGGGCCGATCAAGCAGCGATTTCACCGCGGATGGGAAGGTCTTGATCGTTTGGGCGGTCGTCTTCTTTGCCCGGGCTGCCGGCTTTCGGGTGGTGGCTGTACGAGTCGTTTTTGTGCGGGTGGTTGCCATAGCCTGCTCAGGATATCAAGATGGCCATTCTGATTCAAATAGGCAACTGTAAGTCATGGCGAGACAGTGGCTTACAGAACCGGCCATTCGGTAGCATGTTGGCCCGTTACCGCCTCGGTAGCATTGAGGGACCATGTACAGCCGCATCGACCGCATTCTCATCGACCGCGATTCTATTGCCGACAGAGTGGAGCAACTGGGGAGCCACTTGGTGGCCGACCTTGGGTCGGTGGCCGACCAGAGCCGCCTGATGGTGGTGCCGGTGATGACGGGCAGTTTGTTCTTTACCGCGGATCTGATGCGGCATCTTCCCTTGGCATTCCGCATTCAACCCGTCACGGTGTCCTCCTACCCCGGGGCGAGCACAACAAGCCAGGGAATCAAAGAAACGTCACGGATGCCGGAGGGAATCGAGGGCATGACGGTGCTTGTCGTGGACGACATTCTCGACTCCGGCCGCACGCTCGAGCATTTGCGGGTTTCCATGCTGAATGCAGGCGCTGCGGATGTCCGATTCTGCGTCTTGCTTCGCAAGGATGTCCCGCGGGTGGTTGAAGTGGAGTGCCACTATGTGGGCTTCGATATTCCCGACTCCTTCGTCGTTGGCTACGGGCTCGACTATGACGGTCTGTATCGCAACGTCCCCGACATCGCCGTCATGAAGGGTGGTCCACGACCGGAAGCGGCGGACGGGGTTTCTGGCGCCGGGGGCCAGTAGTCGCCGCCGCAGCCGCCTTCCTCAGGCTGGGCTTGGCACGGTTTCCAGAATCTGCTGCATCAATCGCCTTGCAGTCAACGTATCGCCTTCGTGCATCGTCGATCGGCTGATGATGCGGTGGGCGCACACGGGAAGGGCGTTGAAAACGATGTCTTCGGGGATGCAGTAGTCGCGGCCGGCGATCAAGGCGGTGGCTTTTGCGGCCTGCGCCAAGGCGAGCGATCCACGGGGGCTGACACCGATTTGAATATCATCGTGCGTCCGCGTCGCGCTCGCCAGCGCGATGATGTAATCGATCAGTGACTGTTCAAGCTTCACGGCGTCCGTCGCGTCCTGCATCATCGACACATCACCGGGCGACATGACCGCCTCAAGAGTGCGGAGTTCACGCCGCGCTGGTTGCTGCTCGATGACGCGAGCTTCATCGGGCGGCGCGGGGTAGCCCAGGTTGACACGCATCAGAAAGCGATCGAGTTGGTTTTCCGGCAGGAAGTAGGTGCCCTCAAACTCGTAGGGGTTCTGCGTAGCGACCACCATGAACGGGCTTGGCAATTCGTGCGTGGTGCCGTCTACCGTGACGGTGTCTTCGGCCATCGCTTCGAGCAGCGCCGATTGCGTTCGGGGCGTCGCGCGGTTGATCTCGTCGGCAATGACAATGTTGTGAAAGATCGGCCCCGGCTGAAATCGGAAGTTGCTGTGCTCCCGCTCATAGATGGTGATGCCCGTCACGTCGCTTGGAAGCAGGTCCGGCGTGCATTGAATGCGGGACATTGTGCCGCCAACGCTCTTGGCAACGGCTCGGGCCAGCACCGTCTTGCCGACACCCGGCACATCCTCGATGAGCAGATGCCCCCTCGCCAGAAGGCAGGCAATGACCCGATCCACTGCAGCCACGTTTCCGAGGAAGACGGAGGTGATATTCTCACGGAGTTGATTCAAGCGTTGATCGTGCATTGCAGGACGATGAGTATAGGCCCTGCCAACGCTCCTCCCACTCCCCCGTTTGGAGCTGCCGTGAGTCGTATTCCCACCATGTTGATGGGGGCCGATGGGCCTGAGCATCTGGCTGGCCGCCGAGTGGCCCAGTCGCTTGAATGCCTTCGGTGCATGTATGACCTCAACGGTGCCGAGGCGGATGGCCGTTGCCCCGAGTGCGGGATGCCCGTGCCGTTTTCGCTTGCCGGATCCATCGATCCCATCGTCCACTCGCTCTCGCCGCTTCCGAATCCGCGAGCGGTGGGCAGGGGACTGGTGGCGGTGGCGTGTGCGTTGGCGATGCTGCCTACTGCGGTTTTTGTGTGGGGTTGCTGGTTCGTCTGGTATCTGTCGGAGGGCTCCGGCCCGGGCAGCCGCTTCTCGCTTCCTCCGGTCCCTGTCTGGCTTCCAGACAGGCTGTGGTGGTATCTCGCCCTGGCGATCCTTGTACTTGGTGGCGTGGCCCTGTGGAGTTTCAAGCCGCAGGCGAAGGGCCGCGTGCCTGCCGGTACGGTTCGATCGGTGCTGCTGTTGGCGATCGGAGTTGGCCTGTCGGTGGTCGCGGTCGCGGCAATCCCTCTTGCGAGCAGCGGTTCGGTCAAGCCATGGGTATTGGTGTCCTCGCTCCTCTTTCCGCTGCCGGGCCTGGCGATCATGCTGGTCGGTTTCCGCGGCCTGCTGCTCGATGTTGGAACACGGTCAAGTACCTTTCGTCGGGCCAATGTGCGTCGCCAGCGGATACCGCCGCTGTTGGCAGCCCTCGGTCTGGGTGCAGCAGCATGGGGGGGCTTGGTGCTGTCGCTTCAGATGGGCGAGTCGGCTCGGGCGATCTCGCTGGCGGTTGGTCTGCTGGCGATCACATTTGTCATGATCGGCTGTTGGTATCTGCTGCTCAACGCGTGGTGGATCTGCCGGGCCTTGTATGCCCCGCCCGAGCGACTTCGGGATTTGCTGACCCCCAGGGGCTGAGTAGCCTCTGCCAAGGTGGCAGGGATCGCATCTCCGCGTGTCCCACACACCGCCCCATCGGCCCCCTCATCGCGAGGGGATCGCCATTATCTGGGCTGTAGCGGGTCTTCTCCACTTTGGCGCGCCAGTTGCGGGGAGTCCCCAGCGCTTCGCGCCGGGCATGGGCCCCGTGAACCGCGAGAGAAGGATCAACCAATTCAGGAGACATGCTCATGGCCGCCAAAGAACTGGCCTTTGATACAGATGCTCGCAAGGCCCTGCTCAGCGGGGTCGAGAAACTCGCAGCCGCCGTCAAATCGACGCTCGGCCCTCGCGGCCGCAACGCGGTCATCGACAAGTCCTGGGGCGGTCCGACCGTCACCAAGGACGGTGTCACGGTCGCCGAGGAAGTCGAACTGCGGGACAAGGTCGAGAATATGGGGGCCCGTCTGGTACGGGAAGCGGCAAGTAAGACCAGCGATGTGGCCGGTGACGGGACGACGACCGCGACGGTTCTCGCCGAGGCGATCTTCCATCGGGGACTTCGGCATATCGCCGCTGGCGTCGATGCCAACGCGCTGATTCGCGGCATGAGGGCTGCGGTCGAAAACGTCGTGGACGAGATCGCTGGAATGGCCCGTCCGGTCGAGAACAACATCAAGGCCGTCGCCACGATCTCGGCCAACAATGATGTCGAGATCGGTCGCATCATGGCCGACGCCTTCGCCAAGGTCGGCAAGGACGGCGTGATCACGGTCGAGGAAGGCAAGGGCCTTGAGACAGAGATCGATGTCGTCGAGGGCATGCAGTTCGACCGCGGGTATCTCAGCCCGAACTTTGTGACCGATGCCGAGAAGATGGTGGTCGAGCTGAGCAAGCCGCTCATTCTCATCCATGAGGACAAGATCGACAGCGTGCAGAGAATCGTGCCGCTTCTTGAGAAGGCGGTCGAGGCCAAGAAGCCTCTGCTCATCATTGCCGAGGACATCACCGGCGAAGCACTTTCCACGCTGGTCATTAACAAACTTCGTGGCGTCGCGCAGGTGTGCGCGGTCAAAGCACCGGGCTACGGGGATCGCCGCAAGGCGATGCTTGGCGACCTCGCCGTGCTCACTGGCGGCGAAGCGGTGATGAAGGATCTTGCGATTGATCTCGACAAGGTCACGCTCTCGCAACTTGGTCGCGCCAAGAAGGTCGTGATCGACGGGAACAACACAACCATCATCGAAGGGGCCGGATCGACCGCCGACATCCAAGGCCGCGTCGATCAAATACGCCGAGAAATCGACGCCTCGGACAGCGACTACGATCGCGAGAAACTCCAAGAGCGGCTCGCCAAACTCAGCGGTGGCGTTGCCCAAATCAATGTCGGCGCCGGGAGCGAAGCCGAACTGAAAGAGCGAAAAGCTCGCGTCGAAGACGCCTTGCACTCCACACGGGCCGCGGTCGAAGAAGGCGTCGTGCCGGGCGGTGGCGTGAGTTTCATTCGCGCAGCCTCTTCGCTTACTTCAACCCGCAAGCGTCTGAAGGGTGATGAGAAGTACGGTGTTGATATGGTTCAGGAAGCACTGAGTGTTCCGCTGCGAACCATCGCCGACAACGCCGGACAGAAGGGCACCGTTGTTGTCGCCCGGATCACCGAAGGCGAAGGCTCCTTCGGCTACAACGCATTGACCGACACGTATGGGTGCCTTCTCAAGGACGGCGTCATGACGCCCGCCAAGGTCGATCGGACCGCGCTGCAGAATGCGGCATCGGTTGCCGGTCTGCTCCTTGCGTGCGACTGCATTGTCACCGACCTGCCTGTTGACGAGGAGCCCGCCGCCGGTCCAGGCATGGACGGCATGGATCCAATGGGCGGCATGGGCGGCATGGGTGGCATGGGCGGCATGGGCGGCATGGGTGGCATGCCGGGCATGGGCGGCATGGGCTTCTGAGCATCTCTTTCTCACAGTATTCGCACTGAATCACACGCCGGTCCGCCGGCGACAACACGAACACAGGTTCCGGCCGACGAGCCGGACGGAGGACAGCGCAATGGCAGTCAAACCCCTCGAAGACCGAGTGATCATCCTTCCCCTCGAGGCCGATGATCGGACCGAGTCGGGCATCTATCTCCCCGAGTCAGCCAAGGAAAAACCCGTGCAGGGAAAGGTCGTCGCGTGCGGCCCCGGCAAACGTCTGGACAATGGCGAGCGGATCAAGCCCAGCGTCAGCAAGGGCGACACCGTCGTGTACGGCAAGTATGCGGGTACCGAAATCGAGATCAAGAACACCAAGCACCTGATCGTGCGAGAGAGCGAACTGCTCGGCATCATCGAGTGAACTCCGCTCCAGTAGCACCCTCTCAGGAGATACAGCAATGTCCGTCAAACAAATGAAATTCGATGCCGAAGCACGCGAGGACTTCCTCAGCGGCGTCAGCCAGTTGGCCCGCGCGGTCGCTTCGACCATGGGCCCGAGTGGCCGCAACGTCGTCGTGCAGAAGTCGTTTGGTGGCCCATCCGTCACCAAGGATGGCGTCTCGGTCTCGAAAGAGATTGAACTGGAAAGCCCCTTTCAGAACATGGGCGCTCAAATGGTGCATCAGGTCGCGAAGAAGACGGCCGATGTTGCTGGTGACGGGACCACTACGGCAACCGTCATCGCCGAGGCAATCTACCGGGAGGGCATCCGCCATGTCACTGCTGGCGGCAACGCCGTCGCGATTCAGCGGGGCATCAATAACGCGGCAAAGGCTGCATGCGCCGCTGTCGAGGCATCTGCGACGGAGTGCCGCGGCAAGGACGACCTTCGCAAGATCGCCACGGTATCGGCGAATCACGACACCGAGATTGGCGATTTGATTGCAGAGGCGATCAACAAGGTTGGTCACGATGGTGTCGTCGAGATCGAAGAAGGCAAGGCTGCCGACACGACACTCGACTATGTCGAGGGCATGGCATTCGACAAGGGATACCTCAGCCCGTACTTCATGACCGATCCAAAGAGCGCCGAGTGCGTGCTTGAAGACGCCTATATTCTGCTCTTCGAGAAGAAGATCTCCAACCTCCCGGACCTACTTCCGCTGCTCAACACCGCAGCAAGCAGCGGCAAACCACTGCTGATTATCGCTGAGGATGTCGAGAACGAGGCGCTCGCAGCACTCGTCGTCAATAGACTTCGTGGCGTGCTGCAGGTGTGCGCAGTCAAGGCTCCGGGCTTTGGCGAGCGTCGCAAGGCGATGCTCGGCGACATCGCAGCACTCACCGGCGGCACATTCTTCGCCGAGGATCTCGGACGCAATCTTGAGGATGTTCAGACCAACGAATTGGGAACCGCCAAGCGGATCATCGTCAACAAGGACAGCACGACGCTCATCAAGGGTGGCGGCAAAAAGTCCGATGTCCAGATGCGCGTCAAGCAGATTCAGACGCAGATCGAGGCGTCCACCAGTGACTACGACGGCGAAAAACTCCGTGAACGGCTCGCCAAGTTGACCGGTGGCGTCGCCGTGGTCTCGGTTGGTGGTTCGACGGAGACCGAGATGAAAGAGCGAAAGGACCGCGTCGATGACGCGCTCAACGCCACACGCTCTGCTGCCAAGGAGGGCTACGTGCCTGGTGGTGGTGTGGCGTATCTTCGCGCTCAGGAAGCCGTTGTCAAGGGCCGCGCCAAGGCCAAGGGCGATGAGAAGTACGGCTTTGACATCCTCTCTCGCGCACTGGAATCTCCGTGCGGTTGCATTGCCGACAACACCGGCGTCGATGGCGATGTCGTCGTTGAGAAGGTCAAAGAGGGCAAGGACGGGTTCGGCTTCAACGCCGGAACCGGCGAGTACGGGGACCTTGTCAAGGCTGGCATCATCGACCCGGCACTTGTTGTGTGCACCGCACTTCGAAACGCCGCCTCTGTGGCCGGACTCATGTTGACGACCGACGTCGCCTTGACGTCGCTCGACGACGACCTCGAGCCGGTCGAAGGTGCCGTGATCTGATCGATCCTCCTCTCTCCCCGCCGGGTCCCCTCCTTTGTTTGATAAGAGGGGGGGACCCGGATCGGGTTGGATCAACCGCATGTCTACGACTCGCTGCTATTACGAAGTCCTCAGCATCGCCCGCGATGCATCTGGGGATGAAGTGAAGCGAGCGTATCGGCGGTTGGCAATGAAGTTCCACCCGGATCGCAACCCCGGCGATGCCGCAGCAGAAGCGAGTTTCAAGGAGGCCGCCGAGGCCTACGAGATCCTCGGCGACCCCGAACGCCGCCGTACCTACGACCAGTACGGACACGAAGGGCTTCGGCAGCGACCCGGCCATGCGATGAATCCGGACGACATCTTTTCGATGTTCAGTGATATCTTCGAAGGGATGGGTGGCGGTCGTGGTGGTCGGCGCCGCCATGTACGCGGGTACGATCTCGAGTATCAACTCGATATCACGCTTGAGGAGGCCTTCGAGGGTGTCGAACGGGACATCACCTTCACGCGAGTCGATGTGTGCGAGGACTGCGCCGGCGACGGTTCTGCCCCTGGAAGTTCACCCGAGACCTGTACGACATGTGGCGGCAACGGCCAGGTCGCGCAGGCCGGTCTTGGTGGGATGTTCAGGATGGTCGCTGCGTGTCCGGCGTGCCGGGGCAAGGGCAAGGTTGTCTCGGACCCCTGCCGCGGATGTGATGGCCGCGGACGACGCAGCGTGGAGCGAAAGCTCTCGGCGAAGATTCCGGCGGGTATTCATTCCGGACAGGCCGTGCGGCTCAGCGGCGAGGGCGAACCACCACCGCCGGAAGTCGATCCTGCGGGCAGCGGGCCACGGGGTGATCTGCATGTTCTCGTTCGTATCGAGCAGCACGAACAGTTTGAGCGTGACGGCGATGACCTGATGGTCTTGGTTCCCGTCAACTTTACACAGCTCGCGATGGGCGCCGACATCGAGGTTCCGACACTCGATTCTCCTGAACCCCATACTCAACATGTTCCGTCAGGCACGCAGAATGGCGAACTCTTCCGTATTCCAAGTCGCGGCATGCCGAACCTCCGAAGTGGGCGGGCGGGCGATCTCGTGGCGGTGCTCCATCTGGTGGTGCCGCGTCAGTTGAGCGAGCCGCAGCGAGATTTGCTCAAGCAGTACGCCGAAACCGAAGACGTTGCTGTCGATGCCGACGCCCCAGGGTTCTGGACACGCATCAAGGAGGCTGTGCGGGGGCATTGATTCCCTGTCTCGAGGTACATCATGAACACCGAAGAACTTCCGATCGAAGATGTGAACGAGGACGGCGATGCGAGCGGCGAAGTCGTCGAGACCAAGATTGATGATGCGCTGATTGGTCAGATCATCGACGAGTCCCAGGGCGATCAGTTGGCGGTATTGGAATTCCTTGTGGCTGCGGTCGAAGACGCAAAGGCCGATCGGCTTCGCGCCCTGGCCGAACTTGCAAACAATCAGCGCCGCGCCACGGAGAACGAGGTCCGCGTCAGCCGCGCCGCCGTCGCCGGAGCGATCCGATCGCTTCTGACCGTTTCCGATCAGATCGACATGGCCCTCAATCAGGAACTCGCAGGCATGACAGCCGAGCAATTCTCTCAAGGCGTTCAGCTTGCACGTGATGAATTCGTCAAGGTACTTGGCGATCTTGGCGTCACTCGGATCGAGCCCGAGGTCGGTGAGGAATTCGATCCACAGCGGCACGAGGCGATGTTGCAGCAGCCTGCGGACGGAATCGAAAGCGGCCATGTCACGATGCTGATGCAACCAGGCTTCGCGACCGAGCACCACGTACTTCGCGCCGCCAAGGTCGCTGTCGCGCCCTGAACCGATGCCGACCTACGACTACCGCTGCAAGGCCTGTGGGCACGAGTTTGAGCTCGCGCAGTCCATGACCGCGCCGGTGAAACGGAAGTGTCCTGCGTGCGCCACATTGCAACTCGAACGACTTGTTGGCGTCGGCGCTGGCTTCATCATCAAGGGCGGGGCCGCGTCTGCCAAGGCGGAGGCTGCTGAGAAGGCCAAGGACAAGAAGGATCGCAAGGCCGCTGTAGAAGCGAGCACGAAGGACACAGAATCGAAGAAGCCAACAGAGAAGGCGACCACCGAGACCACGCCGAAGGAGAAACCCAAGCCTGAGAAGAAACCAGAGCCAGAGAAGAAGTTGTCCGGCTCCACCTCAACACCCACGCATGCCGCTCGCGAGGGTCGCGGCGTCGGTAACCTCGTCGATAAGGCCAAGCGGCGGGCGAAGGAAGTCTCGAAGAAGAAAGTCGCTCCCAAGAGACGGTCTGCCGACAGAAAACGCCCGTAATCGGCCTTCTCCACAGCATCGCGGGAACCTTCTTGATTTGGGACTCGCATCTGCCACACTCATGCAATGGCGTCGCTGGTATTGAAAATGTCATCGCTCGGTTCGTGGATCGTGCTGCTGGCCACAGCCGCTTCCTCGCCCGCGGCGGTCTGGACGGTGGATGACGACTTCACTGACTTTCCCGCCGCCGATTTCAGTGACATCCAGTCCGCCATCGACGGTGCGAGCGCAGGCGATGAGGTGCAGGTGTATCCCGGGACGTATGTCGGAACCGGCGAACAGGTCGTGGACATGCTTGGCAAGTCAATCGTACTGCGAGGCGTGGGTGGACTGGACCAGACCATCATCGATGGCGAATCGGCGCGGCGTTGCCTCGTGAGCACGACGAATACTGTCGCCACAACTGAAATCGATGGGTTTACCCTTCGAGGCGGTGCGGCGGATTCCGGTGGCGGGATCTACGTGTTGAATACGTCGCCGACCTTTCGCAACTGCCTGATCGAGAACTGCCTTGCCACGGCCAATGGTGGTGGAATCCTGCTCAATGACAGCGATGCGATCTTCGAGCAGTGCGTGATTATGGAGAACGAGGCCGAAAACGCCGGTGGAGGCGTGTGTTCCTTGCACAGCGACGTGACCATGCGGGGATGCGTGATCGTTCTGAATTCATCCGGGAACAACGGCGGGGGTGTTTGGGCCGATGGCTGTTCGTTCGACTTCGTGCAGTGTGATGTCATCCAGAACACGACAGCGCACGCAGGTGGGGGTATGCACATCAGGGGTCCGTTCGCGACACCTCGATTCGACCGTTGCACATTCTCCAACAACTCGGCAACGGGTTCGTATACCGCGGGGGGTGGTGTGAACTCTTACGAGTGTACGCCCGAGTTCATCAACTGTGAGATGTCCGGCAATTACTCTGGGGGAAGTACCGGCAGCGGCGGGGGGGTGCTCTGCTGGTACAGCGAGGCAATCCTGACCGAATGCGAGATCACTGGAAACGAGGTGACGTACAGAGGGGGGGGTCTCATGGCATTGGATTGCAGCCCGTCGCTGACCTCATGTGACCTCTCGGACAACGTGGCCCAACTTGGAGGCGGGCTTGCCTGTGAAGACCACGCCGATCCGACGCTCGACGTATGCAGGGTGTCTGGGAATCATGCGCAGCGAGGAGGAGGCGTTTGGTGTCTCCAGTTCAGTAGGCCACACCTGATCGCCTGCTTGGTCAGCGAGAATACCGCCGACATCGAGGGCGGCGGAATCCTCAGTTCGACCAACGGATGCAATCCCGCGGCGGGCTTGACAAGTTTCTGTCATAACGTGCCAACGCATATTGACGGATGGTCATGGCAGGATCTCGGCGGGAACTGCTTCGTCGATACATGCGACGATGTCAACGGCGACGGACTGCCGGATGCATGCCAGTGCCTTCCAGACTTCGATGGCGACGAGCAAGTGGCGATTGACGACATGCTGCAACTGCTCGCCGCGTGGGGATGCACGGCATGCCCCGTGGAGGATCTCAACGGCGACGGCATCGTCGACATCGATGATCTGCTGGCCGTGATGACCTACTGGGGCGCGTGCAACTAGGACTCAGTTTCGCCGCGAGGGATTCACGAATCGACGGCTGCTTCAACGCTCCATGGTGTTCTGCCACGGGCTCGCGTTGCCGCGCTGACGACGGAGCCGCCTGATACGATCCCGCCCCATGCCGCTGAGGTATACCGCACGGATTCTCGATCATCTCTCCCGGGAAGACGGCCGAAGGGCGTCCATCCATGATCTCGCTCGCGCCCTTCGGGCCGAGGGGGACGATAAGGATGTGCTGCGGGAGGCGGTACAGATGTTGGTGGACGAGGGGCGGGTGGAGGAGTCCAACGAGCGCGTGCGGTTGCCGGCGATGGGCGATGAGGTCGTTGGGATCTATCGTCAGGCACGGCGGGGCTTTGGATTCGTCGTACCCGATGATCCGCGACGAGAGGGGGATGTGTTCATTCCGATCGGGGCTGCCAATGGGGCGATTACGGGTGATCGGGTGCGGTGTGGGCTCGCCGCGAGGCAAGGCTGGAGGGGCGGTTCACCAGCGGGTCGTGTGCTCGAGGTCATCGAGCAGGGGCAGACCACCTTCGCCGGCACCGTGGCGCACAAGCGGGGCACGTGGCTCGTCGAGCCAGATGGACGCGCGCTGCGTGATCCGATCATCATCCGCGACCCCGGGGCCAAGAACATCAAGGTGGGGGACAAGGTCGTATTCGAACTGCTTGTACCGCCGGACGGTGATTATTACGGCGAGGGTGTCGTGACCGAAGTGCTCGGCGAGGCGGGCGAGCCCGATGTCGAAACCGCTGCCGTGATCGCTTCCCACGGGCTTCGCACCGACTACACGCCGGAGGTGATGAAGGAGGCACGCGAGGCCGCCGCGCTCGTAGATGAAATTGGCAATGGCCGCGAGGACCTGCGGGATCAGGTGACTTTCACCATCGATCCACCTGATGCGAAGGACTTTGACGATGCCATTTCACTGACTTGGGACGACGCGATTGAAGAGTGGGAACTCGGCATTCACATCGCCGATGTGGCGCACTTCGTCCGACCCGGAACACCGCTCGATGATGAAGCCCGCGCCCGCGGCAACAGCACCTACCTGCCGCGTCTCGTCCTGCCCATGCTCCCCGAAGTCCTCAGCAACGGTGTCTGCTCTCTTCAAGAGGGCGTCGATCGGTGCGCCAAGAGCGTCTTCGTGCAGATCGACCAGAAGGGTCGCGTGCAAGGCACTCGGTTCAGCGCCACCATCATCAATTCCGACAAACGGTTCACCTATCTCGAAGCGCAGGCGTACATCGATGGCGATGCCAAGGCGGCGAGGCGGGAATCGCGTACCGACACGCAGCCAAGCGACGCGGTGCTGAAGGCGCTCCAAGAAGCAGACCGACTCGCTCGTGTCATTCGCAAGCGGCGACAGCGAAACGGAATGATCGTCCTGAATCTTCCCGAATCCGTACTCTCATTCGACGAAGAGGGCCGCGTGTCCGACGTGCAAGAAGAGGACGATGCCTTCACCCATACGATCATCGAGATGTTCATGGTCGAGGCCAACGAGGCCGTGGCGAGGCTCTTCGACATCCTCAACGTCGGTGTCTTGCGACGGGTTCATCCCGAGCCTGCCCTGGAGGATCTGGCGAATCTCAGAACGATGGCCGCCGCCGCGGGATTCAGTGTCCCGGATGACCCGACGCGGCATGATTTGCAGAGACTGCTCAACGCTACCCGCAATCACCCCTCGGCGCGGGCTGTTCACTTTGCCGTGCTGCGAACACTTACCAAGGCCGAGTACAGCCCGGCGGCGGTCGGCCACTTTGCGCTCGCAAGCGAGCACTACGCGCACTTCACTTCGCCGATCCGTCGTTATCCCGATCTCAATGTGCACCGTGGCCTCGAAGCCTATCTCGACCAGACCGAGAACGGTTCGATTCGCTTTACTGGTCGCAAACGAATGGAACTCGAGCGTCGGATGCAGGATGATGACCGGCTGCTTCCTCAGGACATCCTCATCTCGCTTGGTCGCCACTGCAGCGACACGGAAGAGAACAGCGCCGCAGCGGAACGGAGCCTGCGGGAGTTTCTCGTGCTGCAGCACGTCCTGGAGCACCATCTCGGCGATGAACTTCCTGCCGTGATCAGCGGTTTCAACGCCGGCGGCATGTGGATCTCGCTGGACCGCTTTCTCGTGGACGGGCAGATCACGTGGGAGAACTTCGGTGACTCCAAGCGAGAGCGGTGGGTTGAAATTGAGGGGCAGGGGCGTCTGGTTGCCAAGGGCAGCGGGTCGGTCATTGCCATCGGCGATCCGATCACCGTGCAGGTCATCCGGGTTGATCCGCCGAGTCGGCATATGGACCTGATGCTCAGGGAGCGGCCAGACCGCACCGTGGCCGACATTCCCCGCGGCCCCAAGCCCCGCCGCGGCGGCAAACGCAAAGGCGGCAAGCGGAAGCGACGGTAGGTGGGGGCATCCGATAGGCTGCGGATCTCAGATCAGGAGGTTCAGCATGTCCGATCGTTCAGGTATCGAATCTGTTCTGCACGAAGAGCGGGTATTCGAGCCACCGGCAGACTTTGAGGACCGTGTGGGCGGCGCGTGGGTGGAGTCGATGGAGATCTACCACGAACTCCATCGTCAGAGCTTGGAGGACGGCGAGGACTTCTGGGCAGCGGTTGCCAACGAACTTGATTGGTTCAAGAAGTGGGATACCGTTCTGGAATGGGATTGCCCGGACGCGAGGTGGTTCTCTGGTGGCAAGATCAACGCCTGTCACAACTGCATCGATCGCATCATCAACATCGGCCACGGCGACGAACCAGCGATCATTTGGGAAGGCGAGCCGATGCTCGAGGGCGGTCCCGAGGTTCGCCGGCTGACCTATCGCGATCTGAAGGATGAAGTGAGCCGATTCGCCAATGTCCTCAAGGAGCGCGGCGTGAAGCGGGGCGATGTCGTGACCATCTATATGGGCATGGTGCCGGAATTGACGATCGCCGTGCTCGCGTGCGCCCGCATCGGTGCGCCCCACAGCGTGATCTTCGGCGGATTCTCGCCGCAGTCCATCGCCGACCGGGTCGAGGACGCCGATTCGAAGATCGTGATTACCTGCGATGGGGCGTGGCGGCGGGGCAAGGTCGTGCCGCTCAAGGACAATGTCGATCAGGCGATGACAATGACCGACCGGATCGCCAATGTCATTGTCTTGAAGCGGTGCCGCAATGACATCGAGATGCAGGCAGGTCGTGACCATTGGTGGCACGAACTGACCGAGAACATGTCAAACGAGTGTCCCTGCGAGGAGATGGACAGCGAGGACATGCTCTTTCTGCTCTACACGTCGGGCAGCACCGGCAAGCCAAAGGGCATCGTGCATACAACCGGCGGCTATCTTGCGTACACCTTTCTGACCAGTCGATACGTCTTCAACCTTCGCCCCGGCAATGACCACGTGTATTGGTGCACCGCAGACGTTGGGTGGATCACCGGCCACTCCTACATCATTTACGGCATTCTTCAGAACCACGTGCCGACGCTCATGTATGAGGGCGCCCCGAACTTCCCGGAGCCGGATCGGTTTTGGGATATCTGTCAGCGGCACGCCGTCACGCACTTCTACACTGCGCCGACCGCCATCCGCGCCTTCATGAAGTGGGGCGATGAGTATCCCCGGCGGCACGATCTGTCCAGACTCGTCGTGCTTGGGACCGTGGGCGAGCCCATCAATCCCGAAGCTTGGATGTGGTATCACCGGATGATCGGTCACGAGCGGTGTCCGATCGTCGATACATGGTGGCAGACCGAAACCGGTGGCCACATGATCACGCCGCTGCCAGCGGCGACGCCAACCGTGCCGGGTTCGTGCACGCTTCCGTTCCTTGGGATCGATGCCGCGGTCGTCACCGAGGACGGCGCCGAGCAACCACCGAATACCGGCGGTCTGCTCGTCATCCGAAAGCCGTGGCCCGGCATGCTGCGGGGCATTCACGGCGACCGGCAGCGGTTCATCGACACCTACTTCTCCCGCGTTGAGGGCATGTACTTCGCCGGGGACAGCGCGCGGCGTGACGATCGCGGCTACTTCTGGATCATGGGCCGCATGGATGACGTCATCAACGTATCGGGACACCGACTCGGCACCATGGAAGTCGAGTCGGCCTTGGTGAGCCACGACGCGGTTGTCGAGGCCGCGGTGGTCGGCATGCCGCACGACATCAAGGGCACGGGCATCGCCGCATTCTGCACCCTCGGTCCCGACTGGAAGGCGGACGATGCGCTGCGAGACACGCTCCGGATCCATGTTGCCGCGGAGATTGGTCCCATCGCCAAGCCCGACATGATCCGCTTTACCGACTCGCTTCCCAAGACACGATCCGGCAAAATCATGCGGCGACTGCTGCGGGATGTGGCGGCAGGTCGTGAAGCGGTTGGCGACATGACCACGCTCGAGGACCTCGGAGTGCTGGCCAAGTTGCAGACCGACGACGAGACATAGCGTGCCCACGTGGTCCTACGAAGCAAGAAGCGGCGATGGTGAACTCATCACCGGCCGCCTCCAAGCCGCGGGCCGGGAAGTCGTTCTGGCCGACCTTCGTGGAAAGGGTCTCTCGCCGGTTCGCGTGAACCAGACGCGGGAACCCCTCTTCCAGCGGCGTGTCGGCACGACGGCGCTCTCATCCATGTTTCGCGGGCTGTCCGATCTTGTGGCCTCCGGCGTGCCGCTTTTGCGAAGCATCCAACTGCTCGCCAAAGGCCGCGCCCACCAGAACCTCTCGACGATCCTCACCGATATCGGCGATCAGGTGGCGGACGGCACGCCAATGGCAACCGCGATGGCTTCGCATCCCGCTGCATTCAGTTCGGTGCATGTGGCGATGGTTCGCGCGGGCGAGCAGGGGGGCTTTCTGGCCGAGGTGCTCGTGGACTTGGCGGACCTGCTTGAGCGTCAAGCCACGCTCCGCGCTCGGGTGATCGGAAACCTCATCTATCCGGCGATTCTTGTGCTGACCGGCGTGGGTGCTGTCGTGTTTGCACTGGTGGCGTTCGTTCCCAAGTTCAAGCCCTTCTTCGCACGGATCGAGGTGCCGGCGGCGACCCGGTTTCTGCTGGGGCTTTCGGATTTCATCGTGTTGTGGTGGCCCGTGCTTCTCGTGTTGATCGTGATACTCATCGGACTGGCATTGACGCTCCGGGGGCGGCCCAGTACCCGACGTGCTGTCGGCTCGTTCACCCTGCGAATACCGGTCGTCAAGCCGCTTGTCAGAGACCTGTCGATGGCCCGCTTTGGTCGCTTGTTCGGAACGCTTCTTGGAAGCGGCGTGGGCGTTCTTCCGGCGCTCGGGATTGCGAGGGCCGCCGCCGGGCAACCGCAACTCGAACACGCCATCGAGGCCGCGGAAGAGGCGATTCGCAGCGGCCAGCCCATGTCCGAGCGGCTCGGATCGACCGGTGTGGTATCCGAGGAGGTCGTTGAGATGATCGCGATTGCCGAGGCAGCCAATGCGCTTCCTCGGGTGATGACGAAAATCGCCGATGCGGCCGAGCGCCGCGTCGATCGGCGACTCGAACTGCTGCTGCGGCTCATGGAGCCAATTCTGCTGCTCGGAGTCGCAGGAATGGTCGTATTCATCTTCGCAGCCCTGGTCTTGCCGATGATGAGAATGAGTTCTGCTATCGGTTGAGCGAAGCAGGTAGGATGGTTCGTGGAGGCACACCCAATGAGACGACAGACCCGCACCGCATTCACCCTGATCGAGTTATTGATCGTCATCGCCATTCTGCTGGCGCTCGGATCGATCGTGGCCGTGAACTTCCTCGGCGCCGCCGACAAGGCCGAGGTCGATGTGCAGCGCGCCCAGTTCGACCAGATCGGCGAGGCCATGAAACGCTTTCGACTCGATCTCAAGCGATACCCCTCCGATGACGAGGGCATCGAAGTGCTGTGGAATAAGGATTCACTCGAAGACGAAGAAGAGGCCGCGCGTTGGAACGGCCCCTATCTCGAGCAGCCCGTGACCAGCGATCGCTGGGGCGGTGAATTGGTCTACACCTATCCTGGTGAGATCATCGGCGAGTCCACCTACGACCTCGTGTCCATCGGGCCCGATGGCGAAGAGGGAACCGACGACGACATCACCAACCACGACCGCCGGAAGACCGCCGATGGCGAGTTCGAGCAGGATGAGTCGTTCACCGGTGAGAGTGAGTCGCTGGGAGGATGATCTGGCCGCGGCCCCCCATGTGCTTCCGGGCGGGCATGACACTGCTGGAATTGATGATTGTGTTGTTCCTTCTCGCCGTGATCGGCGGGCTGGTCTTGCCAGCGGCGACATCCGTTCTCGATCGGGCGGCCTTTGACTCGGATGTGCAGCGGCTTCGCGCAGCACTGGTTGAGTGCCGCGTCATCGCCCAGCGAACCGGAACATCGCTTGAGATTGCGTTGGAGCCTGGGCAACTTGTCGCCACGCCCTGGCCCCGCGAAGAAGATGAAGCCTTCGAGCCGATCCTGACGGTGCAGTTGATGACGACCAAGAACGCCGACGGGGAGGATCTTGCCGAGCCAATCGTCCTGGCCGTTGCCTTGCCCGACGGGACATTTGTCAGCAACGGTCCCATTGGCATGGAAGATGGATACGGGCGTTCGACCCACTTGGTGCTCGACCAGATGAGCGGCGCCGTGATCGAGACGACGCGATGATCGTTCGGCGGGGCGCGATGCTGTTGGAAGTGCTGGTGTCGCTGGCCATCGTAGTTGGCGTGTCCGCCTTCGCCCTGCAAGCGGTAGGCGATTCCGAGCAGGCCATCGACCGTGCCGATCGCCGCCGCAGGTGCTGGGATGTGGCCGCTTCGGTCGCGTCCATGCTTGACGCTGGTCTGCTCGGGGTGGGTGATCTTCGTGGTCAGACCATTCCCGAAATCGACGGCCTGCCTCTGGACGATGGCGCGGCGATTCCGCTCGAAATGCAGGTGGCAACCGAACGAACGCAGTGGGGTGGAATCGTGCTGCTGGCGCTGACCATCCGAGAGGCGGAGGAATCGGCCAACCCGGTTCAGGCGACGCTTCGACAACTCGTACTCTTGCGGGAGCATCGAGCCGAGGAGCTGAAGGAAGACGATCTCTTGGAGGATCTGCCGTGAGTCGCCGCGCTTTCACGCTGCTGGAAGTGCTGATTGCGCTGGGCATATTGATTGCGATGCTGATTGTCATGTCACAGTTCACCTGGTCGCTCGGTCAGGGGCAGCAGCGGGCGATTGATCGCCTTGACCGGCAGGTCGCTATCGACGCCGTCATCGATCGGATGGCGATGGCCATCGACACCGGCGCCGTTTCGGTTGCGGGCGAGGCAGGATTCCAGGGTGACGAGACATCGCTGCATGTGTTCGCCGCGCAGGATCGACCAGCGAGCAGCCATGGGGCGGCGCTCGCGTCGCGTCGCCGTGTTGATATCACATTCGATCACGAGAAGCATGTCGTTCGGATCGGAGATGGCCAGCCGCTGCCGGTTGGCGATCTTCGATTCCGCTTTCATGACGGCCAACAGTGGCAGGACTCATTTGACTCACTCGAAGAAGGCGGTCTTCCAACGGCAGTCCTGTTGGAGGCATGGCTTCAGGATGGGCTTACGGATCCATCCGAGGCCGACCTTCCCCCTGACCGACGGCGGGTACTGACGCCAGCGGGCATCTGGAGGCAGACGCCATGAGGCGGCGACGAGGCATCGTGCTCGCGGCGGTGACCGTGGTCGTGGCGGCCTCGCTTTGGACCACGGTGGCCCTTCTGGCCCGTGCAGGCGTGGAAACGGCTGGCATAGACGGAGGGTCCGAGGGCATTCAAGAGGATGCGGCGGTGCATTCGGCTGTGCTTGTCTTTGCAAGCGAGTTGTTCGGGCAGCGGGATGAACTGCGGGCTGGGCAAGACGCAACCCTCGATGATCAGATCGTGTTGTGGGACTCGGGTCAGCGGGCGACAGTTGCAAGATTGCTTCCGGTTGAAGGTGAACGCGTGCTCGTGGCTGAGGCTGGGCGGCTCGATCTGAACCTCGCAACGGCCGAGCAACTCGACCACGTTCTTGGGCAATCCGAGTCTGTCATTGCGCACCGAACACCGCATCGGATTGATGATGTTCGGGATGTCCTGATGCTGCTTGACCAAGGGCCGATCGAAGCAACCGGTTCCGGTGGCCTGTGCGAACGACTGACGGTACACGCGCACGAACCAAATGTTCAGCAAAGCGGCGATCTTCGCATCAACCTCGATGTGCCATGGTCGGATGACCTCGCCGAACGCATTCGATCACGCTTTGATGACTCGGTTGTTGAGGCACTTGAGCAGATCGCGGCCGACGACCCCATCGAGTCGGATGCGGACCTCATGCGAATCATCCTGTCCTTTGAAATTCCCCCCGAGGACTGGATCGACGCGCTCGATGCGTTTTCAATGGAGCCGGTTCGATACCGCCGCGGCCGCATCGACATCAATGCCGCTTCGGCTGAGGTACTTGCGAGCTTGCCCGGCGTGACGCCAGAATACGCGGCCGCGATCGTGCAGCGACGGGGCAACCTGGATGCTGAACTCCTGGCGACGCCCGCGTGGCCGTTCATTGAGGGCCTCATGCCGACGGATATTGCCGCCGAGGTGCTGCATCACATGACGGTTGGATCATGGACCTGGCGACTTCGCATTGCCTGCGGTGAGGTTCCGAGCGATGCCGTCGAGTCCGCCATTCAGGATGCTCGCGTTATCGATGTCATCATCGATGTCGCAGGCGAGCAGCCTCGGATCGCCATGATGCGAGACGTCACGATGCGGCCGCAGGCATGTGCTTGGCCGGAGCGAGTTGAGAAGCCACCATCTGCGAATGAGACTGCCGAAGCGTCGCCAGTTGCAACGGTGGATGCCGAATCCGAAACCGTTTCGGAGACAGATGTCGAAGAATCACCCGAGCCGGATCAGCGTCTGGGCCGATGGCGGCCCTGAACAGAGTAGGATCAGTTCACGATGAGCCGCTTCCGCATTGCAATTGAACTGGGGTCACGCCATCTGCGTGGGGTTGCCGTCACGTTCACAGGAAGCGGCTTGCGGATTGACGCATCGACGGTGACGGTGCGTCCCGAGATGGAATCAGAACTGGTTGCGAATTGGATTCGGGCTGTGCTGGATGCCAGTGGTATTCCAACCGGCAAGTGTCTGCTTGCCGTGTCCCGCGATGATGTCGTGATCAAGCGGCTTCTCCTCGAGACGCCCTCCAAGGGTGAACTCCCCGCGATGGTCGATCTTGCGATGCGTGATGAGTTGCATCTTGAAGGCGGCGCGGCTGTCATCGACTTCTTGCCAGACGCTGATCCGACTGCGGATTCCAACCTGCTTGCGGCGGCGTTGCCCGAATCGTCCCTCGACCGCGGACGCAATCGCATGGCGGCAGTCAAGCGGGGTGTGGGGCGGATGTCGCTGCGGTTTCTCGGCGCGGCGAGCGTAACGGCCGATCCACATGGAGGATGCGTCGTATGCGTCGATGTCAGCGGGGACGGCGTTGAGTTCACGCTCTTGGAGGGAAGAGATGTCCGCATCGCTCGCGCCGCTGCGTTGCCGGCAGGAACAACCGAGGAAGTTGCCGAAGCGGCTATTCGAGAAGCGCGCCGAACGTGGATGAGTTGGCAAGCCGAAGCCGCCGCCGCGGCGATCGATCATGTCATTCTCATCGGCGATGATGGCATTACCGTGCCGATGCAGGAAGCGATGGGGGAGATCACGACATCGCCGGTATCGGTGCTTTCTCGGCACCCACGCATTGATCCAAACGGGCACGATGCGAGTCGGCTCTGGTCGCTTCTCGGATTGCTGCTGGCCGACCATTTGGGGAAGCCTCTGATCGACTTCAGTTCACCGAGAAAGCCGACGCACCGATTCGAGCGGCAGCGACAACTCGGTTTAGCAGCAGCGGGTGTGCTTCTGGTGCTCTTTGGTGTCATTTGGACATGGGGCAACAGCCGCGTCCAGTCCATGCAGGGGCAATTGGACGCGATCACCGCGGAGCGGGCCAAACTCGAGCCGAAGTGGCTGCGGTATCACCGCGATCGGTACCGGCTGGCCCATCTGGACATCTGGACTTCGGTGCAGCCGGACTGGGTCGATCATCTTGCCGTCGCGGTTGATCGATTGCAGCCGAGCGGTGCCTTGGTACTCGATGAGGTTTCGGCGGCCTTGGACTACAGGGGCGTCGATGCGCCGAAGAAGAGTGGCATCGGTGAGTGGACCCCCCAGGCCACCGCGAGGCTCGTCCTTGAGGCCGAAGCAGAGAGCCGGGAAGTTGGCGAGGCCTTTCGACAACACTGGGTCCAGGACGATGCCTGGAATGTCGCGACGACCGGCGCCGACACCGAGGACGGCAAGCGGCTTCCGTTCGGCGTGACCATCCGATTGCATTCGCCCGATGAAAGCGAAGCGGCAGAACCGGCGGCTACGCCGTGAATCC
>CAYYGU010000004.1:0-6126 GCA_964471525.1 uncultured Isosphaeraceae bacterium
CTTCGGTATCAGACGCGGGGATCTGCCGCGACTGACCAAGGGCGGTGGCGGACAGACAGGCGGCGGCGATACTCGCGGCACGAATCATTTCATCGACTCCTCATGCTCAGCGGGAATACCGCAGCATCCTCGGTGGTCATCGACCGTGTCATAGGGGTTGCGGACCCAGGCGGGCGTGGCATCTTCTTCGGTGGCGTCCTCCGGCTTCGCGAGTTCGGGCGGCTTCCCGAGCCCTTCCAGCAGCACCACTTCCACAAGTCGCTGGCGATCTGCAGCGTCCCGGGCGGCCAGTTCGGCGTCTTCGCTGCGATCGAAGTAGCGGGTCCCATCGATCCATGTCTGCATGCACAGGCTGTAGGAATCGAGCGGATCGCGGTTCCAGATGGCGAAGTCTGCGTCCTTGCCCGCCTCAAGCGATCCCGTTGAATCATCGATGTGCAACTGAATCGCCGGGTTCAGCGTGACGAACTTGATGGCCTCTTCTGGCGGAAGCCCACCAAACCGAACGGCTTTGGCCGCTTCGTCGTTCATCCGGCTCGCCAGTTCACCATCGTCCGAGTTGAAGGACACGACGACACCCTGATCGTGCATGATGGCGCCGTTCCAGGGAATTGCGTCCATGACCTCGAGCTTGTAGGCCCACCAGTCGCTGAAGGAACTGGCGCCGCATCCATGGGCCGCGATGTCATCGGCGACCTTGTAGCCCTCCAGGATGTGTTGCAGGGTTCCGATCGTGATGCCGAAGTCCTCGCAGGTGCGAAGCAGGGCGAGGATTTCATCCTGCCGGTAGGAGTGGCAGTGGATGAGCCGATCGCCCGCGAGGATTTCGGCAAGCGTGTCGAATTCGTAGTCTCGGCGTGGGGGTATCAGTGTGGATTGCTGTTCGGAACTCATCGCATTCCACCGCTCCCAGCGGGCGGCGTAGGCGCGAGCCTCTGAGAGACGGTCTCGAATGAACGCCTCGACGCCCATTCGTGTGTCGGGATACCGACCACTGCTTCGTTTGACATTCTCACCGAGGGCGAACTTGATACCCCTTGGGGCCGCCGCGTTCGGGAAGCCGCGGGCTGGTTGCCCCCAGCGGATCTTCACAACGCTGTTGCGGCCACCGATCGGATTGGCCGAGCCATGCAATTGATTGGCGCCGGTCAGGCCACCGGCGAGTTGTCGGTACCAGTTCATGTCGTCCCCGGCGACCACATCGCCGATGCCGACTTCAGCGGTGCAGGCCTTGTTGAACTCGTTGACGCCACCGTCGATGCCGGTGTGGCTGTGGCAGTCGATCAGGCCGGGGGTGATGTGCAGGCCCGTGGTGTCGATGGTCTGCTCGGTCGAGTCCGGCGCGCCGGCCATCGGCCCGGCGTAGGCGATTCGGCCATCTCGAACAACCAAGCAGCCGTCGTCGATAATCCCCGCCTCACCGGCGGTCCACAGCGTGGCGTGTTCGAATCGAATGTCTTGGGGCTGAATTGGGCTGAGCCGTCCGCGGGCGCCCAGCGGATAGGGAATCTGCTCGGGAATGCCGGTCCATCGCAGGGTCGCGTCTTCTCCCGTATCAACTGGCGGGTCGTCTGTCGCTCGGCTCACGGTGAACTCGGCGTCGCCCATTGGGCTGCTCGCAACGCCCTCAATGGTGTCACCGTCGACCATGGCTGCGACGCTGTAGGCGCCGCCCGTTGGATCGTCGCCCTGGAAAGCGATCGAGCCGGTTTCTTCGTCCCACGTGCCCTCACCGAGCGGCATTTCCTGCTCCATCATCAGGAGCGTGCCGGTGATGGTTTCGTCGGCGTGCTCGACGACGATCTCGATCGGTGCCGAGAATTCCGAGCCGAGTTGAATTGACCCAACCCACGAACCTGCCAGCGTGGGCGTGTTCGGCTCGTCGGTGTCCTCTGTCGGCTCGCCCGTGTCGTCATCGCGTTGATCGTCTTCGGCTCCTGCTTCGTTGATCACCAGGTGCATCGGGAGGCTGGTTCCATCAGGGAGAACCACGCGTCCGAGCACACGGTCGCCCCGCACGACGCCAGCGAGCCGCAGCCAGTGTTCCATGCCGAGGATTCGCCCGTCGATGGCGGCGCTCAGGCGGTGTCCGCTCAGCGACACCTTTTTGACCTTGACCTTGGTGTCGTCCGGCAGTGTGATGTTGAGTTTCGTCTTGGCGGTGTCGAGGGTGGCATCGGCCTCCGCATCACCGATGAGGATCGTGCCGCTGCCGCTCAATTCGACCAGCGGATCACGTTCGTGATCGTGCCGGTGGCCCGACACCCATGTTTCGAGAATCTTCGTGTCCGAGTCGAAGAGGTCACCATCACAGACGACCAGATGAGCGGCCATTCCCGGCTTGAGGCTGCCGAGCCGATCCCCGAGCCCGAGCAGTGCAGCGGGTTCGGTCGTGATCTGGGCGAGCGCGGCGTCGGAGTCCAGACCCGCCTTGATCGCCTTCTCAAGCGACTCGTGCACGTCGGAGGGCTTCTTGAGAGTCTCCGTCGTGACGCAGGTGGTCACACCCGCCTGCTGGAGCCGCCTGAGGTTGGTCGGTGCTTGTTCCCATTCCTGCAAGCCGCGAAGCGGAACCCGCATGGCGTCATCGATCGAGCTGAGCGATGGGCGTTTGGGATACTTGACCGGTACGATCACGGCGCAGTTGAGTGAGGTGATGCCGGAGATGTCCTTGAACTCGTCACCGGAGCCGATCAGGGCAAGTGGGAAGTCGAGTTCTCGCGCGAGCCTGCCAGCCCGCATGGCTTCCTTCTCGTCTCGGACATTCACCAGGAGTGATCGAGTCCCATCGACGACGGCTTCGAGTGCCGCCAGATCATCGCGGCGGCTCGGCGGCTCAAGACCGTTCCGTTCGGCAGCGGCGTGCGCCGCGGCATACCACGCCGCGTCACTGAGGGTCTGCCGCACCAACGCAATCGATCCCATGAGCGATCCAGGCCCCTTCCCATTGCCCCAGCCGCTGCGGTCGAAGGCGGCGGCGATGAACGGTGTTGGCCCATAGGAGACCCGCTGCTCAGCCGATTCGGGCAGGGTTGTGATGGCCCCGCCGCCGCGGAGAATGCCATCGTCCGGGTAGATCGCTGCAACGCAGTAGCCCGCTTTCCTGAGCGACTTGGTATCGCTGGCGCTCAGCGCCGTGAGTCCCTGGCCGCTTCCCAGATCCAGTTGTGGGTGGATCTGATCATTCCAATGATTCTCGTGGCCCGCGGGTGGCACCTCGATGTCGATGTGCATCGCCGGCTCGATGAACCCTGCGTAGATGATCTGATCCTGCATCGGCCAGAGCCGCGCATCGGCCGGGATCGGCGCATCGACGCCGATGGACTCGATCCGTCCGTCCCGCAGGATGATCGTTGCCTTCTCAAGTCGCGTCCCCGGCTCCGTGACCACATCGGCCCCGACCAGCGCATGGCAGCGGTGGTGGTGCTCGAACGGTCCATTGGGCCGAGGGGAAGGCTCGTCGATCGGTCCAGCCCACGCGGCGGTGGTCAGGGCTCCACTGAGCAGCAACGCACATCGCATGATTGCAATCTCCTCCAATGAGCCGTCGAGGCCCATCGGAGGAGTCTACTGTCAAACGACGGTTGAATTGGTGTGTTCAGGCGGCGTTGCGGGCGGGGACCGGGAGTTCGAGGGCTTTGGCGACCATGGTGCATGGGATCCACCACCAATATCGCTCGCCGTGAAGTTTCACGAAGAAGCAGTTCTCGCTCGTTCGGCCCATGTAGAGGCCTCGTCTGCCGTCATGGAGGGTCAAGAGAAACATGCTTCGGGCTCCTGGGTTGGGGTGGTCCACGCTCCTTGATTCGGAAACCAATGGAAGCCACTTGACTCCTTGTACGCGGTTCAAGCGTATTTGTTTGACGATGAGGCCTGAAACGGATACACCGGGCCAATTCCGAGTAGCTCGGTGAGTTCGTGCAGGGCGTCGCGGACCGATCTGGCAAGCACAGGGTCTGCGAGCTCATCCTCGTGGAGTTCCTCGGGATACCAGCGGCCAACCCAGTCTCGCAGGGTCGCTGCGAGTGTGTCGTCGAGGCGAACGCCAGGGTGAATCGCCTCCAATTCGTGCGTGTGCAGCGGCACTCGCAGCCGCAGGCAGGCTGGACCGCCGCCGTTCTGCATCGATTCTCTGAGGTTCAAGAAATGGACCCGCGTGATGGGTGCGTTTCCATTGACCCACGCGTCCAGCACCGCTTTGGATGCCGGGTTCGCTCCGGCTTCCTGCGGGGCGATCAGTACCCATCCTTCTTCGGTAGCCAGAAGTTGCGAGTTGAACAGATAGGTCGCGACGGTCTCCTCGATGCTCAGCATGTCGTCGGTGACGATCAGCGGTGTGAACGCATCGCCGAGCCTGGCCTGCATGGTGGACAGGACGCCCGGCGTGTCAATGAACGCCCGCTCATGCAGGAGCAGCAGGGAACCCGCACCGACGCTGATGACATCATTGTGAAAGACACCGGCATCGATCGCGTCCGGCTGCTGCTGCACAAACACCGGATCCTCGATGCCATGTGTTCGAGCGATGGCCTGCGAGGCCTCCAGCGTGTGGCGGGCGGGGAAGCGTCGCGGCGCCGCCGCGTCGGCGTCGCGGGCCACTCGTCCGTAGACGAAGAGGTGGACCGATGCATCCTCTGTGGCGAGCCGCGTGTGATTGGCCGCGCCTTCATCGGCGAACTGATCGCACTTGGGCAGTGGGGGGTGATGGGCGAAGATGGCATCGTCCGGGAAGATCGTGTGCAGCAGCCGAGACGTTTGGCTTGGTTCGATGGCGCGGTGGAACTTCGACATCAGGTTTGCAGGCGTCAGATGTACGCGGCCATCGAAAGCATCGCACGATGGTGTCACCGTGGCTGCATTGGCCGTCCACATGGCCGAGGCACTGCTGGCCTGCGCGAGCAGCGCGGGGTCTGCGGCAGAGGCCTTCGCGAGAATGGTCTCGTCATCGCCATCGAAACCGAGCGAGGCGAGCACATCGAGTTCTGGGCGGCAGTGTGGGGGCATGACCGCCTGCGGCACGCCGAGGGACGCGAC
Source organism: uncultured Isosphaeraceae bacterium (assembly GCA_964471525.1). GTDB lineage: Bacteria > Planctomycetota > Phycisphaerae > Phycisphaerales > SM1A02 > UBA12567. The sequence goes on from CAYYGU010000004.1 coordinate 5,035, forward strand.
AAAGACCATCTTTTCAATCCCTTGCAGCGCCGCTGCTCGCGGATGGCTGACCTGTCCCCGATGACCCATGGAAGCGACATTGCCGACAGAGAGCCCGGCGTAATTGTGCGTCATCCCGACGAGTCCGTCGAGTTGCAGCTCACGCATCGCCGCGGCGCTCCAACACCGTCTGAATGACACCCACTTCTGCGAGCAATTCGCGGGAAGTGGCGATGGAGGCTTCCCAGTGTTCGTCGCCGGGCGCGGCCGCCCACGACACGACGCGGTGTATTCCAGCCTGAATGATCGCCAGTGTGCAGGTGTTGCAGGGGAAGAAGGTCGAGTAGATCGTCGATCCAAGGCAGGAAGAGCCTTGACGAGCGCACTGCACAATGGCATTGACTTCGGCGTGGCAAATCAGGTCGTACTTGGCTGGACGTTCCAAGCGTTCGGGTCGATCTTCGATGCCAGCGGGCAGGCCGTTGTAGCCGGTCGCGCAGATCCGCCGGTCATCCGACACGATGACCGCGCCGACGCCGCGTGAAGGATCCTTGCTCCACGTGGCGATGTGGTCGGCGAGCAGCATGAATCGCCGGTCCCACTTGGCATGTCCGTCGGTATCTGACATCGGCGGGGGGATGGTACCGCGTGTTCGTGGTGGTGTCGGATTGCAGGCACAGGTGCCTTCGCGGCCTGATGTGTTCTCCCGTCGCCGCTCGCCGGCGGCGTCGGCAGTGAAATTGACCGTTTCGCTGTCGCATCCGGACAAGTCCCTATCATCCCGGGAATGGCGGACCAGCCGAAAATCCATTTCGTAGCGGTCAGTGGACCCGAGCACTTTCAGGAGTTCGACTACACCTTTGGCGGGGACCCGCTGCTGATCGGCCGAGGCAGCACAGCAGACTTGGTACTCACCGACCCCAGTGTGTCCAGAGAGCACGCGACCGTGGCGAATATGGACGGCCGATTGGTGGTCCGAGACAGCGGGAGCAGCGGTGGCACGTCCATCAACATGATGCGATTGGACAAGGATGAGTCCGAGCGACTTCGTGATCGCGACCTGCTGCTCATCGGGCCATGGAAGATTCTGGTCCGGATTGAGGGAGATGCGCC
>CAYYGU010000004.1:6226-31492 GCA_964471525.1 uncultured Isosphaeraceae bacterium
ACCTGCTGCTCATCGGGCCATGGAAGATTCTGGTCCGGATTGAGGGAGATGCGCCCCCCGACCCGGTCACCGCGGATGCGGCGGCGGAAACGCCATCGAAGTCCGGCGAGACACCAACGACCAAGGGCGGCAAGGGTGATCCGCTCTACGCCACGCGCGCGAGCATCTTCTTGAAATTGAAGGCGGGCGCGACCCTCGATCGGGAACTCGGCTGGAACGAGTTCGCCGACAAGTACTCCCGCATCATCGCTGGCTTTGCTCGCAATGCAGGCCTTCCTTCTCAAGAAGCGGATGATGTGCTGCAGGATGTGTTGATGGGGTTCTTCCGCGTGTCGGACCGGTTTGAGTACGATCCGAAGAAGGGGCGGTTTCGCGGATACCTCAAACGGGTCACACTCAACGCCATCCGGGCGCGGCATCGCAAGAAGCGTCCGACGACCGGCTTCGACGACACGGTCGATCCTCCAGTGGAGAGCGATCTCGATGCCGCGTGGGATCGGCAGTGGACCGAACAACTCCTGCAACGTGCGATGGGCGAAGCCCGAAACGAGGTCGAAGAACGCACCTGGAAGGCCTTTGAGTTGTATGGCGTTCGCGGCGTCCCAGCCGAGGAGGTCGCCAAAGAAACCGGCATGACACCTGCCGCAATTCGGCACGCCAAGATGCGACTTACCCGCCGCGTCCGAGAGATCGTAGAGCGAATCCGCGACGATGAGGGCTAGGCTGCGAGCGTGCTCGCACTCTCCAGCGGCCGCGGCGGTCGCAACTGGGCCAGCACAATCCCCACGAACATCACCAAGCACCCCACGATCTGCACGCCGGAGAGTTGCTCGTTTAGGAAGGCCCACCCTGCCCACGCTCCAAACACCGCTTCGAGCGCGAGCAGCACCGCGGCATGTGCTGGGGGCGCATTCTGTTGGGCGATGATCTGAATGAGAAAGGCAGCTCCGACCGCAAGCACGCCGCTGAAGAGCAACTCGGGCCAGATGGAGATGATGGCGGCGAAGTTCGGCTGCTCCCACGCGAGCGCCACGAGCATGGTGAGCACTCCGGCAAACGCCGTTTGGAAGATCGCGATTCGCACAGGATCACACCGTAGGGCCAGCCAGCCGATGATCAGCACCTGCGTGGCCCACGCGATGGACCCGAGCAGCACGAGCCCGTCTCCCGGGTTGAGCGTGGGCTGCCCCTGCACGCTGAGCAGGTAGAGCCCTCCGGTTGCGACGAGTACTGCCGCCCACGTGGTCCAGCGGACGAAGTAGCCAACCAGCAGTCCAAGAAGCGGAACGAAGACGACGTACAAGCCGGTGATGAATCCGGCGATGCCTGCCGTTGTATGCACGAGCCCTGCCTGTTGCAGCACGGCGCCGAATGACATGGCGAGCCCTGCTCCGGTCAGGCCCAGCAGGAGATGACGGCGTGAGACGGGCTTGGGCGCTTTGGGCGCGAGTCGTCGAGCAAGTGGAAGCAGCGGCAGGATGGAGAGGGTGCCAATCAGCAGCCGAACCCCCGTGAAGGTCACCGGACCCACCGACTCCATCGCCATCCGCTGAACAACGAACCCAACGCCCCAGATGATGGCGACCAAGAGAAGCAACGCATCGGCGCGGAGGACTCGCATGGCGGGGACTGTAGTGCGGTGTTGTCGAGCGGGTCGTTCTTCTTTTCTTCTTGGTGGGCCCGTTCGAGAAGCCAGACCGAACGCCGGCACGGTAGTGGGACCCACTACCATCCAACCCATGCCATGGCTCGAAACCACCATTTGGTCGCTCGCGGTGTGGGAGATCCTCATTCTGGTGGGTGTCGGGGTGGTGGCTGGGCTGCTTGGTGGGCTGCTCGGTATTGGCGGGGGCATCGTCAATGTGCCGGCGATCGCGCTGCTGCTGGGGCGTGATATTCATCTGGCCCAGGCGGCCTCGATGAATGTGACCATCTTTGTGGCGATTCCTGCCGCGATTCGGCATTGGAACCATGGCGGCATTCACATGGCGGCGGTTGTTCGCATCGTTCCCTTCGGCATCGCAGGCATTCTGCTCGGCGTGACGGCGAGCATTTGGATATCCAATTACTGGCTCGGGTGGATCTTCGGACTCTTCTTGATCTACGTTTTCTGGACGAATCTGCGGCGGCTCCGCCAGGACAATCGATCTGGACCGATTGACGTTGAACCTGCCGAGCCGCGCTGCACGACTCGCCGCTGTGGGATTGTCGGCTCACTGGCAGGGTTTGGCGCAGGCCTCTTGGGCATCGGCGGTGGACTTATCACCGTTCCGCTCACCCAACTCATCTGCCGGATGCCGCTGCGGGCGTGCATTGCCACATCGTCCACGGTGATGGTGTTCACGGCACTGGTTGGCGCGACGTTCAAGGACATCACGCTTCCCGATGTGCCGGGGATGGCCGCCGATGTCACGTGGTACACACCGCTTGAAATATCGATCTGGCTGATACCAACCTGTCTTGCCGGGAGTTGGACGGGCGCGCATTTGACACACGTCCTGCCACTTCGCGTCGTGAGGTCGATCTTCCTCGTATTGGTCGCCGTGGCGGCGATCAAGATGCTGGCGTGAGATCGACGATGACCGGAAGGTGATCCGATGCTTGCGCCGTATCGCCTTGCTGCAGTTTCATCGTGCGAAGCGCGGGTTCCGGCAGATCCAGCGTATCCAGCACCACGGCCATGTCCTGCGAGAGAGAGCTTCCGCTGATGACGATGTAATCGAGCCGTCCCGGCGTGTAGGACTGCCCGTCTTCCTGCCATGTTTGGAGACCCTGCCCGTCCGGCTGCCACGCATCGACGACGAGCAGGTCCTCCGGCGTGTCAAGCCGGTCGATGAGTCCTTCCCCCTCCGCGACAAGGAGATCCAGCGGCAGCGAGCCACCAACCAGATTCAAGTCGCCGCCAATGATGAGCCCCCGGTAATCACGCGCTGCTTCCGCCGACTCGACAGCCCGTCTGATGGCGAGTACTTCACCGATCCGTTTGATGTCCTCGGGACCATTGACGACGCCGCAACATTTGAGGTGGGTGGATACGGCAAGCACCGGACCAACTCCCGGAACCTCTACGCCCAGCGCCGCGGCTCGAACATGACCATGGGATTCTCCTCGACGTTTGATCGTGTCGAAGGCCGCAACGCTCTTGGCGGGCAGCCGCGTGGCAATGCCGCTCTTGATCGTTCCGCTGCGGGGACTGAGGTCGATCGTCCATCTGCTCCCGGGTACGGCCGCCCGCAGCACATTGATAAAATCTTCCCCGGTCTGCCCGTCCTCGATTTCCTGAATCATCACAATGTGTGGCTTGATGGCCGCGAGTACGCGGGTTACGACTCGCCGCTGCTTCAAGAGGTTGCCCTTCTCAAGATTCCATGACACGACCCGGATGACATCGCCATCGGGAGCCCGAAGCGGCGTGCGCATCGTCGCCTTTGCAGTGGGCCGATTGGCGGCGACATCGGCGGTGCCGCGGGCCGGCTCTGGATCGGTCCACGAGAGTTCCCATGGCATCGCCGCGCCAGCCGCCCCGTCGAGACCCGGAACCTGGCGGGGAAATCGAAGTTCAAAGCGATTGCTCGCGATGGTTGGCGCGAAGACGAAGTCCACCGCATCCCATGACTGCTTGCCGCGGTCCGACGATCGCCGGACGGCAACCCCGCTTCCGCCTTTGCCACGTCTTGGACTGAAGAGCACTTCGAGATCAACGCCCGGCAGAGATCCCACCATCTTGCCCGTTCGGGGGTCGTTGTCCCAGTCGAGTCGGAGGGTCATCGAGTCGTCCAGTCCCTGGAGATTGACCGGCGGACCGTCCAAACTCAGAAGGAGGTAGACGTGCGACGTCGAGCCGGCCCCAATGATCGAAGACGAGGCGGTTGAGGCGCCCCACTCCTCAAACCGACCATCGAGTTGAACCGGTTGCGCGGACAGGGCGATACAGAAAGCAATGGTTGCGTGGATCATCCTCGCAGCCTATCGCACCAAGGCTGGTACTGTGTTTGCATCATGTTGTCCGTACGCGAACAGATCGGCGGGGAGGGACTTCGGCTGCGGGCAGGGCAGGGGCCAAGGTTGGCGGACGATCTTGTGATACCAGCGACTGGGGCCGTCTTGGGCCGCTCGGTCGACTGTGACCTGCAACTCGATCATCCTTGGGTATCCCGTGAGCATGTCCGCATTCATCATGAAGACGGCGGATGGTTGCTGACCCAACTGGGCGCGGCAAACGGCACACGAGTCGACACGGTACTGCTGGATGTTGGTGAGTCAATGCAACTTTGGGATGGCTCCATGTTGGCCATAGGGCCGTGGTCCTTCTTGGTTGAAGGGGCTGGTGCAGCGACACCAACCGGCGGTGAAGTGGGCGATACACCCTCTCACGAAACTCGCGCCACCTTGCTTCGAGGAATCCACGACAGTAGCACTGGCAAACGGAATACGGCGTGGGATCAGTTTGTGAAGAACTACGGCGGTGTCATCCGCAATTACGCGAGGCAATTCGGTGTCGAGGGACAGGAGCAGGATGACGTCTGCCAGGACGTGTTTGTGTCGCTGCATCAACTGGACCAAGGTGTAGACTACGACCGGCGGAGGGGTCACTTTCGTTCCTATCTTCGGGTTGCGACTCGCAACGCCGTCATCACGCGGCTGCGAAAAATGCGGCCGCTGCCACAGGAGTTGATGGACCATGCTGTCATCGAGCCAACGGACGATGGCGACTGGGACCACCACTGGGCAGAGGGCATGTTGATGCGGGCGCTCGTGGTGTTGCAGCGAACAATGAAACCGCTTCATTACGACGCCTTTGAGCGTCACGGCCGCCGTGGGGAGCCAGCGGCAGAGGTGGCTGCGGCACTCGGTTTATCGGCCGACAATGTGCGGGCCATCAAGTCACGCGGTGTTCGAAAGCTCAGAAAGGTGGTCGCTTCGCTGGAGGAAACGAGCGACTGAATGCCGCACGCTATGATCGCGGCGTGAAAGAAGACACCGGGAACACACCTGAAGAAGAGACTCGACAGATGCCTCCGCGGCCCATCGATGGCCCGGCGACATCAGGGGAGCGGCTCGCCTCACTCCCGCCGAGCATCGGCCAATACCGGTTGATCGACACGATCGGATGGGGCGGCATGGGAGTGGTCTACCGGGCCGAGCAAGAACGGCCACGCCGCACCGTCGCAATCAAGGTCCTGCGGCACGAGTGCGCCGACGCGACGCGAATGCGGCGGATGGAGCAGGAAGCCGAGTTGCTCGGTCGGCTGCAACATCCTGCGCTTGCGCAAGTCTTCGATGCCGGATCGTGGGATGCAGGGCTCGGAGCGCAACCATTCCTGGTGATGGAGTACATCGAGGGTGTTCCGCTGCTTGAGTACGTCCGAACACAGATGCTCGATCGAGACGCCCGGATCGATCTGATGATTCAGATTTGCGATGCCGTACAGCATGCCCACGATCGGGGCGTCATTCATCGCGATCTCAAGCCGAGCAATATTCTTGTGACGGAGGCGGGCCATCCCAAGGTCGTCGACTTCGGTGTGGCCGCGCTGGTCGATGAAACCGAGGGATTGAAGCACTCACTCACGGCCTCCGGCACGCTCATCGGGACCACCGCCTACATGAGCCCGGAGCAGGCACGCGGAGACATTGAGCGGATCGGCACCACTGCGGATGTGTACGCGCTTGGCGTGGTTCTCTACGAAATGCTCGCCGGATGTCTTCCCTTCGAACTTGGCGGCTTGACGCTTGCTGGTATGGTGGACGTGATTTGCACCGAGGAGGCGAGACCGCTTGGTCGCGGCGATCCGCACCTTGGTGGGGACCTGGAAGTGGTGCTTGGCAAGGCACTCGAGAAAGACTCCAGCCGTCGATATTCCAGTCCAAGAGCCCTCGCGCAGGATTTGCATTGCGTACTTCGGCACGAACCGATTCTTGCCAGACCGCCGAGTTGGGCCTATCGACTCAACAGGTTCATTCGCCGAAACAGGGTTCCTGTGCTGGCCGTTGCCTCGGTTGCGGCGGTTCTGGTTCTCGCCACTGCGGTGTCCATTGTGTTGGCTGTGCAGGCGACCCAATCCGAGGCGGCTGCGACGCGGCGGCTGCGCCAAGTACGGGAGTTGGCGACATCGATCATCGTTGATCTGGAAGACCGAATCGGCAACGTGCAGGGCGCTACGGCGCTGCATGAGTTCACCGTGCGGACCGGGCTGGAATACCTCGCGGCGATAGAAGCCGAGCATGCAGGCGATGCGGTGCTCCGCCGTGATGTGGCCTCCGCCTACCGGCGAATCGGAGATGTGCAGGGGCATCCGCGACGGGGCAATCTGGGCCGCGGCGAAGAGGCGATTGCCTCGTATAGTTCTGGCATCGATCTGCTTGACGACACCGTTGGAGAGGATCGCCCCATCCTTGCAGGGCTGCTGATTCATCGCGGCGAGGTCGAGTTGAGCCGCGGCAACATCGACGCGGCAGCGGAAGATCTCACCTGCTCGGACAACCTGATCTCCGAGCAGAATCTACTCCTGCGAGCCGACCATGCCGCGTTCACCGCCCGGTACCACCAGGCGATTGGCACGAGGCCCGATGACCTTGGCGGATGGCGGGAAGCCGTTGAGATCGTGGGAAGAGTCGGCGGCGAGCCGACGCCAAACCACGCCAGGCTCCGGCAGGAACTCGGCGAAGCGCTGCTGCACACAGGGTTGGCGACCGAAGCGATCGCTCAGTTGGAGAAGGCGGCAACGCTCTGGGGGCAGCTGGAGGGGGTCGCGAGGTGGCGGCAACTGGCCCGCACCGAGGGCGGGCGGACGGATCTGCTTCGGGGCCAAGCCATGATGGCACTTGGCCGCTCGGAAGACGCGGCGGTGGTGTTTGAGGCGGAGGCCCGTCGCGCGCGTGGCAGCGTTTGGAATGACCCATCCAACGAGCAGATTCAATTGGCACTTGGGCAGGTGCTGGCCAAACTCGGGCAGGCGACAGCCGAGTCGGCCGGTCGTCAGGATGACGCGGCCGAGATTCTTGGCGAGGCAATCGCTGTGCTCGAAGGAGTGTCGGCCGGATCGGATCTTGTGGAGGCACATCGCGCGATGGCTCGGGCGCGCGGCCACCTGGTCGATGTGCAGCGGGCGGCGGGGCGGTATGAACAGGCGTTGGCGACGCTGCAGGAGGCCCAGCACGATGTGGAAGTTCAACGTCGTCGGCATGAATCACGGACGCTCGAACTCATCGAAGCCGAGCTGCAGTTGACGCGAGCCGAACTCATGCGGCATCAGCGGGTGGACCAACCAGCCGCGCTTCGGATGGCATCCGAGGCCGCCGCCGTGCTTGCAGACGCATCGGCCGCGGAACCGGGTGATGGTGGTCTTGGCAGACGCGCATCCGCCGGCTGGTTGACCGTCCTGAGGCTCCAGATGGCGCTGCGCCAGACCGAGGACGCGGTCGAATCCGGACGGCGGGCAACGACGCTGCTGAGGGAGTTCCATGGGCGGGATCCAGCCAATATCGCGATCATCCGGGCATCTGCTCAGGCATATCGGTATCTCGGCGCGGCACTCGCGAGCACCGGGGCCTTGGACGAAGGGCTTGTGCAGATCGAGCAGGCGATCACGATGCTTCGGGCGGCGGTTGCGCTCGATCCGATGCGGGACCAACTGCAGCGGGGGCTTGCGGCGACCCACTACCGGCTTGGCACGATGCTGTCGGGGGCGGAGCGGTGGGCCGAAGCCAGATCCGCCTTTGGTGATGCAGCGACTATTGATGGGGCTCGCTTGGACCTGGAGCCCGACAATCACCTTGCGGTATCCGATGTTGTGTCGGATCTCAACAAGGTTGCCAAGTGCCACCGCGGGGAGGGCGACATGGCCGCTGCTGCCGTGGTGTACCAAGATGCCATGGACCTGGCGAAGGCATCGCTTGCTCGCGGACCAGACGCTGTCGAGCGTCAGCGGCTGGTGGCAACGACCGGGATGGGGCTCCTCGTCGCCCTGCGGCGGTCGGATCAACAGGATGCCGCGACCGAGGTGGCGGCGGAGATGGATCGGCGGGTCGCCCACTGGCTCTCCGCTCGTCCGGACTACGTGGTGTTCCAACAGGTTCGAGCAGCCATCTGTATCCAACAGACCGAGTTGGCTCTGGAGCGTGCTGGTGGGGCCGACCTCGATCCACAGGTCGCCGAACGCGTGGCTGCGTGGCTTGATGAGGCCGAGGCCATCCTGCAAGCGGTGATCGCCGATGGGGCCGGCGGACCACCTGAGGAGGCGGGTCTTGGATCGATTCGGAAGTTGCGATTGCGGGCCGAAGGGCCTCTGGCCGCTCCAGACCAATGACACACCCCCTTTGAATTGGACAGATGTGTCGGTTTTTCTGTCACATGCCCCATCGAGGCGCGTACTCCCGGTGGGTCAGGGTCACTGGACGCTGGTACCCAATCGAGCCCTTGATGGGGATCACGATGTCCTGCGAGCGGGCTTGCCATCGTCGGGGTTGGTTGGGGGATTCCGGGTTTTTGGGGGCGTGCGGGGGGTTTCGGGCTTTCTCCCCTTGGGGGCCTTCTCGCGGAGCGATCTGCTGAGGCGGCCCCCGGGAGAATCCCGGTACGTGTCTTTCCACCGATCTTCCTCAACCCTACGAAGCAGACTTGGGTCCGTCGCCTCGTCCGTGTAGGGTGGGCGGTGTTGAGGGGATCGATGAGAAGGAGAACGCTGATGTCGATCGTATGGACCCTGCCTTGTGTGATGTGCGTTGCTGCCGCTGAGTCTGGACTGACTCCAGTCGAGTCCTCTTGGACGGCTCGCTACTTTGACCAACATCTTTCGCTCGCGGTGGACGGGGGCTGGATCGCTGTGCAGGCGCCATTGGAGGAAAGCCAGCAACATCTTGCTGCGGCGACCGAGCGATGGAACCTCGACCTCGATCAGGCCATGGCATCGACAGTGTCGGGGTGGACCTACATCCCATTGACCCACACGGCGACCGCGGGTGACATCGAACGCATCGTCCGGGGCATTTCATCCGGAACAGACGGCCTCTACGCATCGCCCGCCTTCCTTGGCGGAACCGCCCAACTTCCTTGGATCCCAACGAGCGAGTTGATTGTGCAGTTCGCGGATGGGGCGGACCTCACCGGCCTTCGCATCATCGAACACAATCTTGGCGGGTACCAAGGCATGCACCGCATCACGACCGATGCAGGCTCTGCCTTTGAAACGCTCGCACTGGTCGAAGCCATGGCGGTTCGCGAAGGCGTTCTCTGGGCGCAGCCCAATGCGATCTGGTGGGCGAAGCACTTCTATACGCCCAATGATCCGATGTATTCCAGCCAATGGGCACTCAACCAGTCCAATGACATGGATATGGATGCGCCGGAGTGCTGGGATATGACCTTTGGCGACGCCTCCATCGTTGTGGCGATTCTCGACGACGGGATCGATCAGGACCATCCCGACATCAGCCAGATCCCTGGCGCCGACTTCACAGATGAGGGGACCGGTGGCGATCATACGACCGTGTGTGACGGTCACGGCTCCTGCGTCGGCGGATGCGTTGCGGCGACGATCGACAACAATCTCGGCGTCACGGGCGTCGCGCCGGGATGCCGCGTTGTGGCGGCTCGGATTTTCAACGCCATCGACTTCTTTGGCTTCTGCTTTGGCTTTATCGAAACGACCGACGCCTGGATCGTCAACGGCATTTCGTGGGCAGCCAACAACGGTGCCCGCGTGACGAACTCCAGTTGGGGCGGTGGTTCGCCCTCCTCGTCGGTGACTTCGGCCTTCGATCAGACCCGCGCCGCGGGCGTGGTGCACTTTGGGGCAGCCGGGAACGATGGTTCCTCCAACATCAGTTATCCGGCCAGTCTTGCCTCGCTCTACGCCATTTCCGCCATCAACAGCAGCGGCAATCTGGCCTCCTTCAGTACCTACGGCAACGGTCTGGCTTTCAGCGCCCCCGGCGAGGGAATCCTGACGACGGACTGGGTCGGGTCGGGCGGTTTTGACAGCGGCAACTACGTGACCATCGACGGAACGAGCTTCGCATCGCCCTACGCCGCCGGTGTGGCGGCCTTGGTTCTTTCGGCCGATTCGTCGCTGACGCCCGATGAGGTGGGCGACATCATGGCGGTCAGCGCGATGGATCGCGGCGCCTCGGGCTACGACACCAGCTATGGATATGGCGTTGTCAACGCCGCTGGTGCGGTGGCGGAAGTGGACCCGAACGAGGGCTGCGACGGCGATGTGGACGGCGACGGTGCGGTCGGCACCAATGATCTGCTGGCGATCATTGCCGCGTGGGGCGCCTGCAGCGGTTGCCCGGCAGATACCAATGGCGACGGCATCGTCGACACAGACGATATCCTTGCCGTCATTGCAGCATGGGGCTCCTGTCCCTGATCGCCCTTCGATCTCCCCATGCTCGGTGAGGAATGCGGAGCATGGACGCCTTTACTGTCTTGACGCTCGTGGTCGGGTTTACGGCCATCGCCGCATGGGCCAATGATCGGTTTATCCGCCTCCCAAGCGCGATTGGCGTGATGGTGGCGGGACTGCTGGTGGCCGGGGGCATTCTGGCAGCCACCGGAATCGGGTGGATTGATGATGCTCGGGCGGTCGCGGTCGTCGAGTCGTTGCACTTCGACACCTTGCTAATCGCAGGCCATGGCAGCGGCGTGGCGGGTCAAGGCGTGCTGCTCGGCGTGCTGCTCTTTGCCTCGGCGCTTCGGATCGAGCCATCGAGCATGACGCGGCGGATCGGGTTCGTCGCGTGGCTGGCGACCGTCGGGGTCGTGCTGACAGCGATTGGTACGGCCTTGGGGTTCAAGGGACTGCTCGCGCTGGCCGGTGATCCGGCGAACTTCCTCCACCTCATGTTGTTTGGCGCGATCCTTGCGCCGACCGACCCCGTCGCCGCCATCAGCCTGCTTCGCCGCACCTCTGCTCCGACGCGGGTGCGGGAAATCATTGCCGGCGAGTCCTTGTTCAATGACGGTGTCTCGATCGTGTTGTTTCTCTTCCTGATTGCGATGATCACAGGAAAGTCGGATACCCCATTCGCGGATCGGTGGATCCTCGGCTTCGTCGTCGAGACGGGCGGCGCGGTGGTCGTTGGCCTGGTGATGGGAGCGATTGGATTGATGCTGGTGAAGACGTCGAGCCGCGCAACGGTCACGGTACTCGTGACCCTTGCGGTGGTGCTGACCATCGGCATCGCGGCGCCAATGCTCTACGTGTCCTGCCCGGTCGCCTCGGTTGTGGCGGGGCTTGTTATTGGTCGGGCAACCACCCTGAGAAGCCATGACGAGGGTGCTGCGATTGGCTTCTGGGGACTGATTGAGCAGATCCTCACAGCGATGCTCTTCCTGATGATCGGCCTGGAATTGCTGACCGTCGAGTTGTCGTGGAATTCGGTGCTGTGGAGCCTGAGTGTCATTCCTATCTTGCTGGCCGCCCGATTCGTGGCCCTTCTCATTCCCTGGTCGGTCGTGCGGGCCATGGGACGAACGACCATGTCGATCGAAGAGATTGGCTTGATGACCTGGTGCGGCTTGCGTGGCGGGGTTTCGATTGCGATGGCGATTGCGCTGCCACTGTCTATGGAGGCGGCAGATGGCGAGTCGATTCGGAGCCACGCACTGGTGGCGACCATTGTTGTGGTGATCTCGACCATTCTGCTGCAAGGTCTGTCGGTGGAGCGAATGGCTCGAATCGTGCAACGACGGACAGATCGCCGCGCCGCGAAGTTGGCATCGGCGGCGTAGAATCGCATCGCTATGGAATTGCCCCTGATCCCTGACGGGGGTCCGCTGTCACAGGCCGATCTCGACGAACTCGCCGCTCGGTGTTCTGGTGAGATTCGTTTCGGCAGGCACGATCGCATGCTCTACGCGACCGATGCGAGCATGTACCAGGTCGAACCACTCGGCGTGGTCGTGCCGGCCCATATCGACGATATTGCAACAGTGGTGCAGTGGTGCAGCGAGCGGGGCTTGCCGGTGCTTCCCAGAGGTGGCGGCACTTCGCTTGCGGGTCAGACGGTCAATACCGCGGTCGTCGTCGATTGTTCGGCGCACCTGCGAGGAATCGGCGAAGTGAATGCCACCGATCGTCGCGTGCATGTGGAGCCCGGAGTTGTGCTCGATGATCTGCAGCGGGCCGCGTCTGCGCGCGGCCTTCGGTTCGGCCCGGAGGTTTCGACATCGACCCACGCGACGCTCGGCGGGATGATCTCGAACCGCTCGGCGGGGCTGCATTCACTCAAGTGGGGGATGACCGATGCGCATGTGGTCGGAGTCGATGTCGTGCTTGCAGACGGCCGCCAAGTTCGCCTTGAACGTGGCGCCGCCGAGTGGGATCCGATCGTTGCGGACCTTACAGCCCGCGTGGCGGAGGTCGTACTGTCACGTGCTGCCGAGATTGATGCGGGGTATCCAACACTTCAGCGCAACGTCGGCGGCTATGCGCTCGATCGTATTCTCAATGATCTGCGCCGCTGCAAGGCGGGGAGTTTTGATCAGGTCGACTTGTCTGGGCTCATCTGCGGGTCTGAGGGAACGCTCGGCTTCCTCGTTGGAGCCGAGTTGGCCCTGGTGCCGAATCCCAGCCATACCGGGCTGTCCATTCTCGCCTTTGCCGATGTGTCGTCGGCGCTGCGGGCACTGGGCGAGATTCTGAAGACAGATCCGTCCGCAGTGGAGTTGCTGGACGACACCGTGTTGGCCGCGGCGCGGGCGCATGAGACCTATCGCGAATTGGCGGAGCTGCTGCCGTCGTTGGATGGCAAACCTGCCGAGGCGGTGCTTTATGTGGATTGGTTCGCCAATGATGAGGCTGCGCTCGAGGGCATGATGTCCCGTCTCGACGAGGCGCTACCCGGGGTTTCGATTCGCCGCTGCATGGATGCCGGGGAGCAAGCGGATCTGTGGCGGCTTCGGAAGGTCGGCCTTGGTCTCATTCTGACAGGCGATGCGGCGGGGCAGGCGGTGGGGGGGCTTGAAGACTGCGCCGTGCCGGTCGAGTACCTCGCGGAGTTTCAGTATGACTTCGAGTCGATGCTCGCCGCGCACGGACTTCGCGCCACGTGGTATGCGCACGCCAGTGTAGGTCTGCTGCACGTGCGGCCTCGCATTGACCTTCGCCTCGCTGCCGGGCGAGAGTTGCTCGAGCAACTCGCCCGCGAGGCCACGCCGCTTGTGCGGCGATACGGCGGAACCGTCAGCGGCGAACACGGCGATGGCCGTATTCGTGCTGCGATGATGCATGAGTTCTATGGGCCCGAGTTGGTGCAGGCCTTCCGCGAGATCAAACACATCTTCGACCCGGACGACCGGTTCAACCCGGGCATCATCACGACCGATCCGGGAATGATGAAGCACTTGCGGATTTCCAACGAGTCACCCGGAGAGGTTGCGACGTGGTTTCGCTGGGAACCATCGTTGGTCGATGCCGCAACCGCGTGCAATGGCAACGCGTTGTGCCGCCGCACGAGCGGCGGGGCGATGTGTCCGTCTTACCGGGCTACCCTCGATGAGCGGCATACCACGCGGGGACGCGGCAATGCCCTTCGACTGGCGATCACCGGTCAATTCGGATCAGAGCCTTGGGCGGATCCGGATACCCTTGCGACCCTCGATGCGTGTCTTGGGTGCAAGGCCTGTCGCTATGAGTGCCCCGCCTCGGTGGATGTGGCGAAACTCAAGGCCGAATACCTCGCGCACGCAATGAAGGCGAGCGGGGGGCCGTCGATGCGAACTCGACTCAAGGGCGGGGTGCGGCCAGTGAATCGGATCGGTTCGGCCTTGCATCCCGTCTCGACATGGTTGATTCAACATGGACCAACGGCGTGGTTGATCAAACGCATGATGGGTGTTGCCGCATCCAGAACACTTCCCGGATTCAGCCGCTCGCTCATTCGGTGGCACGCTCGCCGCGGTGGTCCGAGCGATCGTCCGGTGGTGCTTTTGTATCCGGATTGCTTCACGACGTGGAGCGAGTCCTCGGTGGGCCGTGATGCGGTGCGCTTGCTCGAGGCGTTTGGGTATCGTGTGGAGATTCCCAACGTCGGGTGCTGCGGCCGCACGAAGATCAGCGCGGGTCTGCTCGACGACGCGGCGCGGGTCATCGGCCGTTCTGCAATCGCGCTGGCTGCCGCGATCGAGCAGCACCAGGCGATTGCGGTCGTGGCCGTTGAGCCAACGTGTGTCACGGCCATGCAGCAAGAGTGGATGGAGCTTCGGACCTCGATGCCGCGAACTCGTATGGAGGGCATCTCGGCCATGGTGGACACCATTGAGGGGTTCATCGCGTCGCGGTGGGAGGCGCATCCGACACAACCGATGTTTGAGCAGCAGGCGGATTGCCTGCCGATTCATCAGCATTGTCATCAGAAACATCGCGGCGAGTTGACCGAGTCGTTCTTGAAGCGATGCGGCTGGCCCCGGGCGACGCTGCTCGATACAGGGTGCTGCGGAATGGCGGGGGCCTTTGGATATGAGCGTCGCCACGATGCGTTGTCTCGCCGCATTGCGGCCCAGTCGCTTGCGATGCTCCGCGATCACGCCGATCCCGTGGCGGCTGGGGGGACGTCTTGCCGCCATCAGGCGGCCGATGTCCTCCAACTGAGAACGACGCATCCGGTTTCGCTGGCCGCATCGGCGCTGGCGGGCTATCCTGACTCCTGATGGCGTTTGCCGGGAGGTCTGCGATGAAAGCGCGGTTTGGATTGGCACTCGCGGTGGTCTGCGGTGTGGTGTCTTGCTCGAGCGTTCCGGGCACGGGTCGTGAGCGATTGAACTTCATGCCGGATACGCAAATGAATCGGCTCGGTGGCGAGGCGTTTGCGCGGGTGCTGGCCGAACGAGAAGTTGTTTCGAGTGGCACGGACGTTCGCCGTGTGCAGCGGATCGGACGACGCGTTGTCCGGTCGGCGCGGCAGTTGTATCCAGATGGCGGACTTCCGGGCGACTGGGAGATCGTGTTGATTGACGACGACACACCCAATGCGTTTGCAGTGCCTGGCGGGAGGATCGGCGTGCACACCGGCATGGTTGATCTTGCTGGTGATGATGATGCGCTGGCTATCGTGATGGGACACGAAGTCGGCCATGTGCTGGCGGAGCACTCGGCCGAGCGAATGAGCCAACAGGTTCTGCTGGTGGGCGGCTTGGCGGTTGGTGCTGTCGCGCTCAAGGATGAGGATGAGAAGACGCAGCGGCTGGTACTGGGCGTACTGGGAGCCGGTGCTACGTTCGGGGTGATGTTGCCCTACAGCCGGCTCCATGAGTCCGAGGCGGATGAACTTGGATTGATGATTGCTGCGAACGCCGGATACGATCCACGGGAGGCGGTCGGGCTGTGGCAGCGGATGGACACGCAGGGTGGTGGCCGACTGGAGTTCCTGTCCACCCATCCGGTCCCACAGACGCGGATCGATGACTTTCGATCCATCATGCCCCGAGCGATGAGGCTGTATCGGCAGGCAGGCGGGAAGTGAGGTCTATTCGGCTTCGATTCGGGCCAGATCTTCGGGGGTATGTGTTCCGCCCAAGTTGATCATGGCGACGCCAGCGATGATGAGCATGATGCCGACGATCTTGACCCACGGCATGGTGTCACCAAAGAGCCAGACGCCGATGATGGCGATCAATGCGGTGCCGAGCCCAGCCCAGATGGCATAGACCACGCCGATCTGGAGGTACTCAAGCGACTTGATCATGGCGAGGAAGCAGAGGATGTAGAAGATCGCCATCAGGGCAGATGGCCAGAAGCGGCTCAGGCCCTCGGAGAGCTTCATGCAGGTGGCCGCGGCGACTTCGAAGCCGATCGCCAGTGCCAGAAATACCCAACCGATCATAGATGCCACGCCTCCGGGACGATGGTACCGCTCTTCAGTCGATCAAGCGTCGCCGGGGGGTGGTCCGGGGGGTGGTCCGGGGGGCGGTCCGGGGGGCGGTCCGCCGGACCCAGGCGGGCCACCACGGGGCGGCGCGCCGCCGGGTCGTCCTCCGCCAGGTCGCCGGCGATCTCGTCTGCGACGGTCATTTCGTCGGTCTTCGGGCGGTGTGAATCCTTGTTCCAAGAGCCACGCTCGCATGACTTCTCGTTCTTCGGCATCGAGGCGACCGTCTTGATTCTCGTCGAACTTCTCCGCCATTTCGGCCCGCCATTTGGCCTGCTCCGCTCGACGAAGTTCGACTGATCGTCGCGCTTCGGCCCGTTCTTCGTCATCGAGCGTACCGTTGCCATCGGCATCGAATCGCTCGATCGCATGGGACGGATCTGACCGGCGATTGGAGTGCCGGTGTTCGGGGTGCATTCGTCTGCCCAAATCATGCCGCTGTTCGGGCGTGAGGAGGTCCACAAAATGACCGAAGTGTTGTTGGGCCGCTTGGCGGCGTTGGGCAATCAGATCCGCTTCCCGCTTCATCAACTCGCTGAGCGTCGTGCCATCAGGGTCGCTTGTCGCCATCTCAGCGGCGATGGCGTCATGGACTTCGTGCAGTTCCTCGCGGATCAGAGCGGTGTCGTCTCGAAATGAGGCGCGTAATTCCGCAAGACGATCGGCCTGCTGCGAATCGAGACTGAGTTCGTTGGCGACCTGGGTGATGGCCGCCACAGGGTCGTTTGGGCGTCGATGCCGAAGGGCGCCAGCGATGAAGAAGATGTTGAAGATGACCGAGAGCCCGAGCAAGGCGAGGAGGATGCGGATCTTCATTGCCGTGCCTCCTCGGTCGGACTGGCGTACGTCAGGAAGGAGGCGTCGTCTTGCGAACCACTGTCGTTGAGTCCGAAGGTGGCATAGGCGAGTGTGTCCTGTTGAAGAGACCGTTCGGGGCTGCTTCCCGAACCCAGTTGCCATCCGCCGAGGGCCAACAGCACGGCCGCTGCGGCGGCTGCGGCCCACATGCCGATGCGGCCGATGATGGATGGTTGGGCGGGCATCAAGCGTGCGATGCGATTGCGAAGTTGCGGGCTCACCTCATCGGCTTCGGTGGTCGCAGCCAGCCGCATGGCGATGAGGGCGGCTCGCAGATCGGCATCGCTGGCGAGCAGGGCCTCGACGGCCTCATCTTCGCTCGGGCGTTCAGCCCACGCGGCCAGATCTTGCTCGGACACGTTCGGGGCGTGTTCCGACCAGCGCCATCCTTTTTGCAGGCGGCGTTGCAGCGCTTCGAATTCGTGGTGTGATGAAGTCATGTGCGGTCCTCGGACTGTACGCCCGGTTGTGGGGGGCCATCCCCCTGCGATTGGTGCTCGAAGTGCGTTCTGAGGCGTTCCATGGCCTTGTGCTTGGTACTTCGGATCGTCTGTGGATTGACATCAAGGGCCTCGGCGACCTCGGTGACATCCATTCCATCCTCAAAAAGCATGGTCAGGATCAGCCGCTGCCGGGCCGTCAGCAGGTGCGTGGGAATGACTGGTCCGACCGGGGCAGCCTGGCTTTGCGGCGATACCGCTCCAAAGGCCTCGTCCATGGGGCGGGTGTCCAGCGTTCTTCGCCGCAGCGAGTCGATTGCGACGCTGCGTGCAATCAGCGTGATCCAGGTTGAGATGCCAGACCTGGCAGGGTCGTAATTGCGGAGTAGTCGCCGATCATTGCGGAGCAGTTTGACGTAGACCGCCTGTGCCAAATCGTCGATTTCATCGCCGTAGGGCGTCTTTCCACTGGGGCAGACCCGTCGAATGGAGGCGATGACCAACCGAATGGTCTGGTCAGTAAAGGCCTGCCAGGCATCGGGGTCTCCGCGGATGACGGCATCAAGATCGAAGTCCAAGCGGTGCCCTCGCGGGGTGTGTGGGAGCGGGTGGGGCTCCGCTACGATTGCCGATGAGCCTTCATCCTGCCAGTTCGGGGGATGTTAGTATGGCGAAAAACGTAGAGGAAGGCGAGCGCCGCATGTGCCGCTCCCAAAGGGAGGTCTCTCGGAATGATGATGCACAAAACAATGATGGTTCTTGGTCTCACTGCGCTCCTTGCCGGTGGCGGCATGGCAATCGGCCAGGCACCGCCCCCGGGACCCCCGGCCCCCCCGGATCGGGGACCTCAGCAGGGTGAGTCCGAGCGAGGAAATCGCGGCGAGCAGGGGAAACGCGCCGAGCGGGGCCAACGCGGCGAGCACGCAGGTCGTGGTGACCAAGGCGGCCGCGGCCGTGGTGGCCGCTGGGGAGGAAACCCGAGCCAAGGTCTTCTTGGTGGTCCAGCTGGCCGTTTGACCCGCACCCTCTTTCGACCGGACTACATGACCCGGGATCTTGCCTTGATTGCCGAATCGCTGGCACTCGATGAGGGCCAGACCGACGTGGTTGACATGCTGCTTGGAGACTATGACGCCAATTTCAGAATGGCCGTTGAGGAAACCAAGCAGGCGATGCTCGATCTTGGAGAGGCTTCCGGAGCCGATGAACTTGAGCAAGAGCGTATCGAGTCATTGCGAGGCGAAATGCGGACCATGCGAGAGGAGATGCGAGCAGCCCGCGAGGCCGCTCGGTCCGAGCCTCAGCGTGATGAGTCCAAGGAATCGAAGCAGCCTGAAGAGACGGACGAACAGCGTGAAACCCGCCGCGCCGAACGAGAAGCTGTACGCGAGCAGTTTCGTGAACGCATGAGCACGATCCGCGACCAGTTCCGCGAGGTTCGAATGGCTCAAATGGAGTCCGATGTCATGCAGGATTTGCTCTCTGAGCACATGACCCTCCTGAAGCAATTCCAACGAATTCGCGCAGGCATGGCCAGCGAAATGAACGATGCCCTGTTTGCAGTGCTCAGCGAAGACCAGGTCGGCAACTGGGATCGTCTCTCGGCTCATCTTCGACGGATCAGACAACTCCCCGAAGGCCGGTTGCAGGGTGAGCGGACCGATCTCGGTCCCATCATCGAGTCGGTCATGGCGGGACTCGAAACCCAACAGGCTGATGGCGTCCGGGAGTTGGTGATGTCGTGGGAGTTGGATCTGGACGAGGCGCTCATGGCTCGCACATCACACGATGAATCCACCATTTTTCAGATGCTCGAGGCCATGCAGGAGGCCGATTATGAGCGGATTCTTGAACTGATGAAGCGTCGCCAAACTCGGGCCGAGGCGGTGCGTGATGTGACGGATGCGTCCATTGAAGCCATCGCCGCCGCACTTCCAACTCAGCAAGGGAGTGACTTCCGCAGCGCGGCACTCCAGGCCGGGTATGACCGTGTGTTCCGAACGAGTCGTTCGCAGCGGGCGATCACCTCCGCGACCAAACTTGATGAACTCGAGGAAGAAACCCTCGCCTTGATCGAGGCGTTGCTTGTTGAGTGCAATGCTGCCATTGCCGCCGAGAATGAAGATGTTCTGGCGGTTCTACGCAGTCATGACGAACCGCGAGAGGTTCGCTGGGTTGAGCGGATGCAGAGACGTGCTTCTGGCGAGGAAGTCAACCGCTTTGACGACGAAGAGGATCCCGTTCGCGACGCGTTTGAAGCACGTGGCGAACTTGATGAGGTCTATCTGGACCGGCTTCGGGACATTCTTGGCGAAACGCGAATGGCAGAATTGCCCCGCGGTGATCGTGGCGCGCGTCGCGGCGAGCGTGGTGACCGAGGCCAACGAGGATTCGGCGGCGATCGCGATGCCATGCGACAACAGTTCATGCAGCGATTCGACGCCAATGGCGACGGTGAAATCGACGACGCCGAGCGTGAGAAGATCGGGGAGTTCTTCCGCCAGATGCGGGAGGGCGGCGGCGAGGGTGGGCCGCCTCCATTCGGAGGACCACCACCGCACGGCGACGGCTGAGTGATCAAATGGATTCCAACCGCGTGCTTCTCTGCGCTGCAGAGGGCACGCGGTTGTTTGTGTGGTCCGCGGAGCCCTTCCCCCGTACAGTGATGTCGTGATCCTCCCACTGCTGCTGGCGGCCGCGATGAACGGACTTGAGCCCCAAACGCTGTCCAGTGCGCTTCGGGAGGGGGCGGGCGACGTTGTTTTCGCCGAGGTCGATCGCTTCGAGCGTGACTCGATCGAGATCGTTCAGTTGAAGCCGTGGACTGTCCTGAGCGCCGACGCGCGGGTCGAGGTCCACAGTCTCGATGGCGCGAGGTCCGCGGATCTCCGCGGGCTTCGGCAGTGGCGGGCCGAGTGCTCGAATGGGTGGGTGGTCGTGACCGCCAGCGATCGGGGAGTTCACGGCCTGACACTCAGAGGCGGTGTGATGCGGCCACTGGAAGTCGTGGCCGACCGCCTCAGGGAGGGTCCGATTGCGAGGGGACAGAATGTCAAAGTGCCATGCAGTGGTGTGTCTGCACCCGAGCCGCCGTCCGAGGGGTATCGCGGCGATCGCTCGGCGCGTTCGACGTGCAGCAGCCTTCGCATGGCGTTCGAATCCGACTGGGAGTTCACCAACACCCTGTTTTCGGGCGACGCGGATGACGCGGCTGCGTACATCGTCGAGTTGGCCGCGGCCGTCTCGGTGATTCAGGAGGAGGAGTTGGGGCTTCCCATCGAAGTGACCTATGTGCGGACCTGGTCGGACGCGAGTGATCCCTACGATCCAATGGAACCGGTTGATGATCTGCTCAATCAGTTTCGCGATGAGTGGGAGGCCAATGAACCGGAGTCTGATCGGCATGTTGGGCATCTGCTCTCTGGCTCAAGTGCGCCCGCGTTGACGGGTTTGGCGTGGCGTGGGTCGGCATGTTCTTCGTGGGGCTACGCGTACTCGTCGGCGCTCGATGGATTCTTCACGAACCCACCACCCGATCACAGTTGGTCGACATGGGATGTCTTGATCGTGGCGCACGAGACCGGCCACATGATCGGTGGGATGCACACGCATGAGATGGCACCTCCGATCGATGGCTGCGGTGCGGATCCGAAGGACTGCACGAACGCATGGGGCGGCACGATCATGTCCTACTGTCACACCTGTCCGCCAGACTGGTTGACCAACACGGTGCTGGACTTCCATCCTCGGGTACTGGCCGATATCGGGTCCTTCCTCGGATTGATCGATCCTGCAACGTGTGATCTCACCGCTCCGCCATCCACGGACATCGATGGCGACGGATTCGTTGACACTTCTGATCTTGGCTTGGTGTTGGACCAGTTCGGTGTGTGCGGCGGCTGTAGCTGCTCGGCCGATGTGGATGGGTCCGCGGCGGTCGACGTCTTGGACCTGCTGCGGGTACTCAGGGATTGGAGTTCCTAGGTCCGACCTCGCAGGGGGGCTTGAGGCGGCATTTTTTGGGGTGGTCCTTGCATATCTGGGCGGATGTGGTCCAATGAGAAGGGCGAGGCTCAGTGGGTGGTGCGAAGGAGATGTGAGGAATGTTGACTCTCATGGCAGCGGGCTGCCTGCTGGCACATCCAGCGTGGTCGTGGTCGGAACTCTCAGAGGACCTTCGAATACGTGACGCCGCGCATGGCCGATTCGTGATGCAATCAGGTCGAGTGCTCGTTCTTGAGCAATTCGATGTACTCGCTGCGGGCGGCAAGATCGTGGTGGCTGCCGCGGACGGTTCGTCGTCTGCGGACCTTGGCGGGCTGCGACTCTGGCGAGGCACCGTGGAAGGTCAGGAAGACAGCAGCGTGTACGTGGCGGTCTCGAACCACTTCACCAATGGCTATGTTCGCATCGGCGATGACGTTGACATTCTCAGCAGCGGAGGCCAAGCGGGCGACGCTTGGTTGACCGATGCGTCCAACCTTCCCGACTCCGTATTTGAAATACCGCCGTGTGAACTGCGAACCATCGATGGCTCCCTTCCACGCCCCAATCAGCGTGATTCACGATCACGAGGTGAAGAGCCACCCTGTCGCGTCGCGATGCTCGCTTTGGATACGGACTGGGAGTTCTCCGAACGACTCTTCGGTGGTGATGCCAATGCCGCAGCGGCCTACGCGCTGTCGCTTGCTGGCGGCATCAGTGAGATCTATGCAGCGAATGTCAATGTTCGGTTCCTGGTGTCCTTTCTCCGGGTGTGGTCTTCGGACATCGATCCCTACAATCCCAATGGTGGCACCGACATGCTCGACCAGTTCCGAAATGAGTGGACCGCGAACATGGACGACGTCGAGCGGAATATCGCCCACATTCTGAGTGGCCGGACCAATCTTCCCTACGGCGGCGTGGCGTGGCTCAGCGTTGTCTGCAACCACAACTACGGGTACGGCGTGTCTGGGTATCTCAACGGGTTTTTTCCATACCCGCTCGAAGACAACCACTCCAACAACTGGGATCTCGTCGTGATGGCCCATGAACTCGGCCACAATTTCGGAACGCTTCATACGCATGATGGCTACACGCCGCCCATTGACAATTGTGGTAATGGTGACTGCACGGGCGCCGAGAATGGCACGATCATGTCCTACTGTCACACGTGTTCCGGTGGCATCGCAAATATTCGGCTTGGATTTCACGATCGCGTGCAGGAAGTCATCTTGGACTATCTCGCCTCCATCGAACCGGGATGCACTCTCCAGGCGGGTGCTGGGACCGCTGTGGACGATTGGGCGCAGACGCTTGCCGAGACTCCCGTCGAGGTCAACGTGTTGATCAACGATTCCGCTTCAGATTGCGATGGCACGTTTACTCCGGAGATCGCATCCTTTGACAGCACAAGCCAAGCCGGAGGATCTGTCGTACTCGTTCCGGGAGACGGAGCGGAGTTTGATCGACTCGAGTATACGCCGCCAAGCGGCTTTGACGGGCTTGATACGTTTACGTACGAACTTCAAACCTCTGCCACGGCAACCGTACATGTTGATGTTGTTGGCCTTCGGAATCCGGATAATCCAAGTGACATTGAGGAGGGATCGCATGTTGAGTACTACACGCTCTCATCCCCGTCCGTTCTTCCGGATTTCTCGACCCTGACTCCCTACTTTGACGACGTCGTATCGCACGTCGGATTTGCCAGTACAGGCGGCGCGTTTGCAACCAGCGGACGGAGTGACGAAGTCGGCGCCGTGTTCGAAGGCTATGTGGATGTGATCGATTCCGGGCTGTTCACGGTGTCGATCGAGTCAGACGACGGTTCCAAGCTGTATATCGGCGACACACTTCTGGTGGACAATGATGGGTTGCATAGCATGGTCGAAAAGTCGGGAACAATCGGCCTGATGCAGGGCAAGCACGCGATGCGTATCGAGTTCTTTGAGAACAATGGCGGGGCTGGCTTGGTGGCTCGAATCGATGGGCCCAGCATGCCGCGCCAAGTCATACCAGCATCTTCGTGGTGGCATACTCCGAAGGACAGTTCCTGCGGTGAGGATGTCGATGGCGATGGACATATCGGCGTCAACGATCTATTGGAGATCATCGGAAGTTGGGGTCCATGCAGTGGGTGCGATGCCGATGTTGACGGGTCAGGTGAGGTGGGTGTCAATGACGTGCTTGCCGTACTCGGCCGCTGGGGTCAGGACTGCTGAACCCCCGCCAGCGCACGCTTGGCGATGGATGCAATGATTGCCAGCACGATGATCAGCACCACGATGCCGCCAATGAAGACCCAGAATCCCGGCCCGTCGGCAATGAAGGATTGGAGATCCTTGGCTCCGCTCGCCGCCGCGGCAGATGCGACGATCACGACGACGGCTGTTCGGGGCGTCATGCCAATCGCCGTGCCAAGCGTGTAGGCAGGGAGGCGAACGCCGCAAGCTGCCATCGCCAGATTGGTCAGCGCAAACGGCGAGTTTGGCGGGATTCGAATCAGCGACACGATGCCCAGCGTCCTCCAGAAACCTTGTCCAACCAATGCCGTTCGGATGATGCGGGCTTGCTCATGACGCTCGATGGCCCGCTCAACCCGTTGTTGCGAGACGAGCCTCGCGATGCACCACCCAATGAGCGACCCGCCGACGAACCCGACCAGCGCCGCGGGCAGACCGATGGCCGTACCGAAGACCCATCCCCCCAAAACGGCCTGCGCATAGGTTGGCAGCAGACCAAGGCCGCTTGTGACGGCGAAGATCACAGCGAAGGCGATGGGCCCAGCGGTCCCCAGCGAGTTCAGCCACTCCGAAGCAGCGCCGAGGGAGGCCAGCAGCGTGAATCCAAGTGCCGCTGGGACAATGATCCACACGGCTGCCAGAATCCCGGCGGGACCGAGGCCCCTCATGTCCAGTTTCTTTGTGTCGCTCACGGGGCCACCACGTGCTGCGGCGCCCGCAGGTCCGCCAGAACTGCAGCGGGGTCGGCCTGCACATCGACCGGCTTGACGTGTGCTCGAATCGACTCGGCCACCAGTTCGGCGGTGGCGACGAGGCCTTCGGCGGTCGGATGCAGCCGGTCAAACTGAATGATGCGGCACTCGGCCGGCCACGCATGTCCATTGAGATTCGGCGGCGTGCCATTTCGCCATGACCCGATCGTTTCTGAAAGTGGGATGTGGTGAACATTGGGGTGCTCGCTGGCCCATTCGTGAATGCGCTCATTCATTGCCAGCAGCGTGTCAGGGCGTGGAACCTGCCGCTTCGAGAGCAGTGCCAATGGTTGTACCTCGGCCGCGTCGGCGACATCCGGAATGTCGCCGACCACGATCGGGCCGTCAAACCGCTCCAACTCTCGCAGGCCGCATTCCAGCATGTGCATCCGCGCAGCGTCGGGACGATCGCCGTACCCGTACCAGAACAAGTAGTCGACAGCCACAATGAGCGTAGGCTTGGTTGCGAGTGCGTGATCCATCTCCACTCGGCCGACCTTCCGTGGATTCGCAAAGAACATAATGTCGGCGTGTCGGCTCATCGTTGGGCTCGCGCCGGTGAGCACGATCGGCAACACCTCCGCCAGATCCACATGTCGGTGATGAATGGGCAGCGGATCATCCGAAGGTCCGTCGTCTACAACGACGCCCCATCCGGCCGATGCGCTGGCACCGATGACCGCAATACGAGCAAGCGGGTCCGGCGGGGGTGGTGTGTGCTGCGAAGTTGAGGCGACGAGCAGCAACAGGGCGAGCACACTCATGCCGTCGTACTCCGGCGTTCACCGCGATCGCGGCTGCCTTCCCAGACGTCGTAGCCCAGCAGCCGCGCATCGACCTTGGCATTTCTCATTGGAACGCGGCAGGCAGGCTTC
Organism: uncultured Isosphaeraceae bacterium; assembly: GCA_964471525.1. Classification (GTDB taxonomy): domain Bacteria; phylum Planctomycetota; class Phycisphaerae; order Phycisphaerales; family SM1A02; genus UBA12567. Next base: position 31,252 of record CAYYGU010000004.1, read on the forward strand.
AGCCCAATCCGCTTGGCAAGTTCCAAGTTCCCGGTGTAGATCCACGATGACCATCCTCCGCACCGCTGCTTGAGGAAGTCGCCCATACGCGGATAGAGTGACTGCAACGCGTGATCGCTGCCGAGGCGAAGGCCATACTCGGGGTGCAGGATGATGTGTCCGGACTCATCGGGCATGGGGGTGTCTGCAAAGTCGCAGACCTGTGTTTCGATCAGATGCCCGACGCCGGCGGTTTCGGCGT
>CAYYGU010000005.1:0-31456 GCA_964471525.1 uncultured Isosphaeraceae bacterium
GAGCAGGCACTTGCCGAGATGGCGGCGGTGGAGAAGATTGAAGAAGAATTGACCGAACTCGAGACGCAGACCGCGGAGCGGAAGAAAGTGCTCGACTCGGCCGAAGCAGAACTGGAATCCCGCCGAGCCGAGAGCAAGGACTCACTGGCCGAAATGGAGGTGGAGCGAGACGAGAAATCCGCCGCCATTCCAAGCGATACGCAGCGGCTCTTCGATGATCTCGCCGACGACTTTGATGGCGAAGCGATGGCCAGCATCGAACTGATTGACAAACGTCGCCGCGAATACGCATGTGACACCTGCAATGTGCACCTGCCCTTCGACATCGTCAGCCGCGTCACCGGACGCCCTGACGAAGTGGTGCAGTGCCAGGGATGCATGCGAATCCTCTATGCGAGCGAAGACTGCCGCGAAGCCCTCGTGAAGTAGCAGCGAGTACCATGGGCCCGATCAGATGATCTGCCCACACTGCAATCAGGACGAAGACAAGGTTATCGACAGCCGCGGTGCCGATGGTGGTCATGCGGTCCGCAGACGCCGAGAGTGCCAAGGCTGCGGGCGGCGGTTTACGACCTATGAGCGTTTCGAGGCCACCGGCAGGCTCGTCGTGGTCAAGAAGGATGGGTCCCGCGTGCCCTTCGATCGCGACAACATCCTTCGGGGCATCCTTGCCGCGTGCGGCAAGCGACCGATCTCCGAAGATGCAAAAGAAAGCATTGCCGAGCAAGTCGAGCGGCTGGTTCGGCAAGAGTTCGACCGGGAAGTGCCAAGTCTGGAAATTGGCCGCCGCGTCGCCACCCTGCTTCGAGATGTCGATGACATCTCCTTCATTCGCTACTCCAGCGAATACCGCGAATTCACATCACTCGACGATCTGGCCGACCAGATCTCCACCATGCAGGAAACACCCAAGGACGATCCGGGCCAGCAGGACCTCTTCCCAACCCGCCGCTGACTCGGGAGGACGATCATCACCATGCCGACCATCACGCTGCCCGACGGATCCCAACGCTCCTTTGACGGCCCGGTCACGCCGGGCGGTGTCGCTGCCGATATTGGAGCGGGGCTTGCCAAGGCGGCGCTGGGCGCCCGGGTTGATGGCGAACTGGTTGGTCTGGATCACCTCATTACGGCCGACGCCGAGGTGTCGCTCATCACGCCACCTCGGGGAAAGGACGCGTGCAGCGACGACGCGCTCTGGCTCATTCGCCACAGCGCCGCCCACGTCATGGCCGAGGCGGTGCAGTCGGTGTATCCGGACGCCATGCTCGTCTATGGACCGCCGGTCGAAAACGGTTTCTATTACGACATCGCCCTGCCAGATGGCATTTCGCTGAGCTCGGACGACTTCGAGAAGATCGAGTCACACATGAACGAGATCATCAAGGCGGATCGGCCCTTTACCCGCTGTGACCTCGACGTGGACTCTGGCATGAAGCGACTCCACGCCGAAGGCAGCAAGTACAAGATCGACAATGCCCAGCGAGCGATCGACGGTGGCTCGGAGATCTTGTCGTGGTACGCCACCGGCGAGTCCGGCAAGGACTGGGACGACCTGTGCGGTGGCCCCCATGTGCCCTCGACCGGCCGGATCGGCGCGGCGAAGATCATGTCGGTCGCGGCGAGTTACTGGCACGGCGACGCGAACTCGGACCACTTGACACGGTTGTATGGCACGGCCTTCCCCGACAAGAAGCGGCTTGCTGCGCATTTGGAACAACTCGAGGAAGCCCGCAAGCGGGACCACCGCGTCATTGGCCGAAAACTCGGGCTCTTCAAGATCGACGAAATGGTCGGCCAGGGGCTGGTGCTGTGGACGCCTGCAGGCGCCATTATTCGGCAGGAACTCCAGGACTTCATCGCCGCAGAGTTGACCAGACAAGGGTATGAACAGGTCTTCACGCCACACATCGGCAAATTGGAACTCTTCAGAACCTCCGGACACTTCCCCTACTACCAGGACAGCCAGTACCCCCCCATCGTCGATCCCGATGCCATGGGCGTGCTTGTCGAGGAAGGCTGCACCTGCGGAGATCTGGCCAACAAACTGCAAGAGGGCGACCTCAACGGCTACTTGCTCAAGCCGATGAATTGCCCAATGCATATTCGAATCTATTCCAGCGAGCCGCGGAGCTACCGGGACCTCCCCGTGCGGCTTGCGGAATTCGGCACGGTCTATCGCTACGAGCAGTCGGGTGAACTCGGTGGCATGCTGCGGGTTCGTGGATTCACGCAGGATGACGCGCATCTCTTCTGCACCGAATCACAATTGCAGGATGAGATCAGCGGATGCCTTGAACTGGTGCAGATCATCTTCAAGACGCTCGGCATCGATTCCTTCGATATCCGCGTTGGACTCCGAGACCCAGACTCTGCCAAGTATGTTGGTGATCCAGCCAATTGGGACCGCGCCGAAGCAGCATGCAGAGCCGCCGCCGACACGCTTGGCTCAACGTGGCAGCCGGAACCCGGCGAGGCCGCCTTCTACGGACCGAAGATCGACTTCATCGTCAAGGATGCCATCGGACGCAGTTGGCAACTCGGTACGGTGCAGGTGGACTACAACCTGCCCGAGCGGTTCGATCTGACCTACGTCGGCTCGGACAACACCGAGCACCGGCCGGTCATGGTCCACCGCGCCCCCTTCGGATCGATGGAACGCTTTATTGGATTCCTGATCGAACACTTCGCTGGTGCCTTCCCTGCATGGCTGGCGCCCGAACAAGTCCGGGTATTGCCGGTGAGCGAGAAGTCGGCCGACTATGCCAAGTCCGTCCACGATGCCCTGCTTGCTTCCGGTCGTCGCAGCACACTCGACGACAGCAACGAACGCTTGCAGGCCCGGATCCGGCTTGCTGCCGAACAACGGATTCCCTATCTCCTGATCGTCGGACCACGCGATGCCGAGGCAGGCACGGTCAGCGTGCGGGCGAGAGGAATCGAACGGGATCTCGGCGCCGTCGGTCTGGACGACTTCGTCGCCGCCTTGAACACCGAGGTCACCGACCGCTGCGGTGACATCGTCACGGGGCTGTTTCCACCGTCCTGAAGGCTGGGTTTCGCCACAGCGAGGAACTCGGCGGCATTGATCCCGCACCGTCAGCGGCGTGCTTGCCCTCCGACTTTCGACTTTCAACTCCCTCCTCTCTGGCGGCGAAGCCGCCCCCCCTGTAACCTGCGGGTTCGCGGTGGATTGTCCACCGCCGGAGCGAGCCCACGATGACAGGCCCTTTCAACCGACACGACGACCTGTGCGCATGAGTCGCTGTCCGCTCCTCCGATCTCTCGAATCAACAGACACCACCCTGACCGGGAACGGTGTCGCCACCGTGCGCTGACCTAGGAGCTCGCTTATCGCCCGCCGACGCCGCTACTTTGGACAACAGGAGAACATCCGAAAACTTCCCCGGATCAACGATCAGATCCGGAAGTCTCCGATCCGAGTGATTGACCAGAATGAGAATATGGTGGGCGTCATCGACGTCCGCGATGCCGTGCAGATGGCAATGGATGCAGGACTCGATCTCGTCGAGGTTTCGCCCGAAGCCGATCCGCCGGTGTGCCGCATTCTTGACTTTGGCAAGTATCGCTACGAGCAGTCGAAGAAGGAGAAGTCAAACCGCGCCAAGTCCAAGGCACTTGAGATGAAGGAAGTACGGCTCGGACGCTCCATGAAGATCGACCCGCATGACATCGAGATTCGCATGAATCAGGCGAGGAAGTTCTTGATGGATGGACACAAGGTTCAGATCGTGCAGAACTTCCGGGGCCGCGAGATGCTGCACCGCGAGCGGGGTACGCAGCGAATGAAGGATGTCATCGAACAACTCGCCGACATCTCCAAGGTCGACATGGCCCCACGCATGGCTGGCCGCCGCTTGACCCTGACCCTGTCCCCGGACAAGTCCAAGATCGACCGCATCAAGGCCCAGGCAGCGGCGGAAGCTGCAGCGGCGCCAGACGCCACAAAGAACGAACCTGCGGAAGAGTAGGCACGGCGACTACACCGCCCTGGTCGCCCATCCACCGTGCAGGAAACGGATGAGAAAGAGGAAGGCGCGAACGGCCAGTTCGCCGCAGAGCGCAATCCATATGCCGACCAAGCCCAAGTCGAGCACGATGCCAAAAATCCAGGCCGCTGGCAAACGGATGCCATAACAACTGATGGTCGTGATGGTGAAGGTCCAGATCGTGTCGCCGACTCCGCGCAGTGCCTGCCGAACAACCATGGACACGGCGAAGAACACCTGCGTAATGCCGCAAATGAAGAGCAGCTTCGGCACCAGTCCCAAGTGTTTGCTCTGCATGCTGATGAGTTCCGTCAGCGGTTGCCCAAACATCATGTACACCACACCGAGCGAACCCATGAGCACGATGGCAATGCCGGTGCAGACGAATACCGCGCGGCGTGCCATGGCCACATTGCCAGCACCGAGGAACTGACCGGCCAGTGCTGCCGCCGCAGTACCGATGGCGAATCCCGGAAGAAAACTGAATGACTCCCACTGCACTGCGATGATGTGCGCACCGACAAGCCCTTCGCCCGCCGTGGGCGCTGCCAGAGCCCCCGCACCGCTGGCCGCCGTGACCGCCAATCGTGCCTCGCGTCCAGCAATCACGCCGATCATCGCAAGCACGCCGAGGTTGGCGCTCCACATCGAGATGCCTTCAAGGAAGTTTGGAATGCCCACCCGCATCACCCGGGCAATCATCGATCGAACCGGATTCAGAAGCGGCAGCCGAAGACGCAGATCACGCACACCACGCAGCAGAACCCCAAGGGTCAGGACACCGCCGACTCCATACCCTATGGCGGTTCCGGCGGCGATGCCCGCGACGTCCAGGTCAAACCCGAACAGGTCCGGCAGCACGACGCCGGGCAAGCGGAGCTCCGCGCCGGAGAGCACCCAACTGAAACACACGTTCACAAGGTTGACGATCACCGCGATCACGGCAGGGCGGACCGTCTCGCCGGCACCGGTCAGGCACATCGCGCCCACCATCATCATTCCACAGAAGGGCATCGAGTACGCCAGAACGTGTACGTACTCCACCAGATAGGCCGCAGCCTCGCCGGTAAGCCCGCACACCGCAGCCAGCGGCGCGGCCAGCCACCAGAAGACAATCGACACCACCGCACCCCAACCGACACTCATGGCCATGGCCTGCCCCAGCGCCTGTTCGGCCTCGTTGACATCGCCTCGACCGATGGCCCGAGCGATGATCGCCTGCCCGCCGATGCCGAGCCCACTCATGGAGATGCCAATGAACCAGCCGACATAGGAGCCGACGCCGAGACCGTCCATCGCGGGCAGCACGACCCCGTCATCCAGCCCACCGGCAAGCATCTTGTCGACGAGGCCAACCGTGGCTCCCAGAATCTGCTGCATCAGCACCGGGAGCCCAACGATCAGGATGCCCGCGAGTAATGAACGCCCTACGAGCGCCCCTGATTGAATCTCGCCCGGGGCCTTCTTGGACATCGCGGGGACTTCGTCCTCCGAGGCAGGGCCGTCAGCCATCGTCGGTGGATTCCGCCCCGGCCGGTGCCGTGCTGCCGGGGGTGAAGTCCTCCCACGTTCGTCGCTCGGTCGAGTCCTTCATGCCGATCGGCCGCAGGGATGGCTCGTACTGCTCGTCGAGCCAGAACGTCACGTACTCCCACCAGACCGAATCGCGGGAATACGTCGGGTAGCGATAGGTTCCCATGCCTGCAAATGGGTTGCCTTCCTTCTGCGCATTCACGTACCAGTTCTGCCACGCGGTGTGGTCCAGACCGAGGCCTTGCCCGGTCAACATAAAGAGCGACTCGGCCGCGTCAACATTGACCGAGAGTTCCACCGCATCAAGCGACCTGATGAGCGCCTGCATCACCCGATCTTCCGGGTACTGCCCCATGGCAACGCACGCGGCGGCTCTCACCTCGCTTTGTTCTTGTTCGTCCATCGCCACGTCACGCAGATCCGACACGACATCGGGGTTGTGCAGCCGCTGAAGTCCCTTCACCGCCGCCCAGCGAATCGTCACGCTCTCAACCTGAGAACGTCTGGTCCATGCCGCGATGAGCAGCGCGTCCTCGGGCGTCCCGTGCCGGGCAAGCGCGGCGATGGCGGCAGACTTGACCAGCGGATCCGAATCATGCTCCACGTAGTCGCGGTACATATTCAGATACACCTCGCCGCCGCCGAACGTCGATGTTGAGAGCAGCACGAGTCCCTCCCGTCGCCGGTCCGGGTCATTCTGATCCAACGCCCACCGAGCAGCTTGCGACGGCGTGGGCACGTCAAACATGCGACCAATGTCGTCAATATCATCCATGACACACCCGCCAAGAAGGAAAAGACAACACGCAATGGAGGATCGACTCATACCGTCTCCTCCGAGCCGACGACATTGGCCCGCTCCCGAAGTCGCTCCAGCACCTCGCGGACCTCCACCGCCATGCGGTCATTCGGAAAGTCGGCAATGATCTGCTCGCCCGCCTCAACAGCTTCGGTCCACCGATGATCGCTCACTGCCAGTTTGAATTGCACCGATAAGGCTTCGCGGTGCTGCCCGATGATGCCTTCTGCAGCAGCGTGGACATCGGCCACCTCATCCGGGCTGAGATGGTGGTCGAGTTGGCGGAGTTTCGCCATGGCCACCTGGGTATCACCCCGCTGGGCTGCCGACAAGAACTCGCTCTTGAGATCTCGCTTCATCTGCTGCCGCGCGCCGTGAAGGCGGGACTGCAAGCCGTGAAGGGCCGGTGAATCTGGATACATTCGGTGAAGTCGCTGCCCAGCCTCCTCGGCCTCATCGAGCCGACCTTGAGCAAGCATTCCGGCCACGACCGCGACCTCCTGATGAATCTTCGCGGCCAACTGGCTGTTGCGGGAAAGCAGCACGCGTTGCCGCAACTGCTCGGCCTCTTCGGTGTAGCCAAAGAGCCTCTCCATATCTCTGCAAAGCACCAAGCCAGCATTGAAGTCGCCCCGTTCGATGTCTTCTTCGATGGTCTGTCGGAGCAGTTCCATTTCGCGGTCGCGGAAGAGGATCCGCTTGGCGGTATCGCTGAGCATGCCGATGTCACGGATCTCTGAAAGTACGCCGGTCACGCCATTCTTCCCGCCTCTGGCCCCCGCCGATCCTGAGAGCATGCGATAGGCGCCGAGCAGCCCAAGTCCAACGAGGCCGAGCAAGCCGGCGGTGAGCGCGGGCGATGCCCACGAGGCGTCCGGTTCCGCAAGCGATGCCGCCACCATCCCGCCACAGACACAGATCAGCGAGCCCACGAAGGCAATCGCTGGTTGGCTCAGCAATACCCCAATCAAGCACAGGGCGGCGGCGCCAGCACCGGCGAAGACCATGGCTACCCCCCACTGCTCGCCCGTGAACAGCAGGCCGACGACCACCATGACGCAGGCGATTGCGAGCAGCAAGATGCTCCATGTCCCGGTCCATCGCGGTGTCTCGGCGACGTGGTTCACGAATCAGCTCCCAGGGACATCGCGTCCGCACTCCGATTCAAGAGGAACGATGCACAGAAAGCGGGCCTCCGCGTTGGAATCATTGACGAACTGGTGCATCGCCCCGCCGGGAATCAGTACGGCATCCCCGGCGGACGCATCCTTGGTTTCACCTGCGCACTCGGTTCGAAGCACACCCTCAACGACGTAGACCTCGTGCTCCCACGGATGACTGTGCCGAGGTGTCTGACCACCTGCAGCGACCACGAAGTGCCGCATGGCGAAATTCGGCGCCGCGTCGAACCGCCCCACCAACATCTGCATAGCGACACCGGACGCCCCCTCCATGCTGACTTCGCTGGCCGCCGCAGGATCACATCGTCTGATGAGCATGGACACAGGGTATCGGTTCGGGGTACAGAGGGTCAGGGCCAGAAGGCGTCCCCGGCCTCGGTTCTACTCGTCGTCGTCCTGAGGCTTGAAGGCGGCCACGACGGCGGCCTGCACATTGGGCGGCGTATTCTCGTCGTGGGAGTATTCCATCACATAACTGCCAGATCCGCCGGTCATCGACTTGAGTTGGTTGGCATAACTCATGACCTCGGACAGCGGCGCTTCGGCCGAGACGACCGCCTGATCGCCCGGCAGCATGTCGGTGCCCTGAATCCGGCCGCGGCGGCCGGAAAGATCCGATGAGATGTCGCCGATATAACTCGATGGAATCGTGATCTCGAGTTTCACGAAAGGCTCAAGAAGCACCGGAGCCGCCTTCTGCACAGCCTCGACAAAGGCCCGCCTGCCGGCGGTCATGAATGCGATCTCCTTGGAGTCGACCGGGTGGTGCTTTCCATCATAGACGGCCACCTTGATGCCCTGCATGGGGTAGCCCGCAATCGCCCCTTCGGACATCACACGACGAACCCCCTTCTCAATGGCGGGGAGATACTGCTTGGGAACAGATCCGCCAAAGGTGTCATCCACGAATTCAAGTCCGTTGACCAGACCCTCAGAAGACTCCTCGACCGGCTCGATGCGAAGGTAGACCTCGCCGAACTGTCCGGAACCGCCCGTCTGTTTCTTGTGGCGGTGGTGTCCTTCGGCCTTGCCGGTGATCGTTTCCTTGTAGGCGACCTTCGGCGGCCGCGTGTCGACTTCGACCCCGTATCGATCTTTGAGCATCTTCAATTTCGCCCGCAGGTGAAGTTCACCGATTCCCCGAACGACCAGCTCTTTGGTTGTGGAGTTTCGCTCGATGACAAACGTGGGATCCTCCAGCGACATCTTCGCCAGCGCATCGCCCAGTTTCGCCTCAGAACCCTTGGCAGATGCTTCGATGGCCAGGCCAAACATCGGTTTGGGTAGGCCGACCGAGTCCATCGCAATCCAGCCATCGCTGTCCAAATGCAGCACATCGTCATAGCCGATTTCGTCAACCTTGGAGACCGCCACGATGTCGCCGGGAACCGCCGCGTGAACTTCCTCGTGATTCTTCCCACAGTAGTGGTACAGATGGGCGAGCCGGACACCCTTTCGCCCGTCGCCAACCTTCGGATTGGTCGAGTTGTCGAATGATCCTTGGTGGACTCGGAAGAAGCACAACTTCCCGACGAAGGGATCAGATGCAACCTTGAAGCAGTGTCCCACCGGGGAGCCGGAATCATCGGCCTTCACTTCGATTCCTTCGCGTCCATCACCACCCACACGCTGAAGCGGGCGAGGATTGCCCTCGGTCGGATTGGGGAAGAGCCTGGCAATCTGATCCATCAGTTCGGCCACACCGACGTTGTCGCGAGCGGCGGTGAAGCACACGGGGATCAGATGGCCCTGCCGCATGGCGAGCCGGAATGGCTGAAGCAACTCGTCCGGCGCGAGTTCGCCAGCGTCGAGGTATTTCTCCATGAGTTCCTCATCCACCTCGACGATCTGATCGACCAATTGAGTATGGAAGTCGGCAACGCTCCCGAGATCCGAATCGCCATCCGTCTCCTGAAAGCACCGAATGACCGAGGAACCGTTGTCGCAGGGAAGGTTGATCGGGCAGCACTCGCTTCCAAAGACCTCCTTGATCGAGTTCAGCATCCCCCCGATGTCACCGCCAGCGTCAATCTTGTTGATGACGATGGCGCAAGGGAGATTTCGCTCCTTGGCAGTCTTCATCATCCGCCGAGCGACGGGATCAATTCCCGCCGCGGAGTCCAGCACAAGCACCATTGTCTCAACGGCGGGAAGCGAACTGATTGCCTTGCCGATGAAGTCGCCGCGGCCCGGCGTGTCGAGGATGTTGAAGTGGCTGCCGTCATGATCCAGCGCCACCAGTGACGAGTCGATGCTGTGGCCGAGTTGGTGTTCCAACTCATCCCAATCGCTCACGGTATTGCCCGCTTCGACCGTACCAGCCCGGCCGATGACGCCAGCGGCTGCCAGCATCGCCTCTGCCAGGGTGGTCTTGCCCGATGCGGCGGTGCCGACAAGGACGAGGTTGCGAATCTGCTCGGTGGTATAGGTCGCCATGGCGGTTGCTCTCCGTTGGTCGCGCCACCAGACCGGCGCGTCCGAAGCGGACCACTATAGCGAAGCGTGGGGCTCCGATTCGGGTCAGGATCGGCCTGCGGACTGCCGGAGCGACTCATAGACCACCGCCGTCACGGCGCAGGCCAGATTGAGACTCCTTGCGGGCCTTCGAACGGGCAAGCTGAGCAGGCAACCCGCCCCCCACCGCCCCGTCGCCCAGGCCTGCACGTCCTCTGGAAGTCCGGTGGTCTCACATCCAAAGAGTAGGTAATCGCCGGTTTGTAGATCCGCCTCCCAGACCGGGCGAGAAGCCTTCGCCGAGAAGGCCCACAGCCGCTCCGGTCGCTCCTGCTCGAGGAAGGCCGCCCAACTCGAATGCTCGCGGCAGTCGACCTGATCCCAGTAGTCCAACCCGGCCCGCCGGCGAGCCTTCTCGGACATGTCGAAGGAAATGGGGTGGATGATGTGCAGCGCCGCCCCGGTCGCAGCGGCCGTGCGGCCGATGGTGCCGGTGTTGTTTGGGATCTCCGGATTGAGCAGGACGATGTGCACAAGGGAAGCGTACGGAAGTTGCGAGCGTCGCGGTAGAATCCCGGACATGACGACAACCCACCTCCCGCCGCTTGATGCCGTTTCGCTGAACCTACTGGAGATGATGGAGCAGGCCGATCCCGCTGTCGCTTCGGTACTCCGCGGCGAGGCGGTGCGTCAGGCGGAGACCCTCGAACTCATCGCCTCCGAGAACCATGTCAGCCCAGCGGTCATGCACGCGATGGGTACCTGGATGACCAACAAGTACGCCGAGGGCTACCCAGGCAAGCGGTATTACGGTGGATGCGAATACCACGACGCCGCCGAGGATCTCGCAAGGGACCGCGCCAAGGAGTTGTTCGGCTGCGGCTACGCCAACGTGCAGCCACACTGCGGCGCCAATGCCAACATCGCCGCCTTCATGGCCATGTGCAGTCCGGGCGATCGGATCCTCTCGCTTCCGATCAAGTCGGGTGGTCATCTCAGCCATGGCCTGAAGCCGAACTTCTCCGGCACCTTCTACGAGATTCACGACTACGAACTCGATGCCGACTCTGAGCGGCTCGACTACGACCACATCGCCGCCCGCGCCCGCCAAGTGCGGCCGAAGATGATCATCTGCGGCTACTCGGCCTATCCGCGAACGATCGACTTTGCCAGATTCCGAGCCATTGCCGACGAAGTCGGCGCCATCTTGATGGCGGACATCGCCCACATCGCCGGGCTTGTCGCGGGCGGGGCGCATCCTTCCCCCTTCCCGCACGCCCACGTCGTCACCACGACCACCCACAAGACGCTCCGCGGTCCCCGCGGCGGATTGATCCTCAGCGACGATGAGGACGTCGCCAAGAAGGTGGACCGCAAGGTCTTCCCCGGCTCACAAGGCGGACCGCTCATGCACATGATCACCGCCAAAGCCGTCGCCTTTGGCGAGGCCTTGCAGCCCTCCTTCAAGGCCTACGCCTCGCAGGTCGTCGCCAATGCCAAGGCGCTCGCCGAGGCACTCGTCGAGCACGGCTATCGCCTCTGCACCGGTGGCACGGACAATCATCTGTTGCTCGTCGACCTTCAGCCCCGCAGCGCCGAACTGACCGGCGCAGATGCCGAAGCGTGGCTTGAGCAGGCGGGCATCGTCACCAACAAGAACGGTATTCCAAACGATCCCCGCCCGCCAATGGTCACCAGTGGCCTGCGACTCGGCACGGCGGCACTGACAACCCGCAGACTCGACCAGTCGCACATGCGGGAGATTGCTGCCATGCTCGATCGCGTCCTTGACGCCCAAGGCGACCCGGCCGTGGCCGCCGAAGTGAAAGGACAGGTCAAAGCCATGTGCCATGCGCATCCGCTGCCGCACTGAAATGCCCATCCGCTGGCGAACCATCGACACGCCGGTTGGACCAGTCGTCCTTGCAAGTGACGAGGCCGACTGGATCACGGTCGAATTCGTGGCCCTTCACGCTTCACAGCCGAGCGGCGGCGAGGATCCCGCCCTGCTCCCGGACGCCGCCGCGTGGCTGGCCGCATGTCTGGTGGAGCCGGTTGGCCCCCCACCGATTCCCATCCCAGCCGCCACGCCCTTCCGCCGCGCCTGCTGGGCCGCCTGCCGCGACATCCCGATCGGCCAGACCCGCACCTACACCGAACTGGCCGCCATGGCTGGCAACCCCAGTGCCGCCCGGGCTGCGGGCAGCGCCATGCGGACCAACCCCATGCCGCTCATCACGCCCTGCCACCGGGTGCTCGCCGCCTCGGGTCTGGGCGGGTATGACGGTGCGACCTGCGCCGAGTCCCGAAACCTCCGCCTCAAACGCGAGCTCATTGAAGTGGAGCGACAGATCGCAGGAGAAGCGGCCCGAAACGCCCCACGCTAAACTGCCCCATTCTGTCCTGATTCCCCCTTTGAGAGAGGATCTCCCCCATGCATCTCACCATCGTCGGCAGCGGATACGTCGGCCTCGTCACCGGGACCTGCTTTGCCAACACCGGCAACCAGATCACCTGTCTGGACATCAATCTTGACCGAGTCGCCATGATGCGACGTGGTGAGTGCCCGATCTTCGAGCCGGGACTTTCGGAATTGATGACCCTGAACATCAAGGCCGGCCGACTGCACTTCACCGCAGACAAGACCGAAGGATACGCAAACGGGGAACTCATCTTCATCTGTGTCGGCACGCCCACCGGCGCCGATGGCCGCAGTGACCTCTCTGCCGTGATGGCCGTCGCGAAGGACATCGGCGAAGCGATCGAATCGGGCGTGTGTACGATCGAACATCCCGTGATCGTCGTGAAGTCCACGGTTCCCGTCGGCACGACTGCCAAGGTCCGAGAGGTCATCGCAGGCATCACAAACAAGCCGTTCTCGGTTGCCGACAATCCGGAATTCCTCAAGGAAGGCGATGCAATTCAGGACTTCCAGCACCCCGACCGCGTCGTGTGCGGGGTCGAACACGAGCGGGGCCGCAAACTGCTCACCAAGTTGTATGAACCCTATGTCAGCAAATCGAATCCGCTGATGTTCATGGACATCGAGTCATCCGAGATGGTCAAGTACGCCAGCAACGCCATGCTCGCCTGCAAGATCTCCTTCATCAACGAAATCGCCCGCCTGGCCGAGCACTACGGCGCCGACATCGCCCGCGTCCGCGAGGGAATGTGCGCCGACACACGCATTGGCGATAAGTTCCTTTTCCCCGGTCTTGGCTACGGCGGCTCGTGCTTCCCGAAGGACACCCTGGCGGTGATCGAGATGGGGCAGGATTCAGGCATTCCCTGCCTGCTGAACGAAGCCGTCCACGAAGTGAACCAGCAGCAGCGGCACTGGTTTCTCGCGCGAATCCTCGCCCACTTCGGTGAAGATCTCTCGGGCAAGACGTTCGCCGTCTGGGGCCTGGCCTTCAAACCCCGAACCGACGACGTCCGCGAAGCACCTGCTCAGACGATCATCGAGGAGTTACTCGCCCGCGGCGGCAGCGTGCAGGCGTTCGATCCCATCGCCCGCGAGACCTTCCCCCAGTATGGCCTGGATATCGAGTACATCGACGACATGTACGACTGCCTCGATGGCTGCGACGCACTGGTGCTCTGCACCGAGTGGGACGAATTCAGAACGCCCGACTTCGAACAGATGAAGGCCAAACTCGCCGATCAGGTCATCTTCGATGGCCGCAATGTCTGGCATGACGACGCCATGCATGAGACCGGATTCGCCTACTACTCGGTGGGGCGAAAGCCGATGCATGAGGCGGTCGAAACCCCCTGAGTCCGAGCATCGGCCCCTCTCAACGCTGAAGTGGACATTGTGACCCCCTTGCACTGCTGAACCCTCGCGCGGTAGCCTCCCGACAGCGTCGCGTCGCCGTGAGTGAAGGGAATTGGAATCGATGGTGCACTTGGGAAACCTCATCTGGTCGGCTGGCATGTCCGCCACCGCCCCGATATGCGAGCCGACCGAGACCATTCAGCCTTCCATGTTCAGCCCGGTCGGGGCGCCAGCCGACACGATTCTCGACATTACGTGGCTGCTCTTTGTCATCTGTGGGGGGATCGCCATCGTCGTGCTCTCGCTCATCGCCTATGCCATCATTCGATGTCGTCGGGCCGAAGGCGATGATCTGGAGCCGGCACAGGTGTACGGATCGAACCCCATCGAGTTGGCATGGACCGTCATCCCGCTGCTGATCGTCTTCCTGCTGTTCATGGTGTCGGCGCGGGGCATCTTCGAATTGGAGCGAACGACGCCTCCGGAGGGCGCATTAGAGGTCACCGTCACCGGACATCGGTGGTGGTGGGAATTCGACTACGGTGATCTCGGCGTTGTGACAGCGGGCGAACTGCACGTACCCATTGACGAGGGGAAGCCCGCAGACCTCTTCCTAACGCTGCGCTCGGCCGACGTGGCCCACTCCTTCTGGGTCCCGCAACTCGGTCCAAAGATGGATGTCATTCCCGATCGCATCAATCACCTATGGCTACAGGCCAATGCGCCAGCCACCTACGTCGGGCAATGCGCCGAATTCTGTGGGAATCAGCATGCCAACATGCTGATTAGGGTCATTGTCGAACCCCGCGAGACGTTCGACGCATGGGTTGCCAATCAACAGAAGGATGCGAACAACGATGTTGCCGTCAAGGCCGGGCACGACCTCTTTCTGCGAACATCCTGCATCAACTGTCATACCGTTCGCGGGACCGTCGCCAACGGCTCGTTTGCGCCCGACCTTACGCATCTCATGAGCAGGGAAACCATCGGCTCGGGCGTTGCGGCCAACACACCGGACAATTTGCGTGAGTGGGTGTGGGACCCCCAGAACATCAAGCCAGGATGCGACATGCCATCGATGAAACTGTCGCGAGCCGAGGTTGACACGATCTGCGCCTATTTGGAGACGCTCAAGTGAGCACGCTGGAACAGCCCGCTGGCCCCCAACCGCTGAACGGCCCCGTGCCATTCCTCTCTACGTTGCACCAGTGGGTCGCCACGACAGACCACAAGCGGCTCGGTGTCATGTACGTCACGTGCGGCATCGTCTATCTCATCATTGCCGGTCTTGAGGCGACGATGATGCGATGGCAACTCGCCTGGCCCGGCCAAGACATCCTCACGCCCGAAGAATTCAACCGGCTGTTCACGATGCACGGCACGACCATGGTGTTCTTCGTTGGAATGCCGGTGCTGTTCGGAACAGCAAACTTCCTGATTCCGCTCATGATCGGAGCCCGCGATCTGGCATTTCCGCGGCTGAACGCCTTTGGATTCTGGCTCTTTCTATTCGGGTCCTTCCTGCTGTACTTCTCCTACTTCGGCGGGCAAGGACTCTACGGCATGGGATCGGCTCCGGACGTCGGGTGGTTCGCCTATGCGCCGCTGACCGAACGGACCTTCTCCCGCGGACACAGCACCGACTACTGGATCCTCGGCGTGTTCGTCGCGAGCCTCGGAAGCACCATGACGGCCATCAATCTCATCGCCACAATTCTCGGCATGCGGTGTCGCGGCATGACCTTGATGAAGATGCCGCTGCTGGCATGGATGATGTTGGTGGACTGTTTCATCGTCGTGATCTGCCTTCCCCCACTCGCCGCCGCGCAGATCATGCTGATCTTTGACCGTCTGCTCGGCGCGCACTTCTTCGACACCCAAGCCGGCGGTTCGGCGCTGCTCTGGCAGAATTTATTCTGGTTCTTCGGGCATCCCGAGGTCTACATTCTGATCCTGCCGGGCTTTGCCTTTGTCAGCGAGATCATTCCGGTTTTCAGCAGGAAGGTCATCTTTGGCTATCCGCTCATGGTCGCGGCAAGCGTCGCCATCGGCTTTATCAGTATGGGCGTGTGGGCGCATCACATGTTCACCGTCGGCCTCAGTCCAATGCTCAATGCCATCTTCATGGGCTCGACCATGCTCGTGGGCGTCCCGACCGGCATCAAGATGTTCAACTGGACCGCCACGATGATCGGTGGCAAGATTCGATTTGACACACCGATGCTCTACAGCACCGGCTTTCTATGCCAATTCCTGCTCGCCGGCCTGACCGGCATCTGGCTCGCGACGGTTCCGTTCGACTGGGCGGTCAGTGACTCATACTTCGTGGTCGGCCACTTCCACTACGTACTCTTCGGCGGGCTGCTCTTCGCGATCTTCGCGGCCATCTACTACTGGTTCCCAAAGGTGACCGGCCGGATGATGAATGAGACGCTTGGCAAGTGGCAATTCTGGATTCTCATCATCGGATTCAATCTGACCTTTGGCCCAATGCATGTATCCGGAATGCTCGGGATGCCACGCCGGATCTACACCTACGAAGCCGATCGAGGTTGGGAGATATGGAATCTTCTGTCATCTGTCGGCGTCGTCGTTCAACTCGTCGGATTCGCACTCTTCGCGATGAATCTGCTGTACTCGATCTTCAAGGGACGCCCCGCGGGTGATGACCCGTGGGATGCGTGGACGCTTGAGTGGTCCACCACTTCCCCGCCGCCCGCCTACAACTTCGCCGACGACCCGGTCGTTCACAGCCGCCGTCCCCTGTGGGATCTGAAGCATCCCGACGACCCCGATTGGAAGTACGAATGACGACGGCACCGACTACTCCATTGACGCCGCCACCCGCCCTGGCTCAAGACGGCCTGATGAACGGGAAGGTTGGCGTCCTGCTGATGATCGCCTCCGACATCGCCTTCTTCGGAACACTCATCACGGCCTACCTGTTCTACATCGGCCGGGACATCAACGGTCCCTATCCACAGGACGTGCTGGATGTCTCCATCGCACCTTTCAAAGTGCTCTTCAACAGCGTCTTCCTGCTGATCAGCAGCGTGTGGATCGTCCTTGCCATCAAAGCGATGCGAAAAGGCAAGATGGGTGCTTTCATCTTCTGGTGGGCCCTCACGGTTGCATGCGGGGCCGAGTTCCTTCTCGGTACCGGCATGGAGTGGTACGGACTAATCGTCAACGACGGCGTCTGGATGGGGACCAACCTCTTCGGCAGTTGCTTCTACACGCTGGTCGGCTTCCACGCCTTCCACGTCACGATGGGACTGATCGTCCTGACGCTGATTCTCGTGCTCGCCCTGCTCGGCAAGGTCCACCCCCGCAACGTCGAGAAGGTCGATCTGGTGAGTTGGTATTGGCACTTCGTCGACGGCATCTGGATTGCCGTCTTCTTTGTGGTGTACATCTTCGGAAACTGGCCCGTTCAATGAATGACATGAAGCCAACAGAACCACAACACGCTGGCGGCGTCGAACTGCCTCAGCCCACAACCTCACCCATGGTGGCCGCTTTCGGGCTCACCCTCATGGCGGCAGGGATCGTGACCAACTGGGTCGTCGCTGCGGCCGGCTTGGTCATCATGATGACGGGCATCGTCGTGTGGTTCCGAGAGACCAACCCGGACTCCAAGGAAGTACTCACGCCGCTGGCCGACGAAGGTCCGACGCCGATTGTGCCGCGACCGGCCAAAGTCACGCACCTCATCGCCGATACCGAACACCGCGCCCGCATTCCGATGGAGATCCATCCCTACTCAGCCGGTATCTGGGGCGGTCTGATCGGCGGCGCCGTCATGGCGGCATTCGCCTCTGTGTGGGGTCTGATTGCCCACGGAAGCCTGTGGTATACGGTCAACCTGCTCGCCGGCACGATGCTCAGCGGCTACGCAGACATGACCATGGAACAGTTGGTGGCCTTCCACGCCGAGGGCCTGGTCGTCGGTAGCATCATCCAAGTCGTGATGTCACTGGCGGTCGGTGTTCTGTACGGCGTCACCCTACCGCTGATTCCTCGATTCCAACTCTTCTTCTCTGCAATCGTCGTTCCGATCATCTGGTCCGGACTCACCTGGGCCTCCATTTCAGTCGTCAACCCGGCGTTGAGTGAGCATATCGAGTGGATCTGGTTCGTCGCCTCGCAAGTCGTCTTCGGGCTGGTTGCAGGCTGGTGCATTCTTCGAACCGAGAAAGTCAAGACAATGCAGAATTGGCATTACCTCGAACGCCTCGGCATGGAAACGCCGGGCGCCCGCGAGATGGGGGGCGAGGAATGATCCACCGCTTGCTCCCCATCGTCACGCTCATCGTTGCCGCTGGCTGCGACTGGATGCCTGGAAAACCAACGGCGCCGCAAATCGAACGCGGCAATGCTGAGGCTGTACACGGGTTCGAGAATCTCTGGGGTACCAATTGCCAAGGCTGCCACGGCAAGGACGGCACCTGGGGAGCGGCAAGACCGCTGAATGACCCGCTCTACCAATCGCTCGTGACGGACGAGTGGCTCACCGCGACAATCTCCAATGGCATCAAGGGAACCCTCATGCCAGCCCACTCGATCGCCAATGGCGGACGGCTGACCGATGCGCAGATCAGCGAGATCGTCGCGGGCATGCGAGCGGAATGGACCGGCACGCCGCCCTCCTACGCCAAGGACTCCCCCGCCATCATCGACCCGCAGGCGAAGCCCGGCGACCCGGCCAAGGGTCTCACGACCTTCAACACATGGTGCAGCCCCTGCCACGGCGAGAACGGGGTGGGCGCCATGGCGGGCAGCCCGATCGACAGTTCCTTTCTCGCACTGGCAAGCGACCAGATGATTCGCGCCACCATCGTCTGCGGCAGACCCGATGTGGGCATGCCCGACTGGCAAGGCAACCTCAACGGCAAACCGGTCCCGCAGCGTGAAGGCCTCGCACCACTGAGCGATGCACAGATTCAAGACCTGCTGGCCTGGATCACATCACACCGGGTCACATTTCCCGGACAGCCCTATCCACCGGGCGGCAACCAAGCCCCGGGCTTCTGACGAGAGCATCAACGCACATGGGTGAGAACTACGACTACAAGACCGCGCCGGACCCAGCGATGATGGGCGACCCATCGGGTCCGGAGCCATCGCGGCGAGGCTTCCTCTTCTGGCTTGGCGCCGCCATCAACGGCGCCGTTGGCCTGCTGATCGCCGTGCCGGTGGTCGGTTTTCTCTTCAGCCCGTGGAAGTCTGATGGCTGGCAGAAGTGGACGACGCTTGGATCCACCGAGAAGTTCCCGAAGGGGCAGACACGACTCGCCTCCTACACGAACCCGTTCGGCACGCCGTGGAATGGGTACACCGCCGATACACCCTGCTACGTGCGGCATATGGATACGGGCGAGTTTGTCGTCTTTGCGATCAACTGCACGCACCTGGGCTGCCCGGTGCGGTGGTTCCCCGAATCCAACCTGTTCATGTGTCCCTGCCATGGTGGTGTGTACTACTCCGATGGCTCGCACGCGGCTGGTCCCCCGCCCCGCGGTCTCTACACCTACAAGACACGAATCAAGAAGGGCGAGTTGCAGGTCAAGGCCGGTCGCTTGCCGACGCTCCAGCAATCCGCATGAAGAACGCACTGCTCAACTGGTTCGAATCGCGCTTGCACCTTGCCGAGGTGATGGGCCCGAGCATCACCCACCCGGTGCCACGCAGCGCCAAGTGGTGGTACGTCTTCGGCTCCATGACGCTGGTGCTTTTCATCTGCCAGATCGTCACAGGAATCTGCCTGTCACTGATGTACGTGCCCTCAGCCGATCAGGCCTTTGCCTCGCTGAACTACATCACCTTCCAAGCCGAGATGGGTTGGTTCCTCCGGGCGATGCATGTCTGGGGGTCGCATTTGATGGTCGGTTTCATGACCATCCACATGATTCAAGTCTTCTTGTTCGGCGCGTACAAGTATCCACGTGAACTGACATGGATTTGCGGCGTGCTGCTGTTCATCTGCACGTTGGGCATGGCATTCACCGGGCAAGTGCTGCGATGGGATCAGGATTCGTACTGGGGTCTCGGTGTCGGCATGTCGATGGCGGGCCGCGTTCCTTGGATCGGACCGGGGTTGGTGCACTTTGTCCTCGGTGGTGCGATCATCGGCGGCGAATCGCTGAGCCGATTCTTCACGCTCCACGTGTTCGTACTTCCCGCCGCGCTCATCGGCCTGATCGGCGTTCACTTGCTGCTGGTCATCAAGAAGGGCATCAACGAAAAGCCCACGCCCGGCGTACTGATCGACAAGAGCACCTACGAAGAGAAGTACCACGAACTCGTCGAGAAACGCGGCATGCCATTCTTCCCCAATGCCGCGGGGCGAGACATGATCGCGACCGGGCTGACGTTGGGATTGATGTTCTTCTGCGCGATGATGTTCGGGCCGAGCGGACCGGCGGGCGAACCGAACCCAACGTTCATCGACACCGCTCCACGGCCAGATTTCTACTTCCAGTCAATCTTCGCCGTGCTGGCATTGTTGCCGCCCTACATGGAAACCTTCCTCATCATCGGGTTCCCGATACTGGCCTTTGCAACCTTGATCCTGCTGCCCTTCCTCTCTGGCGGCGGCGAAAAGCACTGGCGGCGGCGGCCGATATCGGTGGTCTTCGTGTTGGCCTTGCTTCTGAGTCTGGGGACCCTCACCATGCTGGGATATCAGGCCCCGTGGTCGCCGGTCATGGACGCATGGAGCGGCATCCCGACGCCGCCTGAGTATGTCAAGGGTCGGACGCCGCTGGAACTGCAAGGTGCCGTCGTCGTGCAGAACAAGCAGTGCCGGAACTGCCACATGCTCGGCGGCCGCGGCGGCGAGCGGGGCCCTGCCCTGGACGGCGTCGCAAGCCGGCTCAATGGCGACCAACTCATCAGGCAAGTCATTCAGGGTGGGGGCAATATGCCCGCTTATGGCAAGCATCTGTCGCCCGAGGAAACCACGGCCGTCACGGCATTCCTGCTCACGCTCACCAACGACTGGGCGCACGAGCCCGCTGCCGGCTACTCAATGAAGCCACAACCAACTCAGGACCCAGTACCACCGTTCCTCCCGGATTCCTGAGTACGTTTCGCCAACGCGGTTCGATGTGATACCGCGCCCGCTAGGCTGAACCTCGAATGTCTGACCTTACCCGCGCCATCTTGTCATCGTGGACCATCGACCCGTGGCCGCTGACAATCGCCGTGGTGTCCATCCTGATCTACTGGAGAGGCTGGCGCGGGCTGAGCCGTTCACAGCCCACCCGTTTCACGCGGTGGCGTCTTGTGTCATTCATCACCGGGATCGCCGTGTGCTGGATTGCGATCGCTTCGCCCCTCGATGCCTTCGGCAGCCTTCTGCTGGAAGTTCACATGGGCCAGCACGTGCTGCTCATGATGATCGGACCGCCACTCATCTTGCTTGCCTATCCGGGCATCCCGCTGCTGCGGGGGCTCCCCGGGACGATTCGCCGCGAGTGGTGCGGTCCCTTTCTTGCCTCAGCAGCGGTCCGCCGTGGCTTCCACGTCGTGACCCATCCAATCACAGGCCTGAGCACCTTCATCATCGCGACGTGGGTCTGGCATCTGCCCGTGCTCTACGAGGCGGCGCTGCAAGACCGATTCTGGCACGAGGTCGAACATGGTGTATTTCTGGGTACCGCCCTGCTCTTCTGGTGGCCCGTCATTCAGCCGTGGCCCAGTACGCCAGTCTGGCCGCGTTGGATGCTGCTTCCCTATCTGCTCCTTGCCGATCTTCAGAACACCGTCTTCTCGGCAATCTTCGTCTACATCGGAACACCGATCTACACGGCCTACGCGGCCAGTCCAGATCTCTTCGGCATCAGCACGCTGAATGATCAATCCGCCGCTGGCGCCATCATGTGGGTCGCTGGATCGGCAGCCTTCCTGCTGCCGGTTGGACTGTGTATCCGCCAACTGCTGCAGCCCCGGCTGGTGACGGTCCAGGCCGGCCAGGGTGGTCCTCGGCTTGATCTACCGCTGCCGATCATTGGTGAGCCAGAACCACGATCGGCCTCCCGCCCCCATCGGCGGCATGACCTCCTGAAGACACCACTGGTCGGTCGACTGCTCCGCTCGCTCGCCTTCCGCCGCGCCGTGCAGTGGCTCATGCTGGCTGCGGCCGCCGCTGTGATCCTCGACGGCCTGCTCGGACCGCGACTGAGTCCGATGAATCTCGCTGGCATCCTGCCATGGACGCACTGGCGGGGCTTCGTCGTCATCGCCCTGCTCGTCGCGGGAAACGCCTTCTGCTGGACGTGTCCGTTCATGCTTCCGCGGGAACTGGGAAAACGGTTGTTCAACCCGGTACGCAGCTGGCCGCGAGTCCTCCGCTCGAAGTGGCTCGCCGCCGCCCTTCTGCTGACCTACCTGTGGGCATACGAAGTGTTCAGCCTGTGGGATTCGCCGTGGTGGACCGCATGGGTTGTGCTTGGCTACTTCGGATTGGCGGCGCTGATCGACGCGATCTTCCGAGGGGCCGCCTTCTGCAAGTGGGTGTGTCCGATCGGACAGTTCCACTTCATCGAGTCCATGGCCTCCCCGAGAGAGGTTGCGGCTGTCGATCAGGCTGTGTGCGACACATGCCACACCCGCGACTGCATTCGGGGTGGATCCGGCGGTCGCGGATGCGAGCTGGACCTCTACCTGCCCACCAAACATGGCAACCTCGACTGCACCTGGTGCATGGACTGTGTTCGCGCGTGTCCCCATGACAATGTTGGTGTACTCACTCGATCGCTACCCGATGATGTGGTCTTTGGCGGATGGCGAGGCGGCCTCGGCCGGCTCAGTGGACGCAGAGACCTCGCCGCGCTCGCCACGCTCCTGACCTTCGGCGCCTTCGCCAATGCGATGGGAATGGTCGGCCCCATACTTGAGTTTGAAGATCGCATCGCAGCCTCACTTGGTCTCACGACCTCGCTCGTACCCGCCACGATCGTGCTGCTCGCTGTCGCGGTCGTCGCGCCAGCGCTGCTCCTTCCCCTTCTTGCATCTGTGACCCGCCGGATCGGCGCCGCGCAGGCCAGCACGACTGAACTGGCATGCCGTCTTGCCTTTGCGCTTGTTCCGATTGGCTTTGCCATGTGGGTCGTTCACATGCTCTTTCATTTTTTCACGAGCCTCGGCACCATTGTGCCGGTGACGCAGCGGGTGGCGATCGACGTCGGCGGCAATCTCGGCGAGCCTGCGTGGATCCTCGCCTGCTGCCTGAACATACCGGCGTGGCTCCTACCGCTCGAACTGCTGCTACTCGACGTCGGACTGGTCCTGGCCGTGGTCGCCGTCCACAAATTGGCGTATGCGACGGCTCGCGGCCGCGTACCACTGATGACCGCCGTGATGAGCCTGCCCGCCTTCCTTCTCTTTGTACTGGGGGTATGGATTGTGCTGCAGCCGATGCAAATGCGGGGAACGATTCTTCCATGAGGTCTCTGCTGTTCATTCTGTTGTGTGCATCCGCAGCAAAGGCCGATAGTGGCCTGATTCGGCTCAGCGAAACTGCTCCGCCGTGGCGGATCACCATCATGACCGACCCTACGCCCATCCGAGAAGGACTCGCCGACATTTCTGTGCTGGTCCAAGACGAAGCAACGGGAGAAGCGATTCTCGATGCTGGTGTTGAATTGGGGATGATCAACCAGACACACAGTCTCACACTCTCGGTCCCAGCAACCCGCGCACAGGCAGACAACCGGCTCTTGTACTCGGCCAAGTTCGTGCTGCCAGCCGCTGGTCAGTGGAATGTGACCACGACCATTCGCCGCGGTGAATACAGTCAATCGGTGCCGTGGCAATTCACCGCCTCGCCGCCCCTTCCGCCGCTCGCTGCCATCTGGCCATGGCTGCTCCCCGCCGTCGCTGCCATCGCGTTGTACGCTGCCAACCAGCGGCTGCGACGGAGCCGAGGAGCCGTACCCGCGTGATGCATGACACGACATCCGAGCCACCGAAGAAGCGGGTGAACATCGGCTGCATCGCGCTGGTCGGCATACTCATACTCGGGATGGTGCTCGTGGCCGCCTCGATCTTCCGCCTCAACGCAATGGTCACGGCCTACGAAGCGAGGTTTCAGGGCGATGACTGGTCGACGCTTGAGGGCAAGAAGATCGATCAGGACACGCCTCTCACATCACAAACGCTCGTCTTTGGAAGCGACATCACGCTCCACGGCGCCACGGTCGACATCGCCATCCTCGGCGGCAAAGCCACCCTGCATGGGCGGTACGAGGGCGCGGTGCACTTCCTCGGAGAGACGCTCGATCTGGCCCCTGAGGCGGTCATCACCGGGCAACTGCGGATCACCGCCGCACGGCACGTCACCATCCGCGGCATCGTCGATGGTGGGATCGAAGGCCATTGGGACCGCCTTTTCGGCGGCAATGCAACCGGAACCGAGACCGAGCAGACGCCGTAGTCTGTAAAGTTGGCGTATACACCACAATGGGAGCCCCCCTCCATGGCCAAAGCAATCATCGATCCGGGCGAAGTCAGGAAGTTCGCATCGGACCTCCAACGGTTCACCAACACGATGGAGGAGCAGATGAATGCCCTCATGGCCCGGCATCGCAGCCTCGGGCAGACCTGGAAGGATCAGGAGCACCGGAAATTCTCAGAAGACTTTGAACACTCGATGCGATCGCTCGCACGCTTCCGAGAAGTTGTCCACGAGCACGTTCCCTTCTTGAAAAAGAAGGCACAAAGGGCCGAGGATTACCTCAACCAACGCTAGCCCATGCATGAGCAAGCCAACGTTGGCGCCATCGAGGCGATTGCAGAACTGCGAGGGCGATGCGTCGAAGTCGCCGAGACCATCGCCCGCACGCTCGACGAATGTGTCAACCAAGCTGCTCGAGTCTTGGGTTGGGTTCAGGGGCCACAGGCCGAACACTGGAAGAGGCAGAAGCGAAAGCGAGAGCAGAAGTTCGCCTCGGCCAAGAGCGATCTTGAACGCGCCAAGATCGCGAAGCCCGATGCAGACCCGCGAAGTTTCGTCGATCAGCAGCGGGCAATTCGACGCGCCAAGTCCGCCCTGGAAGAAGCCGATTCAAAGATCAGAGCGATCAAGCTTTGGTCACGAGAACTTGAGCGGCACTTGACGCTCTTTCGTGGCGGTGTCCGTTCGCTCTCAACCTCGGCTGACATTGATTTGCCAAATGCAGCGAGATGGCTCAAGAATCTTGAGTCACATCTCAGCGGCTATCTTGAAGTTGCCCCGCCACCACCAGATCCCACGGCACCACTTGATGCACCCGATCAGAGTCGCATGGGAACTGCTTCTGGATCATCCAAAGCTCCGGATGACCCCAAGGATGGTTCGCCATGAGCCTCACCCCTGAACGAGCACGCCTCCGAGAAGCGTGTGTGTTGTTGCGAACCGCCTGGGAAATCTCTGGACATTCGTGGACAGACAACCAACACACCTATCTCGGAGAACACTTCATCCGCCCACTCGAGCAGTCGCTTCGAACTGCTGAAAACGCGATCGACACCATGAACGACATCCTGCAAAGAGTTCGCAGAGACTGTGGATGATCCCGTGGGCCAAACGCCTCGCACAAGGCCACCGCGAGGGATTACCATCCATGCACAAACCACCAACGCAAAGGCCCTCTTCGCCGCATGTCCGATGACCGCCTCATCACGCTCGTCCAAGACACCCTCGCACGCACCGTCACCCTCATCGAACGAACGAGCCGGCGATGCCGAGAGGCCGATGATGCGCTCGAAGCTGCTCGAATCGAGACTCGAGACCGGCGCACCCGCGAAGAAGGGGACATTACCAGTCGCCTAGAGCGGGCCATCAACATGCATGAACGCCAGCATGACCGGACCATGGAGGAAGCGGCGTCGATCTGGGCATCAAAGCACACCCGGCTTGCCGAGCAGGCCGATGAACGCAGGCAGATCATTCTCGATGAATCTGATGAGATTCGCACAACGGCAGCCGACGCCGCCAAAGAAGCCAAGTGGGCCGCCGAGTCAGACTATGAGATGAGCATTGATGTCACTGAGCAGATGCTGGAGCGATCCACCAAAGAACTCGACGAGGCAACGTGGCGTCACGCCGATCTGCTCAAGAAGGCGGATGCATGCCGGACGAAACTTGGGATGCGGGCGGCGGTCTCCTCCGCGCAAGCCACCGCCCAAGACACCGATGAACCACCAGGCGATGAAGACCAAGAGTCCACACACACCCCGGAGAGTCCGTCCGCTGCCGAAGTTGACAGGAGACTCGATCAAGCAGACCAGCAACTCGCCCTGATTCAAGGCACACGGCGGAAGCGGCTCCTCGCACATATGGCCCGGACTGTCGCGATGCTGCTTCCGATCGCCGCCGGAATTGCCATCGGCGTTCTCTACGAACCGCTGTGGTACCTCATTCCCATCGGCGTGGTGGTTGGGCTGGGGGTCCTGACCGGAATCAACCTGATGAACCGACGTACCCGTCGCCGGTTGACTGTGAGCGCTGAAGCATTGGCAAGCGAAGGGCTCGCACTCGCCCGGCGTCGGCATCGTATTGCCAGGTTTCGCCACACTCAGAATGAAGCCACGTCTCGCCAATCCAGAGATGAACGGCACGAATCCATGCGGGCGGATCTCTCGAAGCGAGTCGAACTGGCCGGACCTCGCACTCAGCGACGATTGGAAAAACTGGAGCAAATCCTCCGTGACGCCGTAGAGGCCGCCAAGACAAAAAGACGCACGGCAGAAGAAGAATCGACGACGCAGCGAGATACCCTGATCGCGGAAGCCAACTCGCAGGCAGAACAAGATCGTCGCTCACTCAGCGAGTCCTGCGACGAATCGATCGCCGCCGCTACCGATGCACATGACTCCATCTGGGCCGAGGTGGCTGCAACATGGACGGAACAACACGATCGCATCCAGGCAGACCTGAACCGGATTGCCGATTTGCAAACGAACCTCGCGCCCAACTGGCCCTCGTGGGATGCAGACTGGTCGTCAAAGTCTTTCTCAAACACCTTTGCGGGTGATATCGGCATTGGTCGCATTCGCTGCCCAGTGCATGAACTCTCCTCCAGCCTCCCGCAAGATCCCCGGATGAAGTGGGCGGGTCCCGAGATTCTAGAACTCCCGGCTGCCATCGACTTTCAAGGGCGAGGATCGCTCGTCATCGAATCATCAGACCAATCACATGCGGAGGGCGTTGCCATCATGCAGGCCCTCCTGGCCCGAACGCTCACGACAATTCCACCAGGCCAGGTGCGATTGACGCTCTACGATCCGATTGGCCTCGGCCAGAACTTCGCGGGCTTCATGCACCTGGCCGACTGTGACGACGCCTCAATCCTTGAGCGTACATGGACCGAACCCCGGCATATCGAATCCAAACTCGGCGATATCACGGAGCATATGGAGACGGTCATCCAGGCCTATCTTCGAAACGAGTATGACTCGCTTGAGTCCTACAACCGGGCGGCTGGACAGATTGCTGAGCCCTATCACCTGCTCGTACTGGCGGACTTCCCGGAGGGCATCACCGACAACGCAGCCAAGCGATTGGCGAGCGTACTCACGAGTGGTCCACGGTGTGGCGTGTTCACATGCTTGCTGATCGATCCTGCCAAGGAAATGCCGCCAATCCTGGAGGAGTTGGATTGGGAGTCTGCTCGTGTCCGATTGACCAAACAAGATGATGGCTGGCGCATCACTCAACCATCCCTCAGTGACTTTGAGTTCATTCCAGATCACCCGCCTACCGACTCGGCACTTACGACCATCGTGCAACACGTTGGCGCGACTGCATCAGGCGCGCACCGTGTGGAGGTTCCCTTCGGGCTGATTACTCCACCCCCATCTGAGCAATGGACCCGTTCCTCCACCGATGAGCTGCGGGTGACGCTCGGGCAAAGTGGCGCCAACAGGTTTCAGGAACTCAGGCTCGGCCGAGGCACAACCCAGCACGCACTTGTCGCGGGTCGGACCGGCTCTGGCAAGTCGACCTTGCTGCATGTCCTCATCACGAACATGGCATTGTGGTATTCGCCGGACGAGTTGGAATTCCATCTGATCGACTTCAAGAAAGGCGTGGAATTCCAAACGTATGCAATGCACGGTCTCCCACACGCAAGAGTGATCGCCATCGAAAGCGATCGCGAGTTTGGATTGAGTGTACTCAGACGGCTCGATCAGGAACTCCGCCGCCGAGGCGATCTGTTCCGCGACGTAGGCGTCCAAGACGTGGCTGGCTGGCGATCGAACGGCGATGAGCCGATGCCCCGCGTGCTGCTGATCGTCGACGAGTTTCAAGAATTCTTCGTCGATGATGACGCCCTCGCCCAAGAGGCGGGCCTGCTCCTGGATCGACTGGTCAGGCAGGGTCGCGCCTTCGGCATTCACGTCCTCATGGGCTCACAGACGCTCGACGGTGCCTTTTCACTTGCGCGGAGTACGCTCGGCCAGATGGGGGTGCGCATTGCGCTGCAGTGCGCCGAAGCGGACTCCTATCTGATTCTCAGTGATGAGAATCCAGCAGCAAGGCTGCTTCGGCGGCCAGGTGAGGCCATCTACAATGATGCTGGCGGGAAAATTGAGGGCAACTCTCCGTTCCAGGTCGTATGGCTCGACGATACAGAGCGAGACGAGGCACTCGACGCCGTGGCTGCGCTCGATGCAGCGAGGTTCCCCGGTATCCACCGAGATCAGTTCGTCTTCAAAGGCAACATCCCCTCGTTGCTGCACGCGGACGATGACATCAACACCTTGGTCGCTGCAACAGACTGGCCCGATCCACCGCACCTTGATATCGCCTTGGGCGACCCCATCGCCATCAAGTCACAGACCCAGTTGCCGCTCCGCGCTCGATCGGGCTGCAACACGCTCGTTGTCGGGCAGCATCCAGAGTCGGGCAATGCGATCATGACCGCCTGCCTGCTCCAAGCGGCCGCGTCGCTTCCGCCCACAGACGCTGCCGAACAACCCGGCCTCATCGCTTGGATCTTTGACGGCACACCGTCCGACGCCTTGTTCGCAGGTCGCCTCGCTCGCTTTGCCTCAGACCTCCCCCATGAAGTCACGCGTGTCACATCCAAGAACATTGACGCCGAGATGAATCGGCTCAGTGGTATCCTCGAGTCTCGTGCTGAAGACGACGGCAGCGACCGAGCAACGATTCTCCTACTCGGCCTGCACCCACACCGCATTGCTGCGCTTCGGTCGGCCGAAGACGACTACTCCTTCTCAGCCGAAGAGAGTACCGCCAAACCTGACAAGCAGTTCGCGGACATCCTTCGAGAGGGACCACTCGTCGGTATGCACTCCGTTCTCTGGTTCGATGGGCTGAACAACCTCAACCGTGGCCTCAGCCGGTCAAGCCAGCGGGAGTTCGACCTCAAGGTACTCTTCCAAATGAGTGGGAATGATTCGGGCCAGCTGATCGACACCACCGCGGCGGCAGACCTCGGTGCCAACCGCGCGATTCTGCACACCGACGATGTCGGAACGACTGAGAAGTTCAGGCCTTGGGCAATGCCGGATGATCAGTGGCTGGCCGAGGTGGCCTCCAAACTTTCTCTCCGGAACCAACGCGCCGACTGATTGGTGGCACGGCGACCGCACGTCAATGGGGTCTGATAACGCCCCCTCCATGACGCACCGTGCCCTCCAAAGGCGGCCTTTCTCATCGAAATGACCGAAAGGCCTCACACGGAGGTTGGCTTTTCCCAATAGAGGGGGACGTAGGGCATCCTGCCCTGCCCCGCACCGGCCCCACCACTCAGGAGTGACCACATGCATTCTCACCAAAGCCTCTCCTCGACCAGCGAGAAATCCACGATGCTTCTTCAAATCGGCACTTCTTGGGCCGTATGTACGCGAGCACCCGTCCCGGTCATCCTCGCACGGTTCCCCCAGCGATCCGATGCTGTGCGGTGGCAACAGGATCATGAAGCCCGCGTCCGACCGCAAGCAGCCTGACAGGGCCCCCTCCACCGGCGTGCCGAGCAACCGCCACGCACGGGACCCAGAATCCCTCAAGAGACTGTGAGGACCGGGTAGACTCTCGCATTCCCCATGTGGTGTGCGAAATGGACCAACTCAATAACGGCGATGCTCGTGGGCTTGGTGTTGTTTGGATGCAACCAAGTCGAACGGGCTCGCCCCCGCCCGAAGGCCTCCTCCTCGATCAAGGAACTTGATGGAGCGCAGGTCGCAAGCATCCTTCGCGGCACGGTCGGCGCCGAAACGGTCATCCTCGGCTGGGATAACAGTACCAGCCCAACCCACAAACCAATCGAGATTCGCGGATACGGCCTGGTCGTCGGACTCGATGGCACAGGCTGCCGCGATGTGCCTCCGGACGTTCGCGGACACATGGTCCAGATCATGATCCGCCAGGGCATCGGGAGTGAGCAGATTGGGTTTGGGGAAGTTTCTCCCGAGGACATGCTCGATTCGCCCGACACCGCCGTGGTCATTGTTGAAGGCGTCGTACCACCCGGGGCGGTCGGCCGAACCCGGACCCCACCAAGTGCCTACGGGCGGCTCCCCGAGATCATGCCCGGCACCACATTCGATGTGAGAGTCTACGCCGACCCGCGGACCGGAACCACCAGCCTTGAGGGCGGGCGGCTGTACACGACTGACCTCAACCCCGGCCCACTCCTGACCGGCAGTCGCCAAACCAAACGACTCGGGCAGGCCGCTGGGCCGATCTTTCTCAACCCATTTATCGAGAATGAGAATGTCGCCGCAGGAGATATCAATACGCTCAACGGACGTATTCTCAACGGCGGGCAAGTACTTGAGGACATGCCGCTCAAACTTCGGCTCATCAACCCGAGCCATTCCCGGGCCCGCATCATTCAAGACGCCATCAATCGTCGGTTTGCCATCGAGCGAGGCCAAACGTCGCCGACCGCTCGCGGAGCCAGTGACGCCATTCTTGAGTTGACGATTCCACCATCAATGCGAGATGACCCGGACTCGTTCGTGCATATCGTTCAACACATAAGCCTCAGGCAAGTCGATACCGATCGCATCGCCAACACGACACGCCGAGCCCTGCAGCGGGATCCATCCGATGCGGCCCATGCGTATTGGCGATGGGTGGCCCTCGGCCCTCAATCGCTGCCCATGGTGAGGAAGATGTACGACTATCCCGAGGTACTTCCACGGCTGGCCGCCCTCCGGGCTGGCGCTCGCCTGTCCGACCCAATTGCTGCAGAATCGCTGCGGAAGATGGGCCGAGAGGGAAGCCTCGCCGAGCGACTCGAAGCGGCCAACCTGTTGGCCAAACTTCCGGTGGACCCCCGCACCGAGGAGGTTCTTCGGGAAATGCTCAGCGATGAAGACATCGAAGTTCGGCTCCGCACCTACGAGGCCCTCGAGCAGCTCCGCTCGCCGGTGGTGCGTCGAACCTCGATTCCGGGCAAATTCGAACTGCACGAGGTGCCGTCAGCCTTTCCCGCCATTTACATCACGCAGGCCCAGCAACCTCGCATTGTGCTCCTCGGGGATGTGGTTGAGATTGTGCGGCCACTTACCTTGGGGCTGTGGGAGAACAACCTCCTGATGCGGGAGGCTGAGGACGAGGACAGCATCGAGATCTTCTACCGAGGCAGCCCGACGGAGCGAGCCGAGATCAACCGCGTGAAACCAACCCTCCACGAATTGGTCCTGCTGCTGGCCCACAATCCCACCGTCGAAGACCCGACAC
>CAYYGU010000006.1:0-30012 GCA_964471525.1 uncultured Isosphaeraceae bacterium
TGCAATGGTTCATTCGTCGCTGACGGATACACCATGAACACCACCGGCATGCCGAACTTCGGCGTCGGCGTGACTCCGATCAACACCTTCAACACCGCCGGAACCAACGGGTACGGCACCTGCATCCAGCCAATGGCATTCGAAACCTCTTGTCAGGCCGAGCCCTTCGTGGGCGGCATCAACGACATGAATCTCAACGCCGTCCCGACGATCATCGGTCGAATCGCGGCCATGGATCCTGCACTGGGCCACGTCGCCTCGCAGATTGCCACGATCGATCCGATGTTCATCGCCTCCCTCGGCACCGTTGCCGGCGGATGCGCCTGGACGGCAGCCAAACTGGTTCAAGTCGCCAAGCTCGACCTCGACCTCGCTCGCAAGATCGTCAAGGTCGCCATCGTGAATCCCCAAGAGGCATTGGCCTTCGTGCAGACGGCACTGGTCAACCCCGTGCTCGCCGCACGCCAACTGGCAAGCCTCGGGCTTGGATGGAACACGCAGTCCATGACCGCCGCCTACCCATGGGCCAACGGTTTCGAATACAGCGGCCCCAAGGGTTCGACCATGCCGATCGACGTCTATGAGGACGGCAAGGCCTGGATCATCGAAGCGGACCTCCCCGGCGTCAGCATCGACGACGTGGACATCTCCGCCGCCAACGGACGTCTCATCATCGAGGCCTTCGTCGCTCGTTCAAGCAGACGACCCTCCTACGCCTCGATGCTCCACTGCGAGAGCCGAACCCCCCGCGTCCTGCGGCGTGAGTTCGCCATCGGCCTCGACGTCGAGACGACCGAAATCTCTGCTCGGATCGTCAACGGTGTGCTGAGCATCGTGCTTCCCAAGAAGATCGCGACGAGCAGCGAACAGTTCGTCAGTCGTGAAGGAGCCTTGGTCAGCTGAGTGAGACCAAGTTGATTCCTCTCGACCCACGCCGGAGTGCCTCACGGTGCTCCGGCGTGGTTGTGCGCGGAAGGAATTCCTCGCCGCCCATCTTTGGCACGCCCCTTGCTGTACTTCTGTCGTGCCAATTGCCGGCATCGGGCCGGCAGGCACATACATCCCGGAGCACGACTCCGACAACCAACGTGGAGCACTGCCATGAACACCCAAACCATTCTCGCACCGGCAACCACCGCGATGGACTCACTCCGTCATGAGATCGATCGAGCTTTCGATCGCCTGACGACACCAGCCCTCGCCTCGGCATGGCCGACCACCCGTTTCCTCGATGCCATCAGACCGCACCCTGCCGTCAACATGATCGAGGATGACAACACCCTGTTCTTCGAAGCGGAACTTCCAGGCGTGGCCGCCACCGACCTCGACGTCACGGTCGCCGACGCCATGCTGACCATCTCCGGCACGCGAACTCTTGAGTCGCCCGAGGACTCAACCTCGCTTCGCCGCGAGCGATCGACGCATACGTTCGAGCGGATCGTACGGATTCCAACCGGCGTGGACGCCAATGGCATCGACGCCACGCTCACAGATGGCATCCTGACCGTCACGCTTCCCAAACTCGAAGGTACTCGTACTCGCCGCGTCGCGGTTCGAGAGAACTGAACGACTCGTCCCGGGTCTATTCCGGGGGGGAAAGGATCAATACCATGATCAACCAGACACACAACACAACCTGCTGCGGCACGGATACCAAAGACTGCTGCACCACAACAGATACCGTCAAGCGTCCCCAGAACTACCGCGCCCCAGTCGATGTCTACGAGACCGACACCGAATTCCGCGTCATCGCCGATATGCCTGGCGCCTGCTCGGAGCAGATCGAAATCTCGGTCGAAGACAACACGCTCACGATCGATGCCGAGGTCAGTGATCGCTACGCGACACTCGGAACCGTTCGTCATCAAGAGTACGGCGTGGGTGACTTTCATCGCTCATTCAGAATCGGCGATGGCATCAACGCCGACGGCATCACGGCGACCTACAACGACGGTGTCCTGAGCGTCACGCTTCCCAAGGCTGAAGCGATGAAGCCGCGGAAGATCGACATCAAGACGAGTTGACAG
This sequence comes from uncultured Isosphaeraceae bacterium, assembly GCA_964471525.1. GTDB lineage: Bacteria > Planctomycetota > Phycisphaerae > Phycisphaerales > SM1A02 > UBA12567. Next base: position 2,028 of record CAYYGU010000006.1, read on the forward strand.
GGGCCCATCCCTGCGAGGCGCCGCGTCGTGCGTGAACGCAGCGCCACTCCGCATCCCAACACGCACCCGCACGGGATCCAACTTCGGTCGGATCCCGTGTTGCGTGTGAGCGTTGCCTCTCCGGCGGAGATTCCAAGGAGTCCCCACATCGAGCAGCGCGTGAATGTGTGCGTTGCCAATAGAATGCCAACCTTCGCCACAGGAGACGTCCATGACTACCGCTGCTGCCCCGACCCAACCAACGCCCGCCCAAGTTCAAGAACTGCTCAGGCAGGGCAAGGGTCTGCTGCTTTTCGAGGGCATCGTGTGCCTCCTCGGTGGTGTGCTTTCGATCATCTTCCCGGCCATCGCGAGCGAAGGGTTGGAATTGATGCTCGGGGTTCTTGCGGTGATGATCGGTGTACTCGGTCTGATTCGGAGCTGCGTAGGCGGCGCCGAACACCGCGGTGCGACGGCGGTCTCGGCCATTCTGATCGGGGCGCTGGGCGTACTGCTGCTGGTGTGGCCGTTCGAAGGGCTGGAAGCCATCACCCTTGTGCTTGGCATTGTTTCGCTCATTCGCGGAGTCTCGGACCTCACCGGCTTCCCGTTCCGATCCATGACATCGCCCGGGCTTCAGGTTCTCAGTGGAATCGCAGGAATTGCTGTCGCTGTGATGCTCTTCCTCTGGTATCCCTCCGACGCGCTCTGGGCGCCGGGCTTGCTCTTCGGCATCCAGTTGATCTTCTTCGGAATGACACTGCTGTCGCTGTGGAATGCCGTCAATGGTTCGGTGGCATCGCCGCCGGAGACGCGCCCAATCGATTGAGCTTCTAGCCGGCGCGTCGGACGGGAATGAACGCCTGCCGTATCTGGTCGAGCGTCCGCTGCTCGATCTGTCGGACACGCTCTCGGGTCAATCCGACGGCGTGGCCCGTTTCCTTGAGCGTCGTTGGCTTGGTCCCGTCAAGCCCAAACCGCATGCACATCACTTTGACATGCACAGGATCGAGCGTATCGAGCAGGCGGCGGATCTTGGCGATGTCGTCGGCGCGTTCGATTTTGAGCGACGCGACGTCGGCACCGTCGGCGGGATGCTGATCCACGGGTGTGGGGCGATCATCATTCTTCGCCGCCCCGGTCGAACTGCGTTTGGTCGCGGCCATGGTGCGGTGGATGAGGTCCAATTTGCATAAGGGCACTTGCATGGCGCGAGCCATTTCCGGTGGCGTCGGGGCGCGGCCGAGTGATTCCTGCAACTCACGAAGTGTCTCGCCCCAGCGGGCCATCCGATCCTGCATGTAGGAAGGCACGTGCATCGGATGCCCGATGGACTCGATCGATTGCTTGACCGTCTTGCGAATCCACCATGTCGCGTAGGTCGAGAATCGATGCCCGAGTGCCGGATCGAACCGCTCCACGGCGCGAATCAGCCCGAGGTTGCCCTCGTTGATGAGGTCCGACAGCGGGATGCCTCGCGAGGCGTAGCGTTTGGCGATGCTCACGACCAATCGCAGGTTGGCCTGAATCATCGCCGACTTGGCTTCGTGGCATTGGTCGTTGACGATACGCCACGCGAGGCACCGCTCCTCCAGCGGATCGAGCAGCGCAATGCGGCTGATGTCACGGAAGTACGCGTCGAGTTCGGATGTGATGGTTGGTGCGGTCATGCTGCCTCGCGAAGCGATCATGGATCTTCGGCGAGGGCTGCTACGGATGGGGCAGGGGCTGGAGTTCGCGCAATTTCAGAATGAACTTCGTGGGAAGTCCAGTCGTATGAAGTCACTCGGGCATTGGGGGTGCCATCTTGGGGTCTTCGTCACTCCGCTTCTTGACGTTGCCGAAGAACAAGTCGGCCAAGGCCTCATAGATGCCCTTGGAGCACACCAGCGATGAGCATTCAAAGGCGATGATTGCCGCGAGCATCAGCGGCAGCGTGACGTAGCGTGCATCGGTCATTTCAAGCATGATCACGAACACGGTGATCGGGCTTTGCACGACCCCCGAGAAGTAGGCCACCATGAAGAGCATGATGACGAACTGAGGGCGGATCCCGCCGAACCAGTCGTGGAACCAATCTGCCGACATATCGCCAAGACCGGCACCGACCGAAAGGCTCGGATCGAACAAGCCGCCGGGGATTCCGCTGATGAGGCTGAAAAAAGAGCCGGTGGCCTTGGCGGGGGCGTACCACCAGGGGAAGGGGCCGGTCATGACCCGGTTGTCATAGAACTGCCGCTCGCTTGGATTGGCGAGCGTCTTGTAGGCCAGTTCGATCGCCATGGCGTCGGCCATGGGCTCGCCCGCCTTGTCCAGCAGCGTCTGCGTGTGGGCGAGCGATTCATAGGCGTCGCGGATTTCGGTCTCGGTGGCAGTTTGCTCGACGCCCAACGTCTGGTACAGATCGGTGTCTCGGTACATGAGAATGGCTCGGGCCTGGGGATAGCCGCTGCCATAACTCTGTCCATTCGAAAGCAGCCCCGTGATCGCCAGCGACAGTCCGAGTCCACCAGCCACGAGCCATCGGTGGCGGGCGAGCCCACGCGTAATCAGCGGGGTTCCCCACACGACGCTCCGCGCAAACAGCCCGCCGAGGAAACCCCCGATGATGGCGATCACAATGACGGCCAACCAGTGAATCGGCTCGAAGCCGAATTCGTGCGTGACCTGCCCATAGAACAGGTAATCCCACCCGAGGCTTGCAATGACGACCAGCGAGGCAATCAGGACGGTTCGAACGATGGTTGCGGCATTGCTCTTCTCAAAGGAGCGACCGATTTCTTCGAATGCAAACACCATGCCCGCGATGGGCGCGTTGAAGGCCGCGGCGATGCCCGCTCCGCCACCGGCCATGATCAACCCACGCTGTACGAGGTGGTGGGGGAGTTTCGTGAGTTTGGTAACGAGGTACATCAGACATGCGCCGACATGCACCGACGGGCCTTCGCGGCCGATGGTCATGCCGCCGAAGAGACCGATCGTCAACAGCAGGGTCTTGCCGATCGCGATTCTCGTCGAGAGCATGTACCGCCGGAATGGCCCATCTTCCACCTTGAGGCACGCGATGGCCTGTGGAATACCGGTTCCTTCGGTGCCGGGGAAGAACCGATCCCGCAGCCAGATGATGAGCACCATGGCGACGATGACCCAGGCGGCTGCGATCCAGACGCCCAGGCCGCCGGGCAGGTGGTATCCGAAGATCGTGTCGGCATTGTGCAGGTCGATGAAGATCTGAGAACCGAGGATGTCGGCTTGGCGGAAGTACAGGGCGGCGGCCCCGGTCATGATGGCCGCCAAGACCATCAGTCCATGCCGGACGATGGCGCGGCGGGAGAACAGCCGCGTTTGCCACGTCGAGAGCGGCTCGGCGGGTGCTGGGCACGGCGGATGTGGGTCGTTCTTGGTCATAGATTCAGGGGGACACCCTCATGATCAGCCCAGTACAGGGCTTCTCACCCCAATCGACGGTTTTTTTCCTCAGAGTTGAAAGAGCCTGCCTCGCTCGGCGTTGTCCTTGCTGGATGCGACGAATGCGTCCCCCTCAACACTCTCTCCTCTCTCTCCGACTGGACGGCTCCGAAAGACACGGGGCCGTCCAGTTGTTTGTATCACGATGAGGGCCTCCGCGTCGTGCCAGCGGCCCGGGCCTGCGCTTCGGCGTGGTAGGAACTGCGGACCAGCGGACCCGATTCGACGACCGTGAAACCCAGATCAAGGCCGATTCGCTGCCAGTGTTCGAAGGTGGCGGGGGGCACCCACCGATCGATTGGCAGGTGATTCCGGGTCGGCTGGAGGTACTGGCCGATGGTGAGAATCTCGGTGAGGGCCCGGGTTCGGATGTCCGCCATGGCCGCGACGACCTCATCATCCCGCTCGCCAATCCCAACCATGAGGCTGGTCTTGGCGGTCAGCCCGCCTTCATGGATCCACCGCAGTACATCAATCGACCGGTTGTAGTCGGCTTGCGGCCGCACGGCGGCATGCATTCGGGGGACGGTTTCCACATTGTGCGAGAGGATGTCGGGGGCGGCATCGATGACCACCTTCAGATCGCGGTGCACGCCCTTGAAATCGCCCACCAAGGCCTCGATGGTCATGTCCGGACAGGCCACTCTGGTTCGCTCGATGGTGTCGGCCCAGATGGCCGCGCCGCCATCGGGGAGGTCATCCCGATCGACCGAGGTGATGACGACGTGTTGCAGGCCGGCCTCACCGAGCAGTTGGGCGACCCGGCGTGGCTCGTCCAGATCGGTCACGGGAGGCCGTCCGGTCTTGACGTTACAGAATCCGCAGGAACGCGTGCATGTGTCGCCCAGCACCATGATTGTGGCCGTGCCGCGGCCCCAGCACTCGCCAATATTGGGGCAGGACGCTTCCTGGCAGACGGTATGCAGCCCCAGCCGTCCAAGGCGGCTGCGGAGGTCCAGAAAGGCATCCCCTCCGGGTACCTGAGCCCGGATCCACGCGGGTTTGCGGCGAGCCTCCAGGGTGGCGGCGTGCCCGTTGCCAAGCACACGATCACTCAAGTCGACGAGCGATTCTCGCGTGGTTCCGCGGGCCGTGTCACCGCCGAGCGGTCTGGGATGCCGCGGCGGCTCGGTTCGGTTGTGTGTATCTGGGTCCGACATCTGCTCCAGTGTATCCAGGCACTTGTCCGTCCAGCCTCATGGCGTAGAAATGGGGATTGATGTTGCACCAGATACCCCTGCGGGGTCGATGATTGGAAGCAATCATCCTGTTCCCGACGCCCTGTTCTCGGGTACAGTTCCCCCCACGCATGACCGCAGTGGGGCCATTGGAGACACGTGACGTGAGTAAGAGTTTGGTTGACGCCGCCGCCCAGGCCCGGTCGCCGCGGGGACGCTGGCTGCTGGGCCTGCTCCTGCTCGCCGCGGTGTGTGGCGGCTGCGAAGTCAACAGCTTCTTCGATCCCTCCAAGACAGGCTATTTTGGGTCCACACCGGTCACGATGCCCATTCTGGACAGGATTTCGGCCATCGAGCCGAGCACCGATCTGTGGGGTGAGACGTCGGCGGTCACCGCTTCGGATTTGGTCCCGAGCGACTTGTCCTACCACCTGCATCCGGGCGATGTGGTTGAGGTCAGGATCTACGAGCTCTACACCCCGGGGCAGTTCTTCCCCGCAACGGTACGCGTCGACCAGGGTGGCGCGATTCACGTGCCTGAACTGGGCAGTGTTCCGGCTGCGGGCCTCACGGTGCCGCAACTCCAACAGGAACTCATCGAGCGGCTTGCGAAGAAAGTGATGAAGAACCCGACGGTGTCGGTGAACCTCGTCGAGGGGGGGGCGATGACCTATGTGCTGTACGGGCACATCAATCATCCGGGCCGCTTTACGCTTCAAGACCCAACCCTCCGTCTGCTCGATGCGCTCGCGATGGCTGATGGTGTACCGCTGTCCACTCGCCGCGTATACGTGGTCAGGCAAGTGGCAGTTGGGCACGAACTGAAACCCGCGTGGCATCAACCGGGTGGCGGCGCCTCTTCCGCTTCCAAGACGTCAACGAAGTCGAAACCACCTGTCGATATTGAATCGCTCATCAATCAGTTGCAGAATGATGACAAGAAGCCATCGCAACCGGCGAAACCAAGTCCCGGTGTCTGGGCCAAGACGGGCGATCCGCCAATCGATGTCGAGGATGTCTCGCCGGCAAGCGTGAAACTTCCCACGGTTGAGGGTGCGGGCAAGACGCCCGGCCATGAATCGAGCCCGTTCTTGTATTTGCCAGACAAGAAGCAGTGGGTTCGCAGCCAGCCGTCAACCGAGCCGGCCGCCGAGGCCACACCGAACGCCAAGGATCTTGTCGTGGAGCGGGTCATCGAAGTGCCATACCAACGGTTGGCCCATGGCGACACCAGCCTCAATCTGATCATTCGCCCTGGCGATCAGGTGTATGTGGATGGGCCGCCGACGGGCTACGTCTACATCAGCGGCGAAATCAACGCTCCGAACGCCTACCCGCTGCCCGCAGCCGACCCGCTGACGCTCAGCCGGTTCATTGCCATGGCCGGTGGACTCGGCGCACTTGCCATTCCGGATCGCGTGGACCTCGTCAGACAGGTTGATGAGGGTCGTGAGGCCACTATTCGCCTCAATCTCGGCGCAATTCGCCGTCGGACCGAACCGGACGTGATTATGAAGCCCAATGATCATGTGTTGGTCGGCACCAACTGGTTCGCGTACCCGTTGGCTGTGATTCGCAATGGCCTTCGTGTGAATTATGGATTCGGCTTCCTTCTCGACCGTAATTTTGGCAACGACGTATTCGGGCCGCCGCCGACCAATGTTCGATTCTGACGTGGCGGTCAGTAGCGCAATCAAGGCGGCAGTTCCAGTTCGACGGCCATGAGTACCTCAATGTCCATCCCCGATACGGGCCGCGAGTATGCACCATCCAATCAGACGATGCTGCTCGCGGCAGCCACCGTGCTGGTCGTTTTTGTGTGGTTGTTCTGGTCCTTCCTTGAACGGCAATTCAGATTTGCGATCGAATACCAAGCCGACTGGGGGCACACGCTGGTCATTCCTTTCATTGCCGGGTGGTTCGTGTGGCTCAACCGCGATCGGATTCTCGCGGCGCCTTTGAAGCCGAGCATCACAGGCTTGCTTCTGATTGCTATTGGAATGCTGTGGTTTGCCATGGCTTCCCTCGGCCCGACGGTGCTTCGCCATCACAACATCATGGGTATGGGTGTCGGGATTACGATCTTTGGGATCGTGCTCGCCCTGTGTGGGTGGCGGGCCATGCGGTGGATGTGGTTCCCGGTGTTGTACCTGATCGTATTCAGCCAGACCGTCTCGGACCGTCTGCTGGAGTTGATCACGTTCGAACTCCAGGGCATCGCGACTGTCGGTGGCGAGATTGGCTTGTCGCTCATCGGATACGACGTGGCCCGCGAAGGTCACACGCTCACGATGTACTACAACGAGCAGATTGTGCCGATCAACATCGCCGAAGCGTGCTCGGGGATGCGGATGCTCGTGGCATTCTTGGCGCTCGGTGTTGCGATGGCCTACCGGGGTCTGGATACGTGGTGGCAGCGATCCATTCTCGTGCTCATGGCTGTACCGACCGCCATCTTCGTCAACATCCTTCGCGTCATTACGCTCGGCGTCTTGGCGACGATGGACTCTGGGTTTGCGGCAGGCGACTTTCACTCGATGGTCGGGATGTTGTGGCTGCTGCCAGCGTTTTTTATCTACCTCGGCGTCATGTGGATTCTGCGGCAACTGGTGATGGATGAAGATTCGGAGCCCGAACCGGAGCAGTCTGATAGCCCGCTTCGCCTCAGATTCAACCGGCGGGTCATCGGCGCTTTCGTTGGATGCGTGCTTCTTCTTGGATTGGGTACGGTTGCATTGTCAGCTGGCGCGAAGGCATTTGAGGTGTATCTCAAGACCGAGCCGGTTCCGCTGCGGAGATCGCTCTCGGTCGTTCCGTCTTCTTTGGGGCCTTGGCGATCGGTTCGCGACACACAACTCGATGCGGCCATGATCGAGCAGCTGGGGACGAGCAGTTATCTGACACGGATGTACGTGGATTCGGAGGGTGATGGTGGTCGCCCGCTTCAGATTCATGTGGCCTATTACACCGATCAGATTGACGCCATTCCCCATGTTCCGGATCGATGTCTCGTCGCAGCGGGCCTGACACAACGAACACCGGATCCGGTCAACATTCCGATTGATGGAATCGCGGGCGCATGGACGGATGATCCAGATCACGAACTTGACGGTTCGCCCTATCCCATTGCGACGATCGACGATCCGCTGCTCGCCGAGCCGGTTGAAGTGCGTATGCCGGTGGGAGCCCCATTGGTTCGGCACATGGAGTTTCTCGACCCAGCCCACCCCGATCGCCGCCTGCACGCAGGCTACTTCTTTGTCGCCAACGGGCGATGGAAAGCGTCGCCTTTGGGGGTCAAGCTGGCTGCGTTCACGGGCGGCGATCGGCACGCCTACTACTGCAAGATTCAGATCATCGCTGAGGGCGATGTGGAATATGACCAAGAGTCGTTCTTGGGGGACATCGAACCTTTCCTCTCAAACATGCTTCCGGAGATCATGCGGTCCATTGCTGATTGGACCGAAGTGACTGCGGAACCGGACCCCGAACACTCTGAACGAGGCTGATATGAGTACCAAGAAGAAGTCGAAGAAGCGTGGACGCAAAAAGCGAAAGCTCAACACACGCCTGCTCACCATCGTGGCGTTGGTTGGAGTCATGCTTGTTGGCATTGTCGGTGGCTTGGTCTATCTGAAGATCAAGGGCGGCGTCGCTCGGAATCTGGCGGCGGCAGAGGCCTTCCTTGAAGAAGGACGGCACATCAAGGCACTCAGAAGCGTTGGCAAGGTGCTGTATGCCGAATCCGGCAACCAAGAGGGGCACACGCTGAGGATCGCCATCTATGAGGACATGGTTCCTGATACACCCGAGCGGGCGTCCCAACTGTACCGCGAGTACCTCACGGCAGTCAGCCAACATGCGCAGTTCACGCCAGAGAACGAGTTGCTTGCGATTCGGGCGCTTGATCAATGGTGGCGGTCGGCAATGGCTCGAGAGAGCGACACGATCTGGTCGGGGCTCGAGGCCACGGCGAGCCGTGCAAGAACGCGGTTCAAGTCTGGATCACCGGCATATAACCGCGCAACCTTCTTGCTTGGAATGGCGCGGATGCGGCTCGGACAGAACAACTTCCTCGGCGATGTCGACCAGACTGGTCATGTACGGTTTCCCGGCGAAGCCGAGTTGACCGAATTCGTTGAGTTGGAGCCTGATAATGACGAAGGTTTGGCCGCGTTGGCGTTCGGCCGAATGGCCGTCGCACGCCAACTTGGCATACAGGGGCGAGAGCAGCAGGAGTCCAAGAACCTGGAGATGGCGCAGGAGTTCTATGACCATGCCATCGAAGTCAATCCCGATGGACCTGCGACGTTACTGGCGGTGGTTCGGCATCTGTTCATCCATGAGTTGGTGACCGAACTTCGCTCAGCGACGGGCGACGACCAACTCCAATCGAAACTGGACGAGTTGAATACACATCTTGACGATGCCGAGCGAGTCATCTTGGCAATGGACGGAGTGCAACGACACCAAGCATTGGAGACGGCGAGGTTCTTGGGCCTCATCGATTTGGAGCGGGGATCCGAGCGGGCTGCTGCCGTGCTGGAGGCATGGCTCAAGGTGCATCCCACCGACCTCACGGCACGGACCCAGTTGGCTACGAACCTCCAGACCAGTGGTGATCTTGACCGGGCCGAAGCCTTGGTGAAGGAGGTCATCGAGACGCCCGCACTCCCAATCTCACTGGAATCTGAGCGGCAGCAAATCGACCGATTCACCGCAGCAATGGTGTTGTTCGGCATCATCAGCGAGAAGCGGGAAATGGAGGACAATCCCTTGCTCAAGCGTGAAGCGGAGGAGACGCGGGACTTGGTCGTATCGCTTCTCGGCGGGGACGCCGAGAGCCCCGCCGTCCTCCAACTGGATGGGCATCTTGCCTATGCGGACGGCAAGTATTCCACTGCGGTTGGCGCGTACGAGCGGGCGCTCCGATTGAGTGCCACCCTTCCGGCCGAGGTGCTCCGAAAGGACGCCGACGCTCTTGAGCGAATTGGGCAGCAGGGGACTGCCGTGAAGCGTCTGGAGGCAGCCATCGATGCGGAGCCACGGAGCATTGGCAATCGCCTGTTGCTCGCGGCGCTGCACGGGAGGATGCGAAATCCGCAGGCGGCCCTCCAGACGATCGAGAGCATACCTGTTCAGGTTCGTACGGAGAACCCCGATATTGCACGGCTCGAAGAATCGCTTCGACTTACATTGGTCGGTGATCGGGGGCGAGTGGAGCAGGCCGCGTCGGGCTCCGACGTTGTTCTTCAGGCGATCGCCAAGGCCGATCAACTCGATAGAGATGGTCAACTGACTGAGGCACTGGCGGTCTTGCAGCCACTTCTCGATGGTGCCTACAGCGAGGACGTTCGGCTCTTGATTGCCATGGGGCAGATCGAGTCGAAACTCGGGAACCGAGCGTCGGCGCTGGCATTTGTTCAGAAGGCGGCAGAACTCCAGCCGGACAACCGGCAGATCGAACAGATGGTGCTTGGCTTGTCATCGGATGATCCGATTGATGTTCTGCGAACCGTTGTGGAGCAGGAGTACCCCGAAGGGGAGGCCCGAGATGTGGCATGGTTTGTGGGGTTGCAGGGACTTGCGAGAGCTCAGGATGAGCGGGCCACTACGATCGAGTCAACGGATGCCGAGGGGGCCGCAACTGCCCGAGCGACTGCCCAGCGAGCTCGTGACGAGGCTGCGCCGTTGGCTGACCTCATCGAGTCGGCGGTCAGTCGAAACACACAGGCGTTTGCCTCCCACTTTGAACACCTCCTCTCGGCGGGCCGTTTTGAAGAGGCCGAGGCTTTGCTGCCTGCGGCCCGGGAAGGCAACTGGGATGACGCTGAGGGGAATCTTGCTGAAACCGGCCTCTTGATGGCTCGCGGCCGCGCCCGTCGTGAGGCAGGCGCGGACGCGACTGATCTTTTTCGCCAAGCGGCCGCAGCGGCCCGGCGGGCGACCGATGTCGCGGCATGGCGGGCTGTGACCTGGCAATCGCTTGCTCACGCCCAGATTGAGGTCGGCAACTTCGAAGAGGCGCGGGCCGCCTTCGAAGAGGTGATTCAGCGGGACCCGAGTGATATCAAGGCGATTCGACAATTGTCGGCCTTGAATCTTCAGGATGGCGGTGACAAGACGCGAGCGGTCGCGCTGCTTGCCGATGCCTCGAAGCGATTCCCGCAGAATCGTCCTCTGCGAGAAATCTGGCTTCAGATCGAAGCCGCCCATGGCGATCCAGCTGTGGCGTTGGGCGAGCGGCATCGCGCCTGGAAGAAGAACCCCAACGACCGGCAGGCGGCATTGTGGTACGCAGGGTTGATGGCGGTTCTGCCGGTGGACCGCGCCTATGTCCTTGATGATGAAGGAGTGCCAACGATTTCCGGTCGGGCGTGGCTTGCAATGGACAGCCGCAACCAGGATCGTGCGATGGAACAACTCAAACAGCGGTGGCTTGATCGAATCGATCGCATTGCAGATGATCTCTCCAGTTCGCGGGACCGCAATCTTCGAGAAGCAATGCAGCACGCCACCGTCCTGCGCGAGGCGGGACGCCGCGATGAGATGCTGTCTGTATTGGCTGCCTATCTCGAGGGCCAACGTTCGGCCGACAATCTGACCCAACAGGTCATTCAGGTGGCAGGGTTCATGACTTCGGCCGATCGGGTATGGGAAGCGCAGAATCTCTTGGAGTCGTACCGTGATGCGCAGAATCCAGAGATGTTGGAAATCGATTCAGCACTCGGTGAAATGCTGCATTCGATCGGCTCCTGCAACGATGCGCTTCCCTACCTCACCGCGGTTGGTAATGCCACCGGGCGGGTCGCGATTCGACTTCGAGCGGCGGACTGCCTCCTGCGTATGCAGCGGTTGGATGAGGCTTCTGGGTTGATCACAGCACTGGAGGCCGAAGAGCCAGACAACTATCAGATCGCTATGTTGACGGCGGGTCTGCACCGCGGCCGCGGTATGGTGGCCGAAGGAGCGGGCAACGCTCCACAGGCTGTGGCGGAGCGTGCTGCATTTCGCGAGGCGCTTGAGCGTGCCAGCGCGATTGATCCAACCCGCACCGCGCCCTTTGTTGAACTCGTTGAGAGTCTCGTCATCGAGTACCGCCGAACGCTCGATCGGCGGCATCTCGAGGAGGCCATGCGCTATCTCGAAGCGGCGTCCGATCTTGGTCAATCGGCCCAGCTGGTCTTGCAGCGTGCCGATGTGCAGGAGGCGATGGGCGATCCACGCCAAGCCGTACTTGATCTCGAGGCGTACTTGCGGAAGCAGCCGCGTGAGAAGATGGTCCGGCGCCGCCTCACCGATGCCTACGTGACTGCAGGTATGCCCGGACGCGCCATCGACTCGATCGAGCAGGCCATTGGGGCGGAACCACGGGACCCCTATTGGCACGGCCTACTTGGTGACCATCTCCGCCAGTCCGGCGATGATCTTGAGCGGGCGACGCTCAGTTATATCAACGCATGGCGATTGGAACCCACGCGACGGCGGCTGACCGCGCTCGTCGATGCCACGCGAACCGATCAGCCATGGGATTACGAGGCAGCGCTTGAGGCAATTGAAGCCAATGCGGAGCATATTGCCAACGACCCCCGCATCGTGGGTCTTCGGGCTCGGGCCGAGGCGGGGCTCGGCTTGGCCGCGCGAGCGAGAGAATCGCTGCGGGAGGCACGGGCCGTGTACGTGGCAGCGACCGCGTCAGGGGCGATCCCGGAATTGTTCCTTGAGAATTGGTATGAGGACTTGTTCGTACTCTTTCCGGATGGTGATGTGTCGGAACCGGTGCAACTGGCCGCTGAGATTGTCGGTGAATCACCGACGCGGTGGGACAGTCGAGGGCTGGCCCGCTTCCATGCGCTGCGTGGCGGCGACGACCTGGCAACGGCTGTGCAGTTGCAGGCGGCCATTGTGGCCGAGGAAGATCCCGAATTGCTGCCAGACGACCTCCGACGGCTCGGCGCCTATCAATTGGCCGCGGGGCAGGATCGTGATGCAGCCGATACGTTCAAGCGGATCCTCGACAGCACACCTGATGATGCGGTGGCGCTCAATAACTACGCCTACCTGCTGGCGACCCTGCTCAATGATCCAGCAACAGCAGAGCCCCTCGCGCGACGTGCCGTGGCACTTCGGCCCCGTGAGGCGAGTTTCATCGACACCATGGCAGCGATTCAAACGCAATTGGGGAATCATGAAGCGGCGCTGTCCAGCATGATGGCAAAGCTCTCCCTCCGGCCCAACGACGGCCCGCTGCTGCGTTCGATCGCGTCGACACTCAGCGAGCAACTCGATCGGCCGCAGGAGGCGGTTCCGTATGCCCAGCAGGCCCTCTCACTCGATCCTCGTGGCGTGGAGGCCCTCGATTTGGCGGGCTGGGTAGCGTGGCGGGCTGGTCAGCAGGCAAAGGGGCGGGACTGGGTCGGCCAGTCCATTCGCCGCCAACCCACGGCCGGTGCCCATCTGCATATGGCTCGCATCCTCGCTGCGGCCAACGAGATGGGCCAAGCGCGTGATCATCTGCAGCAGGCAGAGCATCTCGCGGAAGATGACTCTATGCGAGAACAGATCAAGGCGGCTCGAAGTGATCTTGACGGGGAGGGCTGAGGCATGGGACAGTCTTGGGAGATGAGCCAACAACGATGAACACGCCTCAGCCAACCATGCCGTCCAAGCCCCGCCCCGTGTCACAACCGCAGCGGCGACCGACCATCGATCCAATCCGGGTGGTGCGTCAGCACATCATCGGCTTGCTGGCGGCAATCATCATTGGCGTTGTCGTAGGCCTTGTTGCTCACATTGCCTTCAAGCGGCTGTACCCACTCTATACCTCGGAAGTGCTCTTCGAGGTGCGTCCCGGTCTTTCGGAGTCCACCGAGATCGGCACAGCCGAAGCACTCAAGGATGACGAGGTCGAGCGGATCGCACGTACACAGACGCAACTGCTGATGCAGCGGGACGTGTTGATGAGCGGGGTCGAGAATCCACAGGTACGCGATACCAACTGGATGGAGACGTGGTTCATCGACTCTCAGACCGGCCAACCTTTGTATGCCCAGGCCGTGGACGACCTCGAGGAATACCTCAATACGCCGGTGTTGCGGGGTACGAATCTCTTTGCCATCCGGTGGTCTTGGCACGTGGCCTCGGATGTGCCGAAAGTACTCAACTCGATCGCAACGGCGTACACGCGAAAGCTCAAGTCGCTCGATGATCAGCAGTTCAGCGACAACGAGGCGCTGTTCGACAATCAACTCAGCCACATCCAGATGAGCCTTCAGGGCCTCGGCGATGACATCCACGCCTTCATCGTCGCGAAGGGAATCACAACGCTCGATGACCCGAGGTTCTCGCAGGCCTCGATTGAGGTTGAAACGCTCTCCAAGAGCCTCACGGAACTTCAGCAGCAACTGACATCGATCCAAACACGGTATCAACAGACAGCGCTCAAACTCGAGGGCTCCATCGAACCCTCGCATGAGGACATCGTTCAGGCCGAAGAAGACCCTGCCATCATGCAACAGGTCAACCGCCTTGAGATTCTTCGATCCGAAGAGCGATCGCTTCGCGAGCAGTACAACGAGGATACACCGCAAGTTCGTCAGATCGAGCGGCAGGTTCGTGCAACCAACGAGCAGCTTCAACTGAAGGAGAAGGAGATTCTCAATCGGAATCTCAACGCGTCGCTCAAGACGCTCTCCAGCGAGCGAGACCGGATCAAGCGCGTGATGGAGCAGATCGAGGCGGAATTGGAGTCCAAGGACACGTTGCTTCGGGATCTTGCAGCGGACACGTCTCGCTATCAGGCGATGAAGACGCAGCAGGACAATCTTGAGAAGCAGCGGGACGATGCGACGCAATTGCTCAACGCAATTCGCTTGATGAAACTCCGCTCTGATGCGAGCCGGGTGCGTCAAGTCGGCTTGGCCGAGTTGCCTCGCGAAACCAGTTTTCCGGTGATCGAGTACATGATTGTGGCAGGCGTCGCCCTGTGCTTTGGCGGATTCTTGGCGTGGATCTTCCTGCGTGAACTGATGGAGAAGCGAGTTCGTTCGCTGGCCGACCTCGCGGTCGTGCCGGGCATCACCGTCTTGGGCGCCATTGCGGATATCGAGGATGATCCGGTCGAACCGGAAGATCCAGAGATGATCTTTGCAGAACATCCCGACAGCGTTGTCGCCGAGTCGTGCCGCAGGGTGGCGACCACCATTCTGCGGGACATGGCCAGACAGGGGCATACCAGCCTCATGTTGGCTGGTGGCATGCCCGGTACGGGCGTGACTACGATTGTGGGGAACCTCGCCTGCGCGATGCACGCGGTCGGACACTCTGTGTGCGTGATTGACGCGAACTTCAGGCGTCCTCGCCTTGCGAGGACCTTTGGACTCGACGACGAGCAGGCTGGTCTCGGTGATGTACTCGCCGGTACGTGCGATCTCGATGCCGTCATGACCCAAACCGACTCGGGTGTCGCAGTGATTGCGGCCGGCTCGGCCGCGGCCCGACTTGTGGAGCGGCTGAGCGATGAGCGATTCGGCGAGGTGATGGCGGCGCTCCGATCGAAGTTCAATTATGTGCTGGTCGATGTGGCGCCAGCGGTCGCGGCGAGCGATGCGACCCAGGTGGCCGGGCGATGTGATGCCTCTGCGTTGATCGTTCGGGCCGGACAAGAGCAGCGAGGATTGGTGGCCCGGATTTCCCGCGAATTCGCAGAGGCTTCTGCTGACTTCATCGGCGGCATTCTCAACAGGCCGCGACAGTCGGTTGGCGGGTATTTCCGTCGAAATTATGAACTGATGGCTACGTACGGCCAGGACGAGGACGCCGACGACGAATCCTGATGGTCCCCCTTCGGAAGGAGCACGGGCACATGCCCGAGGCGAACAAGGTGCTGGTCACCGGAGGGGCGGGGTTCATCGGCGGGCATCTCGTGCGCGAACTCGTCGCCAGAGGCGACCATGTCACCGTCATCGACGACTTGTCGACGGGCCGGAGGGAGAATCTTGCGGGGCTTCCCCAAGATCGTCTGGAGTTTCTCGAAGGAACTGTTCAGGATCGCCTCGCAGGCGGAGTGGCAGAAACCCCGTTCTCGCAGATCTACCATCTCGCCGCGGCAGTCGGTGTGAAGTTGGTCGTCGAATCGCCCATCCGGTGTATCGAGACCAATGTGCATGAGACCGCGGTTGTGTTGCGGGTGGCGGCGACGCATGGATGTCCTGTGTTGCTGGCATCGACATCGGAGGTGTACGGGAAGTCCAACCGCATTCCATTTGCCGAGGACGACGATGTCGTCTACGGGCCGACCACCGAACCACGTTGGTCCTACGCGTGTTCGAAGGCAATCGATGAACACCTTGGCCTGGCGTGGCATAGAGAGGCCGCGCTTCCGGTCGTTATTGCCCGTTTCTTCAATACGGTCGGACCAAGGCAGCGGGGACGCTGGGGAATGGTGCTGCCGAGATTCGTTGCCCATGCCCTGGCTGGTACACCCTTGCGTGTGCATGGAGAGGGCCTTCAGGAACGCTGCTTCATCGATGTTCGGGATGTCACGCCGCTGCTGCCCCAACTTCTGGGCGACTCACGGGCGCACGGATTGGTGCTGAACGTGGGACACGACGCTCCAGTCTCGATCTTGGATCTGGCGCGGCGCGTGATCGATGTGCTTGGCAGTTCATCCAAGATCGAATTCGTTGACATCGCCGATGACTACGGGCGCCCGATTGAAGATCTTCAGAGGCGAGTTCCGGACCTTCGGCGATTTCGGGCGATCATCGACCAGCGACCCGCGATCACATTGGACGACACCATTCTCGCAACAGCACACGCGATCATTGCCGAGGGGGAAGCATGATTGCGACGGCGGCAGCAAGCGGGGTTGGCGATCTGAGCATCCGCGGGCTGTTGACCATGTTCTTGCCGGTCCTTGTCGTGGCGTGGGCCGTGACACTGTTGAGTACACCGTTCATTCGCATGCTGGCCATAGAGACCGGTGTCGTGGATCATCCAGATCAGGCGAGGAAGATCCACCGAAGGCCCATTGCGTACCTAGGTGGGGTAGCGGTCTTCCTGGGCCTGCTTGCAGGCATCGCCGCCAGTTATGCAATCGACATGCCCGCTTCCTTTCGGACGATTCCGATCACGATCGTGCTGGGGATGATTGCGATTACGGCGACCGGGGTTGGTGACGATGTTTGGGGCTGGGACCCACGCTTCAAAGTCATGGGACAACTCATTGCTGCGGCCGGGCTGTCGCTCTATGGAATCGGTACTCAGACCGCCGCGGGTTTCTTGGCCTACTTCTTCGGAACCAGCGAATTGGGTTTTGAGATTCTCGGAATCCCGATCAATGTGACAGAGTGGGTCGGTGTGGGCATTGTGGCTGTCTTGGTGTTGGGCGGATGCAATGCATCGAACCTGATCGACGGCCTTGATGGACTGCTGAGTGGGACCGCTGCGATCATCGGCGGCGGTTTGCTACTCATTTCCTTATTGATGGCACTTCATCTGACCAATGCCGACATGCTCTGGCTCGAAGATTCGCTACCACAGCAGGTTGCTGCGGTCGATGGGGTGTCGCTCGCTGGCGCAAGGATTGCGTTGTGTATGGCGCTGATCGGGGCCACACTTGGCTTCCTGGCGCACAACTTCAATCCAGCCACGATCTTTCTCGGCGATGCGGGCAGCCTGCTGATCGGGTACTTCTGTGTCACGATCATCCTCATGCTCGGAGAACTGGGGCAGACCCATTTCGTGCTTGCCGGTCTCATCGTCTTTGGTTTGCCGATCGTGGACACGATTCTGGCGATCTCTCGGCGGAAGATCCAAGGACTCAAGGCATCGGATCCGGATGCGAATCATTTGCATCACATTCTCAAGCGGCAATTCGGAACGGTGAAACAAGCCGTCCTCGGCATGTGGGCGATCGAGACCGTTTTCGCGGTGATCGGCGTATCGATCGTGGCCGTTTCGATCACGGGCGAGGCCCGGGTCATGGTGACCTACATCGCCTTCATCCTGATCTTTGGAAGTGTCGCCGTCATCGGGGCGGTGATGGGCCGACGTGCCGCGAGGGGTGGAAGCGGATGAGCAAGGAAGAGAGAATCGGCGTGCTGTTTGTCTGCATGGGCAATATCTGCCGCAGCCCCATGGCCGAAGCGCTCTTTCGTCATCATGCAGAAGCCGAGGGCGTGCTGCACCGGTTCGCAATCGATTCCGCCGGAACCGGAGGCTGGCACGAGGGCGAGCCGCCCGACGACCGCATGGCGGAGGTTGCCGCCTCACGTGGTGTCCATCTCTCCGGCGAGGCGAGACAAATCACGGCGGATGATCTTGATCGGTTTCAACATGTGATGTGCATGGATGGCGATAATCTCCACAAAACACGCCAGCTGGGCCGCGGCAACGCGTCGATCGAGTTGATGCTGACTCACTATGGTGAGGTCGCCGACATGAATGTTCCGGATCCCTACTACGGTGGACCGGAGGGGTTCGATCGGGTCTTCGAACTGCTCGATGTGAGTTGCCGTAATCTCGTGCGGTCGCTCATTCGGCACACCGATTCTGTTGGGTGAGAGTGCGTGCCGATCCGTCCCTCGGTGGCTTGGCAGTGGAGTGGATGAGCGATGACCATTGTGCAGTCGGCACTGCGTGAACTTGGCTTGCCTTCGCCATGCTCGGCCGCATCGCTCTCCGGTGGGAGTATTCACGATGTACGTTTGGTCCAATTGGAGGGCGGCGATCGGCTCGTATGCAAGGTGGCAGCGGGGGGCGAGGGGTTGCGGATGTTGCAGGCAGCGCATCGTGATACGCGACAGCTTGCCGCAACCGGTACTGTCCGGGTGCCGCTTGTTCACGGTCTTGTCGAGCAAGCGTCTGTCGCCGTGCTTGTCATGGAATACTTGCCGCGAAGTGACAATGTGGATTGGGTATCCGCCGGTCGGTCGCTTGCGCGGCTCCATGCAGTGGATGCGGGCCAGCGGTACGGAAGCGAGCATGAGGTGTGGCTCGGCGGGACGGTGTTCGCGGGCGGCTGGTGCGACACCTGGCCCGAGTTCCTCGCCGAACATCGGTTCCGGCCGCTCCTTCGAGATGTGACTCGGGCCGAACTGCTCGGACCATCAGAATTCGAAGCGATTGAGACGCTCATCAATCGCTTGCCCGAGTTGGTCCCGAGCCACCCACGTCCATCGCTCCTGCATGGCGATCTGTGGTCAGGCAATCTTCAGCCCACGCAGGGAGGTGTCGCGGTACTCGACCCGGCCTGTTTCATCGGTGACTCGTGGGCGGACCCGGCGATGACCATGCTGTTCGGTGGTGTCCCCGAGGCCTTCGTCGGATCGTGGCGGGAGGCTTCGGATCGGCATGATCCGCCCCAGCAGGTTCAAACACGCATTGCCACGGTTCAAGCGATGCATCTTCTGAACCATGTTCGGCTCTTCGGTACGGGCTACACACCTCGCCTCATGGAGATCGCCTCATCTCTCCTGTGAGATGGTGGATCAGCAGCGGTTGCCAGCCGCGAAGGCGGTCATGAACTCCGAGAGTTTGTGGCAGCCCGCTTCCGGGAAGGCGTTGTAGACCGAAGCGCGAATGCCGCCGACGCTGCGATGTCCTTTGAGGTTGACCATGCCTGCCTCGGCGGCTTGGGCGATGAATGCGGCATCCAACTCGGGCGATGGGCTGGTAAACGGAATATTCATCGTGCTTCGATTCGCGGCATCGGCGTGACCGGTGTAGAAGCCGTCCGAGTCATCGATTGCCTTGTAGATGATGGCGGCCTTGCGGTCGTTGATCGTCTCGACCGCCGCTACGCCACCGAGCGACAAAATCCACTTGAAGACGAGACCCGCGCAGTACACCGCGAAGACGGGCGGTGTGTTGTACATCGACGCTTTCTCTGCATGGATGCCGTACCGCAGCATGGCGGGCAAGTGTGTGTTGGCGGTGCCTAGGAAGTCGCGACGAATGACCACGAGCGTGACACCGGCAGGGCCGATGTTCTTCTGTGCACCGGCGAAGACCATCGCGTGCTTGGACCAGTCGATGGGACGGCTGAAAATATCGCTGCTCATATCTGCGATGAGCGGCGCACTGCTCGCAGGCGTGTGGTTCCAACGGGTTCCATAGATGGTGTTATTGGTGCAGTAGTACGCGTAGGCCGCATCTTGGGTCCATGCGATATCGGAATCAGCAGGGATGCTGCGATAGGCGGACTCCTTGCCGGACCACGCCGCATGTGCGGAGCCGACTTGCCCCGCATCCTTGATGGCCTTGCTCGTCCACGATCCGGTGTCCACATAGTCGGCGGTCCGTCCAGCGGGCAGGAAGTTCATCGGAATCATTCCGAACTGCGTCGAGGCGCCGCCCTGCAAGAACAGGATTTCGAACTCGTCTGGAATATCGCCCACGGCCCTGCAGTCGTTCGTGGCTTCCTCAAAGACCCGCGCGATGGCAGGCCCACGGTGACTGTGTTCCAGAACGCCGATGCCAGTGTTGTCGAGATCGTGCAGATCGTGTGCGGCGCGTTCGATGACCGATTCCGGAAGCACGGCGGGACCCGCGGAGAAGTTCAGTGTCGTTGAGTTGATCGTCGGGGCGGTCATGCGGATGCTCCTGAGTCCATGGATGGAATGGTGGCGATCGTGGCGCCGAGGACGGCTTCGTGGCCACAGACGAGATCCAGATCATCTGGTGACACCGGGCCATCAACCTGAATACGCGCGACGGCCGCCTCGCCTCCCTGATAGATCACGTTTTCCATCTCTTCAATATTGTTGTCGCTCCGCCCAAGTACCTCGAAGACATGAGCCAGGACACCTGGTCGATTGAGATGACGCACCGTCAGAATCGTCGAGGCAGGGGTAGATGATGCGATGTTGACACAGTTGAGTACTTCGCCAGTATCCATCCAGGCTTGGATGACTCGCACGGCTTCGCCTGCAATGGCCTCCTGAGCCTGATTGGTCGAAGCGCCGACGTGGTGCGTTCCGATGACGCCTGGCTCCTGAACGATCGCATCGGCGAAGGTCGAGTCGCCGCCCTTGGGCTCAGTGGCGAATACATCGAGGCCGGCGCGGACCCCCTTGCTTCTGATGGCCTCCGTCACCGCAGATTCATCCACCACGCTTCCACGGCTGGTGTTGATGAGGATGGCCCCGGGCTTCAGGGCATCGCAGAACTCCGGCCCGACCAGATGCGTGGTTTCAGGAACCGCCGCGACGTGAATCGATATGACATCGGACATTTTGGCAAGATTGAGCAGGTCCTCGCAGTACCCCACCCCCATGGCGTTCGCCTGCGACTCGGTCAGATTGGGGTCCCAGCCGATCACTTTCATGCCGAAGGCAAGGCCGCGGTTGGCGACCTCTCGGCCGATTCGGCCAAGGCCAATGATGCCGAGCGTGCGACCATACAGGCCCTCGGCCTTGGCGTATTGCTTCTTCGCCCAAACGCCGGCCCGAAGATCGACGGTCTGATCTGGAATGCGGCGATCGCATGAGAGAATCAAACCCCATGCCAGTTCGGCAACTGCGATCGCATTCATGCCCGGGCAGTTCGCGACGGAAATGCCCAGGACTGATGCGGCTGCGACGTCGATGGTGTCGTAGCCGGCGCCCGCGCGGACAACCAAACCAAGATGATCGGCGGTCTCGAATACGGTCTTGGGTACTTTGGTCGAACGCACGATGATGGCGTTGGGCTGATGGGTGCGAACGGCCTCTGGAAGCGATTCGGCGTCCAACCCGGCATCCACATGTACGGCGCACCCGAGATCGCGCAACGCCGAGAGTCCGGTTTGGCTGAAGGTGTCAGCGATCAGGATGGTCGGTGCCGCAGATGTGTCGGCACATTCTGGCGCGTCGGTTGTCAAGACTTGGGCGTTCATGATGTCTCCAGTGGATTTGGCATTGGTGCGGAGTCGAGCATGTGGACAAAGAGCCCGCTGCGAAGTTTGGGTTCGAACCAGGTGGACTTTGGTGGCATGCACGATCCGGCATCCGAGACGCTCAGCAGTTGGTCGATGCTGGTGGGATACAAGGCAAACGCGGCGGCGGCCTTGCTCGATGCGACCCGCTGTTCGAGTTCGTCGGTACCGCGAATGCCGCCGACAAAGCCGATTCTCGGATCGGTTCGCGGATCATTGATGCCCAGAATGGCGTGGAGGATGCGGTCCTGGAGCAGCGAGACATCGAGCGAGGCAATGGGGTCGCTCCAATCGACCGAATCTTCATCAATTGCCAGCGACCACCACTGTCCGCCCACGCGGATTCCAAATGTGCAGGGTCGATCCGGCTCGGGGTCGTCGGTCTGCACCACATCACCCAGGCCTCGAAGCGATTCGATGAACTCGAGTTCACTGAGCCCGTTGAGATCTGCGACGACGCGGTTGTAGGGCAGGATGGTCAACTGATTGGCCGGGAATAGGACCGAGAGAAACCAGTTGTATTCCTCGGTCCCTGTGTGAATGGGGTTCTGCGCTGCCCGCGCCGCTGCGGCGCGAGCTGCGCTGGCGGTGCGGTGATGTCCATCGGCGACGTAGGTATGGGGGATGCCTTTGAAGAACTTGATGTAGGCTGCTGGATCAGCGACTTTCCACGCCGTGTGTGTCACGCCGTCCGGTGTGACGAAGTGATACAGCGGGCGACCGGCCGAATCACCGGACAGCCTGGCCTCGATGGCGTCATTACTCCGAAAGGCCAGAAAGATCGGGCCAGCATTGGCATCCAGTGCCAGCACGTGGCGGGTCCGGTCATCTTCCTTGTCTTGCCGCGTCTTCTCGTGCTTGCGAATGATGTTGTTGCGGTAGTCATCAACGTGGCAGCAACACACGATTCCGATCTGGCTGTGGCCCTGCCAGACTTGCCGGTAGAGGTACATGGCCGGCTCGGCATCCCGCTCAAGACCGCCCTGTTCGATGAGCGACGCAAGTCCGTCGTGGGCGGCTTGGTACACCGACTCGTCGAACGGATCGGTGTTCGCGGGCAGATCGATTTCTGGGCGAATGACGTGCAAGAAGGAAAGCGGATTCCCCGCAGCGAGCTCGCGGGCCTCGTCGGTCGAGACGACGTCGTAGGGCGGGGAGGCCACTTGGGATGCCAGTGGTGCCGGCGGCCGCACCGCTTCGAATGCCTTGATGTGAACCACAGCGAATTCTCCAAAGGGACAAACGGGGCGGCGATTCTATCAGGGTCCTCCGAGTACTCGGGCCGACTGGGGTGGGATTGTGCGGCTTGGGGGAGTTGTGTTCGTGTCGTGCCCGCTCGGATTGAAGCGGACTGCCGAAGATGCGTGAATGGGAGGCGGTGGGGGACCGATTGTGAAGGCGGACCAAATTGTAATTGCCCGGTGAGCCCCGACGGCCGCGTGTGTTGGTCGGATCAATCCCCGGAACGGAGTGTTCAGGCCATGACCCCTCACATTCGACGTGCCGCTCGCGGCTTCACCCTCATCGAAATCCTCATTGTCGTCGTGATTCTCGGCATTCTTGCTGCGGTCATTATCCCGCAGTTCACCAATGCCGCAGACGACGCCAGCGTCAGCAGCGCCCGAACCCAGCTGCAGACCATGAGAAGCCAAGTCGAGCTCTTTCGCTCGCAAACGGGGGCCTATCCCGGCGCCGCTGGTGGCGGCGTTGACTGGACCGAGTTGACCGCAGCGAACTACATCCGGTCCGCTCCGACCT
This sequence comes from uncultured Isosphaeraceae bacterium, assembly GCA_964471525.1. Taxonomy (GTDB): domain Bacteria; phylum Planctomycetota; class Phycisphaerae; order Phycisphaerales; family SM1A02; genus UBA12567. The sequence goes on from CAYYGU010000006.1 coordinate 25,329, forward strand.
GGCCGAACTTCTTCACCGAGGTCTATGCCGCAGGAACCGGTGATCTGACCCTGACCCTTGCCGCCGGTGCTTCCTACGACATCGATGGCGATGGCGACTCAGATGCAGCCGACACAACGGCGGTCGAAGCCTGGTGAGCCACCCTGTGGGGGGGTGAATCGCCCGAAGGGCGGTCTTGAACGTCGAGATACCGGGCATCGGTCGGAGGGGACCGATGCCCGGATCTTGTTTTTCTCATTCTTCGGGCCTTGGAGCATGTATTGGCCGTGAGAGGGCCCTCTTGGGGCGAAAAGATGGACCCCCTGTGGGGATCTTCACTGGGTCGGTGGGTTCCGCTCCAGACCCCCCATTCGCCGAACCGATGCCACCTCTTGGGACAGCAAGGAGGCACCCACCATGAAATGTATGAACCGCGATACCTACTTGTCATTGATGCTCACCGTGACCGCCACGCTTCTGACGGCGGATTTGTGGGCACGCGCCGCTGCCAATCCGCCCCTGGGCGACACCGCTGCCATGGCGCAGGGGGCGGGCAAGGCCAAGCCCCGTGGCGTTGGGTCGACCTCGACCGTTGCCTTCGAGCAGCGGCGGGAGATGATCAAACTGCTCAAGACGCTCAACAGCGAGGTCCAAAGCCTTCGCGGCGACCTCAAGTCCGGAGCCATCACACTCAAGGGGATGCCTGCGTCGTGACCACCCGCCGATCCAACCCGGCTCGCTGCGCCTACACCCTGGTGGAGATGGTGCTTGTGCTGACGCTGCTTGGTATTGCGGCGGTGCTTCTCATTCCACACCTGGCCGATCGCGGCGATACCGAGATTCAGGCGGCCGCCCGGCAATTGGTCGCGGACATCTCGTGGGCCCAGTGCGACGCCGTGCAGAGCCAAGAGTATCGCAGACTGCACTTCTACACCGACGGAAGCGGTTGGTGCATGGTCAACGTGACCGACGCGAACTTCAATGATGCATTCGATGCTGCGACCGCTGACTTCTCCGACGATCCGTGGCGAACCCGCCGCGGAGGTGGCGATTTCATCGTGGACTTCGGCGCGGACGAGCGGTTCCAGGATGTACAGATCACCGATGTGACAACGGCCGAAGGCGGGCGTGAATTGACCTTCGACCGTCTCGGCGGGACGGTCTCCGCGCCGGGGCTTGGCGCTGGTGCTGCGTCGGTGCAACTCTCAGATGGAACAGATACGTGGCAGATTGATGTCGCGCCCGTGACCGGCCGTGTGGTCGTGGCGCGGGTGCCCTGACGAGGTGAATTGTGAGTTTCTTTGGACAACGCTTTCGATCGACGACCGGCCACGTGGGCATCGCCTTCGAGGATGACGGCGCTCGCATGATTCAGGTCTGTGACCACCGTGGTCACCTTGGCGTGACCGGGGCCGCATGGGCTCCAATGCCCGAGCATGGAGATGTACCCGAAGCCCTTGCCGAGTCGATTCGCGCCGCCTTCGTGACGGGTGGATTCACCGGTCGACGGTGCGTGGTCAGCATGCCCCGAAGCGAAATATGGACACAGCTGGCGAAGCTCCCCGACATGCCGGACACCGAATTGGACGAAGCCGTCGCTTGGGAAGCCGCAGAACGCTTCGGCGTGGCTCGTGAGACGCTCGAATGTGATTGGATGCGAGCGGCCGGCGAAGGGGGCAAGGAAGTATTCATCATCGCCGCCGACCGTGGCCGCATGCAGCCTCGGCTCGATGCGGTGCTGGCAGCAGGCCTGCGACCGGTGGCGGTTGATACCGACTTTGGCGGTGTCGCCCGACTGTTCAGCCGCCGGTTCCGCCGCGATGTCGATACCAGCCGAGCCCGCGCCATCCTCGATGTCGGGCAGAGCGGTTCGGTGTTGTTGATCCTTCAAGGCCAACACATCGCATTCTGCAAGCCCGTTGCGATTGGTGGTCGACATCTCGATCTGCGGGTGTCGGAGCGCTTGGATCTCGAAGCCGACGCGGCCGCTGAATTGCGGCAGGCCCGCATGCAGCGTGCCGCCGCCCTCGACCCATCGACCGACAAGGCCGTTTCCGAAGCGGCGCGTCCTGTTCTTGCCGAACTCGCCCGTGAGGCAATGCTGTGCCTGCGACACTTCAGCGTGGCGATCCGAGGCGATCGCCCCGATCATCTTCTGCTCACAGGCGGCCATGCTGCCGAGCCAGGCCTGTCCGAATTGGTGCAGTCGGCCTGCCGCTTGCCGGTGCTACTCGATGATGAGTCTGCCTGTATGAGCGATCTGCGCGAGGGTCTGTCCAAGGTACTGGCCGTCCAATGTGGCACACTCGAGGGTTGGGCTGCGGCTGCAGGCTTGAGTCTGCGTGGCGTCAGCGGTACCCGGAGCAGCGGAAGGCGGGCCGCATGAGTCTGCACGGAATCGATCTGATGCCCGCGAGCGTTCGCGCCTGCGCGGAGGCTGGACAGCGGCTGCGCCGCACCATCGGGTTCTGCCTTGCTGTAGCCATCCTCGCCGGTGGCGCGACGACATGGTCGAGCATCCGAGCCGAGCAAACCGGTCGCGACCTCGTGCGGCTGGAGGCCTTGGCTCGCCAATCCTTGGAATTGGAATCCCAGACCATTGCGTGTGCCAAGGCTGCCCGTGATATCGAAGCGGCGGTACAGGACTACCGCGATGTCGCGCTTCCGATGCCGGTGAGTTCATTGCTGGCCGGTATTGTTGAATCGCTTCCAGCGGGCAGTACGCTCGAATCACTTTCCATGGAGTATGACGACGGCCGCCGAATGGGAACCGACGATGCCGAACCCCGGCAGTTGCTTGGCGCCATCGAGGGCTATGCGGCCAGCGATGAGGATGTTGCAACCGTGGCTCGCCGCATGGGTGGGCAGGCGGCATTTGAAGATGTCCGGCTCGAAGCGAGCCGCTCACGAACGGTTCGGGGCCGCCCGGCACGAGGATTCAGCATTCTGTTCACGATCGATCTTGATCGTTCTTTCATCGTGCAGCGTCCAGAGGATGTTCGGCAGGATGAAGCGATGGCCCGCGCCGAGGAGGCCGCCGAATGAGTCGGGTGAATTGTGAACGACTGGCAATACTGGGTACGCTCGCCGCCGCGACGCTCTTGATCTGGTTCTCCGCGTGGCCCGACTGGCAAACCGCCGACGCGAGGCAGGTCCAGTTGATCGAGTTGCAGCAGAAGGTCGGCGCTCTCTCGCTGGCCGAAGAGGCACTCGCTGCCGAAACCAGCCGCTTGGCCGATGCCAGGCAGCGTCGCGATCTGGAATGCCGCCGCGTTCCGGGTACGGCGGACGTGGCAGGGCTGATGCAATCGTTGTCGCTTGAAGTGGACGGGCACACCGTTCGCGATCAGACGTTCACGGTCATGGACCGACCATCGCCCGAAGCCAACCGCTTTCAGGTGTTGCCGCTGCGGATTGAACTTGAGGCCGACTTCCAGAGCATCTGGTCCGTTCTGGAGCGGGCCGAGGGCTTGTCACGGCTCGTTCGGGTGTCTGGTTTGGAGATGACACTCATCGATCAGGAACAGCCGGTCGATGGCCCGCAGCCCCTCCGCGCCTCGCTGGCGCTCGATGTGGTCTACGCCCCGCCGGGGCAGGGAGACACAACGCCATGACGCACCTCATGCTGAACCTTCGACGATTCGGAATCCGACTGACGGCCGATCGCAAACGCTTTGCGGTGCTGTGCGTACTCTCCGCCGTCGGCATGCTGTTCTGGACGCGGCTCATCGTGATCAAACGCATCCCCCGAACCGCCTTGGCCGAGCCGGAGGTGCAGGTTGAGCCTGCTGCAGACTCCGCGCTCGCGGGCGATGCTGGCCCGCCGATCACCGTCATCTTGCCCGATCGTCCCAGCCGCGACCCCTTCGCCATCGACACGACCTTTTTCCCCGGCGAAGAGGCGGAGGATTCGGAGGCCGGCGTACGCTCGAGTTCTTCACAGGCGGCCGCTGATCCTCGCGAGGCCATCGCCGCCATGCGGCTTGAGGCTTCGATGCCGCCGGCCCTGGCCGTCATCGACGGTACAACCCGTCGCCGGGGCGACACGGTGTCCGGTTCTGCGGGCCTGCCCTTCACGCTTGTTGAAATCCAAGCGAAAACCGTCGTACTCAGCCGCGGCGGCGACCGATACGTGCTTCGCATGGAATAGGCCAGAGGGACCGATAAGGACGAGGGCGAAGGCATGAGTACCAATGGACCGATATCCAACGTCGATGCGCACACTGTTCCTCACCGTGTTGTTGTCTGGGACCACCCTCGCTGGTGGGTCCTATGCCCAATCATCCGATAATCCGCCAGTTGCAGCGGTAGAATCGCCCGCCGCGGCGGCAGAGGCCGTACCTCCCGGAGTGGAGACGCCGCCCGCCGAGGTCATTGAGGGCGACGCCGACGTCGAAGCCACCGACTACGGCACCTTCAACCTCAACGCCCGCGACATCGAACTGACGCAGATTCTTGAGATGCTCTCGGAGGTCTCGCACCGCAACATCCTCGCTGGCCGCGATGTCACGGCCACGGTCAGCGTCAACCTCTACGACGTGACCTTCGATGAAGCCCTCGCGGCCGTTCTCGAGGTCGCCGACTGCGCTTCCCTCGAAGAGGGCAACTTCATCTACGTGCACCCCAAGGAGCATGTCGAGACGGTGCTCAAGGCCAGGCGGCAGCGTCACTCGCGGGTCATCGAACTGTTCTACCTCTCGGCCGC
>CAYYGU010000007.1:0-27840 GCA_964471525.1 uncultured Isosphaeraceae bacterium
CTCTGGACCATTCCGGAAATCCGGGAGATGCTTCTTGAGGCTGGGTTCAAGAAGGCTGTTGTCTACTGGGAAGGAACCGATGATGAAACCGAGGAGGGCAATGGCGAGTGGGCCGTCGTTGAGCAGGGTGAAGCCTGTGAGGGGTGGATCGCCTATGTGGTCGGGGTGAAGTAGATGATGACCATTTTCAACATCAGTGGTATTGATTCGCGGCTTGCGGATCTTCTTGGAACCGAGTTGGAAGAGGTGTCCCGAATTTTCGAGACTCAACTCGCCAGTGAGTTTCCTCCGGTCAATACGTTGTCGATCCACGTGGCGCGATATCGCGGCAAGATGCTCCGGCCGATGCTGGTTCTGCTCTCTGGACTCGCTGTTGATGAGCGTGCCGAGTCGGCCACACTTCGCGATGAACACCGCACCATCGCGGCTGTTGTCGAGATGATTCATATGGCCACGCTCGTCCACGATGATGTGCTTGATGAATCACCTGTTCGCCGAAGCGGCGCGACCGTCAATTCTTTGCATGGCAACGAGATGGCGGTCATGCTTGGTGACTACTTGATTTCAAACGCTTTTCATCTGTGTTCCACGCTTGGTCAGCCCGCTGTCAACTTGAGGCTTGGGAACGTGACCAACACGCTTTGTGAGGGTGAAATCGTTCAGCTCCACCACCGCGAAGATCTGGAGTTGACTGAAGATCTCTACTTTACGATTGTCACAAGGAAGACCGCCTCGCTGATCGGCGCCTGTTGTGAACTTGGCGCCCACATGAGCGGCGGCGATCAGACGATCCAGACGGCGATGCGGAGATTTGGTGTTGATGTTGGTATTGCCTTTCAGATCACCGATGATCTGCTTGATCTCACCGCCAATCAGGGGGATGTCGGCAAAACAACCGGTCGGGATCTGGATATGGGGAAGTTGACGCTGCCACTTATTCGCGCCTTGCAACACGGCGATGAGTCGAGCCGCCGATCCATCGCGGCTCTGGTCCGCGATCGCTGCCACGCGCAGCTCCGGGAACGCCTACAAGACGAGGGGTGGTTTGATTCGGCCGAAGCAACGGCTGGTGACCTCGTGGCGTCCGCCCGTCGCCACCTGGCCCCGCTTCCAGACAACCGAGCCACCACCATGCTGCATCTCCTTGCCGATGCAGTCATTGCCCGTGAATCCTGACCCCCCTCCCACCACGCTTATGATCCCCAAACGACCACTCCTCCGCGAACGACTTGGATTCCTGTATTGCCCTCCCTGGCGGATTCAGGGCTCGAGTGTGGCTGGGGAGAGCACCGTCGTGCAGGTTCCTGAACTCGATGTGGTCTTCGATATGGGCTGGTGTCCGCGGATCGCCCTGTCCTCGCCCCTTGCTGCCATTAGTCACGGACATATGGATCATGTTGGCGGATTGCCATATTGGTTCAGCCAGCGGGTCTTTCAGAAAATGGGAGTGGGGCGATGTGTGTGCCCCAAGCGGCTCGAGCAGCCACTCATGGACATGATGGCCGCCTGGTCCCCGGTTGAGAATCAAGACACCCCTTACCAGATTCACGGCATGGAGCATCTGGAAGAAGTCGATCTCAAGCCCAATATCCGACTTCGGGCCATTGAAATGCTGCATGCAACCCTCGCGCTGGGCTATGTGGCGGTGGAGTATCGCAGCAAGTTGAGAACGGAACTCAGCAACCTGCCTCAGTCGCGGATTCGGGAACTCAAGTCGCGTGGCGAATCGATCACCTACGACCTTGAAATCCCGCTCCTGGCCTATACCGGTGACACACAGATGTGCGCAAACCTGCTTCGCGACGAGTTTTGTAAGGCAAAGGTGGTTCTGGCTGAATGCACCTTTTTCGATCCCGCCCACCGAGATCGGGCCAGCGTGGGTCGGCATCTGCATGTGGAAGACCTACCGGAACTCCTGGAGGCGTGGGAGGCTCGTGACATCGTTTTGCTGCATGGATCCCGGCGAACCAATCTGGAACAGGCCCGGATGCGGGTTGAGGAGGTCCTTGGTGAAACACAGGCCGCCCGCGTCCATATGCTCATGGACCACCGCCGAAACCGAGCGCGGTATGACGCGCAAATAGAACACGCCGAGAAATCCTCAAAGCAGATGGTTGACGAAATCTCCACTGACCCTTAGTTTTGGGTGTTGGCTTGGTGGGACGAGCCGGGATCGAGGCCGTTGCTCCGCAGTACTGGACGCAGGGAAGAGAGAACTTCACAGAATGGCAGTGGTTGATGCGAGAGTGATGCGATCGGTGCTTGAGCATCTGTGGGATCAGCACCCATCAGATTGTCGCCACTGGTTCAACGACATCGAAGCCGTTGATATGGATGGGGGAACGATTCGGTTCCTCGTGCAGGAACCGGTACAACTTCGATACCTCCAGCGGCGGTGCACCGATCAATTTACCGAGGCGACTCAAGCGGCAACCGGAAGACTTCTTGGCATTGAGTTCATCACCCCAGAGGATCTTTCCGCTTGTGCTCCGACCGATGATGTTGTCACGAGCGGCTCAATCCAAAACGACCATGATGGCGAAATGTTGTTGTCGCCCGATTACACATTTGAGTCCTTTGTGGTCGGACCAGACAACCGCCTTGCACACGCTGCAGCATCCGCTGTGGCGCAGCAACCAGGTCGGGCGTACAACCCATTCTTTGTCCACGGTGGTGTTGGACTCGGAAAGACCCATTTGCTTCAGGCCATCTGCCAACAATCCATGCGCAACAACCCAGACATGCGCATCTACTACACATCTTGCAATGCCTTCATGAACCAGTTTCTTGAAGCCGTGCAGGGTGGCGAGATGAGTTCCTTCCGGCACCGCTTCAGAAACTACGATTTGCTGGTCGTGGACGATATTCATGATCTCTCCAAGCGAGACACATCTCAGGAGGAGTTCTTCCACACCTTCAACACGCTGTATCAAGGCGGACGGCAAGTTGTCTTGAGTTCAGATGCACCGCCCAATGAAATCCCCGATCTTGAAGAGCGGCTCACCAGCCGCTTCGGGTGTGGCTTGGTCGCCAATATCGAGCGACCCTGCTACGAAACCCGTGTTGCAATCGTGAAGTCCAAGGCACTGCTCCGGTCTGTGGAACTTCCTGACGATGTGGCTGGCTATATCGCCGCCAGAATCGACACCAATATCAGAGAGATCGAAGGGGCCATCACCAGAATTCAGACCATGGCGATGCTCGATGGTGTCGATATCGATCTGGCACTGACCAAGAAGTCAATTGGAAACCAAGTCAAGGTCAATGGTCCTGCCCAGCTGACGATTCAGGATATTCTGGACACGGTTTCAGGCTATTACGGCCTCAAACTCACTGATTTGCTCTCCAAGCGTCGCCACAAGAGCGTTTCGCTCCCTCGGCAGATTGGTATGTACCTCGCCCGCAAACACACCAGATTCAGCCTTGGTGAGATTGGCGGCTATTTCGGTGGCCGCGATCATACGACCGTCATGCATGCGGTCCGATCCATCAACGGGCGGCGAACCGGGGATAACCACCTCGACCAAGACATCGCCCAACTCGAATCGGTCCTGCTTGAGGAATAGTGCCATTGGGGGTGTCTGGGGAGTCCGGGGGGTCTTGGGCCGTCTCACACGACCGTATAGCCCCTTCACAAGATGTCAATTGGTGTCAATTCTAAGGCGTTGGTCGACATGCTGATTGTTCCTTGCGGTCGGCTGATTAGCAGCGGCCCGCACACCATCCGCCAAACGACCAAAGGCGACACCAAGAGACAGACCAATTGACAGGTTGCCCGCGTCGCCTGGATTCACGGTGCTCCGTTGTTCGCCGGGGTTTATGGCGCACGCCGCCCCACAGGCCCACAAATCAACAGGCACAATACGAAGAGGAGGAGAATATGACTCTGGTTCTTCCAGCACGAACGCAACGCACGGCCACTCAATCCAATCGACTGACTTCGCCAAGCTTGTTCAGCGTCTCGATAGCGGCCCCACAATCGATGATATCCCCAGCCACTTGGACCCCCTCGGACAATGATGAAACGCCCCCACCAGCGAGCATGGCCGCCCCAGCGTTGATGAGCACCATATCACGAGGTCCACCGCGATCGGTTCCGGTGAGAACAGACCGAATCATTTCGGTCGCCGAGTCCAAATCGTGTGCCGTCACCGATTTGATTGGACAGGCTCGCAGTCCGACATCTTCCGGGCAGATTCGCTCCTCTCGGACCGCACCATCTTGGACATGCCACAGCGTGGTTGGTGCGGAGATGGAAACCTCATCGAGACCATCGTCGGAGTGGGCGACGATGGCGCGAACCGACCCAAGTCGAAGAAGTGTTTCGGCGAGCAGTGGTCCGAATCGGTGATCCCACACGCCGAGCAGTTGCCGCCGAGCACCGGCCGGATTGGTCAGTGGTCCAAGGAGATTGAAGATGGTGGGAAATCCAAGAGCGCGGCGGACCGGCACAACGAAACGGGTGGCTGGGTGATGGTGGATGGCGAAACAGAAGCAGGTTCCTGCCTGTTCAAGGCAGCGGGACTGAACTTCGGGCGAGGCATCGATGTTGATTCCAAGCGACTGGAGTACTTCGGCCGAGCCCCGGCCGGTCCGAGATCGATTGCCATGCTTGGCGACCGGCGTTCCCGCCGCTGCCGCGACGATGGCGGCCGCGGTCGATACGTTGAATGTCTTTGGAGCGCCGCCGGTTCCTGCGGTGTCGAGCAGCGAGTCAGAATCAATGCCGGTTGGGATCGGCGTGACGTGATCGGCCATGATCTCGGCCGCTCCGGTGAGTTCCTCCGGATCAAGTTCTCGCATGGTGAGCATCGTCAATACCGCGGCAATCTGCGGCTCGGAAATGCTGCCGGTCATCATGGCCTCAAACAACCGCTTGGTGGTGCCGCGATCGAGCCGGTTACCCTGAAGCAGGGAGGCGAAGATCGGCGTTGGGTCAAAGGCGTCTGAAGTAGTATTCATTCGATTCTTCAACGCTTTCTTTCGGCGATACACGGATGCTCATGGACAGTTCACTACTCATTGTGGCCGAATCGTACCTACACCGCCTCAATCCGGTGGCGATTCCACTGTCGTCCGACTGGGGAATCCGATGGTATGGATTGGCGTACGCGGCGGGATTCGTTCTCGCGTGGGTTCTTCTTCGATGGATGGCCAGAACCAATCGTTCGGTCGTTCCTGCGGCCGCGGTTGGCGATCTCATGGTGTATGCCGTGATTGGCGTGTTGGTCGGTGGGCGGCTGGGATATGCACTGTTCTATCGGCCGGAACTGTTCGTCAGTTTCTCGGTTTCCCCGCCGTGGTGGGAGCTTCTCGCGATTCATCGCGGCGGCATGGCAAGCCACGGTGGCATTCTTGGCGTTGTCGCCGCCATGCTGATTTTCGCATGGAAACACCGGCTCCCGCCCATGCACCTCGTTGATTTGATGGCCGTATCAGCACCGCCGGGGCTGTTCTTGGGGCGGCTTGCGAATTTTGTCAACGGCGAATTGTGGGGCAAACGGATTGCCGACTCGATGCAGGAGAACCCCCCATGGTGGAGCGTCAAGTACCCCGAGGAGGTGTATTCGGGGACCATTGATGTATCAGCCGTCGCGCCGATCATTGGTGGAGACGCGACGGTACACGAACAGGTTGTACGTTCGCTGCACGAGGGAGACCCGGTCGTGGTCGAAGCAATCGTCGGACACCTGACGGCCTGGTGGCCCTCGCAACTGATCCAAGCGATGGCGGATGGCCCCGTGCTTGCCATTCTGTTGCTTGTGGTGTGGTGGAATCCTCGGCGGCCCGGTGTCGTGGCGGGCTGGTTCTTGGTTGGGTACGGCATCCTCCGCGTATTGACCGAAATCGTCCGCCAGCCAGACGAGGGGGTGGCATTGTTGGCGGGCCTTCAGCGGGGTCAACTGCTGAGCGTCTGCATGGTTCTTGCTGGAGTGGTCGTGGTGTTCGTCTGCTCAAGGCGTCCCGTTCAGGCCATTGGTGGATTTGGATCCACCAAACCGATCGATCGGTAGTCAACCAACCATTGGGGTTGTTATTGCCCATTCTGCGGTGAGTGCCTCAAGCACATGTTTCAGGTTGAGTCCTGCCGCGCACTGGCTCTCGGCTTCTGCAATACGATCAATCGTCATGCACAACCGCTCAAGATCTTCGCCGCTTCTCTCGTGGCGAAGGCGACGACGCACGTGTTGCAGCATTACCCGGAACATCATTTCTGCACCTTCGCGATTCGCGGCATCCTTGCTGGCCCTTGGGTTGTCTTTGACAACAGCCTTGGCCCATGCGTCGATCCGCTCAGCCATACCTAGGGCGGCCTCTGGCGGCCAGACGCCCCGATCGAGCTGTTCGAGCATCGGTTCCAGTGAAGGAATCCACTCGAACAACTCGCCGCGCAGCGAGCGAACCGCCATGCCGGGAGATCCATCACTGAAATCAAGAACAGTTTCGAGTTCCTGCGGCTTGATATCCAACGCACCTGCGTCAACCCAGGCATTCATGTCGGATCGATTCAGTGGTGACAAACGGACGTGTTGACAGCGGCTCCAGATCGTCGGAAGAAGTCGCTCGGGTCTTGCGGTGATGAGAAAGAGATAGGTTGAGGGCGGCGGTTCTTCCAGTGTCTTGAGAAGCGCGTTTTGTCCAGGCAAGTCCAACCGCTCTGCCTCATCGACAATGAATACTTTTGCGGTCGCCAGTGACGGTGTGTGATATGCCGCGGCCTCGTGAACACGTCCATCGCTGGTTCGTCCACCAAGCATGTGTTCTCGAAGCAGATCGAGCGGGATGTTCATCTGCTTTCGATCGCGGAGACGCGGGTTGTTACTGCATGCTGCAAGCGTCCGGTGGATCATGTGCAGATCCGGATGGGTGTTCGATTCAAGAAGTTTGGCGGCCTGTGAACACGGTGAGGCGTCGCGTCCAATCGTATCGATGGATGATTCTGGGTCGAGTAGTACCGAAGCAACCTCACGGGCAAGTGAACACTTTCCGACCCCGGTCGGCCCAGAAATGATCCACGCATGGTGCATCCGCCGCGATTGGATCGACTGCTCAAAGGTGGAGATTGCAACATCGTGGCCGAAAATGTGATGCATGGAAGCACGCAGTATCCACGATTTCTTGCCGACGCGTTTTGGCACGATTCGGAGGATGCGGGTCCAAGGGTGGTCACACTTCACCCCCCACACGTCACCCCCCCACATGTCACCCCCCCACACCTCCCCCCCAATGTCGGACTTCAAGACTCCACCACGCGTCTCTGGAAAGATCGAATGGACCGCTGCTGGCTGGACCATCGGATCGCTCATCGGGTGCGTATCCGGCCTGCCCTGGTGGTTTTGGCTTGTGAGCCTTCTGGCGTCTTCACCGTGGCTGATCGCAGCGTCTCAGCGGCGTTCTGTCATGCTGGTATCCCTTCTGGTGGCGTGTGTTCTCCTTTCGGCTGGCCGAGCAGCCAGGCAGACGCAATTGGCATCGGCAACCGATATCCGGTGCTTGATGGGTTCTTCCCAGGCTGGCCCGATTCGGCTGCGGCTTCGCGTGGGTCCGCAGCGGGGCGATGGTCGGCGGTGGTGCCACGTTCAGGCATGGAATCAACCATCGTGCGGGTCCGATCCAAGCACATGGCACGCGGCCAGTGGTCGCGTTCTATTGAAATCAAGTGGCATCTCTCTTGCGGCTGGATCGTGCATTGACGCCACGGGTCGCTGCACAACCGGGCTCGGTCGCGATGGTCGGAGTACAACTTTCGAGATATTCACCGCAGCGCATATTCAATACATCGACCCCCCACGGCAGTGGCAGCAATGGCTCAACGCGACTCGTCATCGTGTGCAGGAGGTATTGACGGCACCGCCTCTTTCTGGTGGTCATATCAATTCAATGGTGTCGGCCATCGTGCTTGGTCGACGTGACGGTGGGTGGAACGAGATTGCAGCACCATTTCGAGGGACGGGAACTGCCCATCTTCTGGCCGTGAGCGGTCTTCATCTGGCGGTGTTGTGCGGCATTGTTCTGGCTGGAACCCGCTGGTGTGGCGCATCGATCCGGCGTGGATCGGCTGTTGCAGTCGTGGCAACTGTGATGATGTTGTGTGTTGCCGAGATTCGCACACCGCTTGCTCGGGCAGGAATGATGGTACTGGTGGCGGCAGGGCTTTCAAGTTTGCGATGGAGGGTGTCCGCTGGAAGCGTGTTGGCAGTTGCAGCGTTGGCAATAGAGTTAGAGAATCCACGGGCGGTTGTTGACATTGGGTTTCAACTCAGTTTTTCCGTTGTTGCTGCACTGATCTACGTCTTTCCGGCGTGGTCTCGTCGTATCGAGATCACCGGCATTCCACGATCGGCACTTGTGGAATCAATTCGGGCGACAACAACCGCGTGGCTTGTGGCAACTCCAATTGCAGCCCACCACTTTGGCATGATGAGTTTGCTTGGAATCCCTGCGACCCTGGTGCTGTTTCCAATGGTTGCAGGCGTTCTGGTTCTTGGATACTTTCGGATTCTCTTGTGCGCTTCGGTGTTTGCATCAGATTTGAGTGGTCATGCGCTCAATGTGGTGACCTCCATGCTGTGGAAGTCGGTCCACCTACTTGATTGGATACCGGGGTCCGGAATTGACATCACAGCACCATCGTGGGCATGGGTGTGCGCGGCAGAGTGTGCGGGACTCGGCATCATGCTCGGTCGCCGCAACACCACTCGAATACCAAGCGGCATTGGCCTTGTCGTGTTGTGGTTGTTGGCATCCTCTTTCTGATGCTTCCCTACAATGGCGACCATGTATTTCTCAGTAGTCCTCCTGATATGCACGCAGACCACACCGTTGCCTGCGACGATTCCAGACATCAAGGCCGTCCCGGCGCTTCCGGGCCACGTGTATCGCGAGCCAGTACAAGTGCTTGCCATGCCGGGATTGGATGATTCACTCATCATCGTTGAACGGTCGGGCCGTGTGGTAGCGGCACCACTTCGTGGCGGTGAGGATCGCATCTTGCTGGACCTTCGGAATCGCCTGACAACCCGGAACAGCGAAGAGGGGCTGTTATCCGTTGCATTTCATCCATCGTGGCCGACGGTTCGGCAGTTGTACACCTATCGATCGAGGAAGAAGCCACGGCGGACGGTCCTGTCGAGGTTTACAGGATCTGATGGAGAGTTCAAAGTCAATGCAGATACAGAGGAAGTTCTTCTCGAAGTCGAGCAACCATGGGGCAACCACAACGGTGGAACTGTGGTGTTTGGACCAGATGGAATGCTTTACCTCTCAATTGGTGATGGTGGAAGCGCGGCGGATCCTCAGGGAAACGGCCAGAACATGTCCACCCTTCTTGGAAAGCTCATTCGCATTGACCCATCCAACAGCGAGGACGGTCGTCCGTATGTGATCCCACCAGACAACCCATTCGTTGGGAAGGATGGCGTTCGCCCGGAGATTTGGGCAAGTGGACTTCGAAATGTATGGCGAATGGCCTTTGACACAGACACCGGCGAGTTGTGGGCTGGAGATGTTGGGCAGAATGCGTGGGAGGAGATCGACATCATCACACGCGGAGGGAACTACGGCTGGAATCACCGAGAAGGAAAGCACCCCTTCAATGGCGATGAAGAGAATGAAACCATATTCATCGATCCAATCATCGAATATGGTCGCCGCGATGGTGGATCAGTCACTGGCGGAGAGGTGTATCGTGGTGTTCAGTTTCCAGAGATGCAAGGCGTGTATTTCTACGGCGACTACATGAGTGGCCGCCTGTGGGGTGCGCGTCGTAGGGACGATGATGTGGTGCAAACCAAGGAATTGACGGGCGAAAAACGCCTGTTTCCAAGTTCATTCGGTGTCGGGCCGGATGGAGAACTGTACATATGCACGTTTTCGGGGCCCTATCAACGCAGTGGTCGAATCATGCGAATCGAAGAACAGCCCACGACTCCGGTCACAAAACCTTCTCAGCGGCCCTGAACATCATCGAGTACGCGGCCAATAACCGTGTGTCCTTGCAAGGCGACTCGGGGGATGACTCGCTTTCCAACAACCACGGTTGGGACGCGTTTGAATCGATCACGTTTGAATTCTGCAACATCCTGATCGACGAGTTTTTCAACACCAACTGAATTGAGGGCCTCGGCGAATCGTTGTCCATCGATTCCGATGGCGATCGCATGATCAACAAGTGCCTGTTGACCCATTGTGCCAAGATCCGGCCCATTGTCGATGAGCCAGAACGCCATCTCAATGGCCTTATCTCCACCCCCCACCACCCCAGCAGCCTTCAGTGCTCGAGCGGCAAGGCACGCGCCATCTCGGCTCTGCATTCGCGCTGGAAGATTCGGATTGCAATCGTGCGAAATCGGATTGACGCGAAGTTCTAGGTCGGTAGGTCCATGTAGTTCCTCCCACGCGCGGAGTTCATCAAGAAACGTCTTTGTATTCGGGCTGATGAAATCGATGAAGGCCAACACTTTTGGCGCAGTGTCAACAACATTCGATCGTTTGAACGTCCGGTCGGCAGGCAAGACATTAGTCTTCCGGCCGTCTCGCCAGTCGGCGACATACTTGTCGATGCTGGTTGGCGGCACCTCGATTTCGGATTCCGCCTGTCCGGAAGCAATCGCATCAGCAACCCGATTGACGGTTCGCTTGAGGTTGGATGGAAGCATGTGCCACTTCAACTCAACGCCGTTGATGAAGATCATCGGTGTGTAGAACAGGCCAAGTTCCACACCATCGGCGATGTCACCTTGCACCAGATCAAGCGTTTCATCGCTGGTCATGATCTCTGTGAATTCCTGTCGATCGAATCCCAACTCCTCTACAAGAGAAGGAAGTCGGCCACCAGGGAACTGACCCTTGTTGTCAAAGAGCCACCGATGCATTTCCCAAAAAGCACCCTCTCCACCAAGGATTCCAGCCGTCTCTGCAGCGCGCGCGGCCCAGCAGGCGTTGGCGTGCATATTGCGGGTGAGATTCGGATTGCAGTCGGTGCACATTGGGAACATCTTGATCGACAAAGACACATCATCACGCTGAGCAAGGACGGATTGAATATCACGCTCGAACTTCTGGCAGTCCGGACACTGATAGTCACTGATCATGACGACTTGAACCGGAGCGTCCTGATCACCCCATGTCCATCGGCTGGCAAGAAGATCTTTGATGGGTGGAGACTGAGGAAGAGGTTCGGACTCCCCCGGAGTGTCCAACGCCCCCGGAGTGTCCAACGTCACTTCGGAAGTCTGCTCAGGCACAGTTTCGGTCGTGGCGACTTGCTGCGCGACAAAGGCATCCTCAAACCGCTCAGCGTCTTCTGCCTGCGATGCGGCGAGACCAATCTGTCCGATGCCCAGCACAATCGTTGCGAGGAAGAAGGTGGCGACACCACCAACCAGGGCCCTTGAAACAACAACACGATGGCGATTCATCTCAACGGTGATCCACAGGCCGAAGTTGCACACATGTGCTGCGAGGCAATATGGGCAGATGGCACCCTCGGCCACCATGATGAGCACAAAGCCAAGGCTCAGAAGCGCGCCGATCCGCACGATCCACCGGAGTCCCATGGAGATACCACGGCTGCTCAGCAGCAAGGCGACCAGAAGCGCGGCAAACCACGCGAGTCCCAGGAACGACACAGGCCAGTCGAGCCCCGGGATTCTCCCCCACGGACCATTGGTGATCTGGTCACACGCGCTCTGGGGTCCACATCCAGGGAGCGAATCTCCAATCAAGCCAAGTTGCTTGAGAGCCAGCAGCCCCGAGAAGAAGGCGGCCCCAAGAACACACAGAAGGCCCAAGTACCACCACGGTCCATTCCCGCCTTCTTGGTTGTTCTTACTCATTGGAACTCCATTCTCATCTCACGACCCCCAACGTCATTCAATAGGCCACTATTCCACCAAACTCGTCACATCACATGCGGTCAGGTGCTTCGATTCCAAGCAGATTCAAGGCATCATAAAGAACCCGCCCAGTGAGGTCCGCCAGCCGCAGCCTCGAACGCTTGAGATCTTCGGTATCGGCCTTGAGTACCGGGCAGGACTGATAGAAGGCATTGAATGCCTCGGCCAGACTTCTGGCATAGGCGGCAATTCGATGGGGTTCGAGCGATTCAGCTGTTGCATGAACGACCCGATTCCACTTCAGCAGGTTCAGTGCCAATTGCCGCTCTGCAGGCTCTCCAATATGGAAGTCGGCGGCGTCGCCATCATCCCCCGCCTTTCGAATGATCGATTGAATTCGAGCATGTGCATATTGGAGATACGGGCCGGTGTCACCCTCGAATGCGACCATGCGATCGAGGTCGAAGACATAGTCGCGAATCAAGTCGTTTCCAAGATCGGCGTATTTGACAGCACCAATGCCAACAGCACGGCCGATGGCGTCAAGTTCCCCATCATCAAGTCCATGGGTTGGTGCGTGTGGATCCTCCGCTCGCTTGTGGACTTCTTGGCATCCCCGGTCAATCGCTTCTCGCAACAAACTGATCAAGGTGACGTTTGTACCGCCACGCGTTTTGAGAGGTTTGCGATCGGTTCCAAGTACCGATCCGAAGCCCGTATGCGAGAAACTGGCCGGATCACCGTCTGGGGTGATGGACCAACCGGCCATTGCTGCGGCGTCGAACACATCCCGAAAGTGATCGTGTTGACGGGCATCAACAACATAGATGCATCGTGTTGCTTTGGTTTCTTGGGTGCGACATCGGGCGGCCGCCAGGTCGGTCGTTGCGTACAGAAATCCACCATCAGACTTTCGGACGATCATTGCCCGATCGCGGTTTTCAAACCTCACAACAAGCGCACCATCATCTTCATGGCACAGATCATGCTCTTGGAACCAATCCAGAACATCCTGCAATCGATCACGGTAGAAGGATTCGCCTCGATTATTCTCTGGACCCATAGCAATACCAAGCATGTCGAGAGCCTCGGCCATGGAAGCGATGGTTACATCGATGAGTGCTTGCCACGCCGCAACCAATTCTGGATCACCAGCCTGAAGGGCCACGAGTGTTTCACCGGCCGATGACCGAACTTCGGCGGCGCCCGCGTTTTGTTCTTCGAGTTCAGCAATGTGGTGCGGACCCACGTCCTTTGAAATAGCCGCTTCCAGGCCCTTGGCATCCGCCGTCGCAGTAGCCTGCACGGTGCGATACGCGGCATCAAGTTCCGTCAACGTGAGCGATTCAAGGTCGACGCCGGTGCTTCGTAGCTCATGGAGCACCATAGCAATCGGAAGTCCCCAATCACCAAGATGATTCTCGCGATGCACGACGTGTCCAAGCCTTTGAAGAATTCGAGCAAACGCATCGCCGATGATGGTTGATCGGAGATGTCCGACATGCATCTGTTTGGCAACATTCACACCACACATGTCGATGACGACGTCGCCATGGTCATCATCTGGCATCACACCGAGTTCTGGTGTGTCCATGTCGGCGAGTGCATCAAGCAATACGGCGTCATTCAATGTGATGTTGATGAATCCGGGTCCGGCGACCTCGGGTGTGTCAGCGAGGTCACCAAGATCGACAGCCTCCACCAAGGCCCCGGCGACATCTCGAGGCGGTCGTTTCAGTCGCTTGCCAAGACCCATGGCGACATTGCACTGGAAGTCGCCGAGTTCGGGCTTGGATGCGGGGCGAATGGCCGGATCGGCATCGACGTACTTCTCACCAGCGACCACAGCAATGGCCTTGGTAAACGCTTCGGTGAGACGTTGGGCGGGGTCGGCGGGCATATGAGGGGGCAGTTTAGTGACCGACCCGGTGATTCGGAGACTCTCCCAGGAGTCGAGTCGTGCATTATGATGACTGATCTCATGGCAAGCCCCACCACCGAACCAACGACGATGCTCGAAAAGACCGATCGTTGTGCGGACTTGCCGCATCGGCCACGCGTGCTGCTTGGGAAGATGGGATTGGATGGGCACGACCGTGGCGTCAAACTGATCGCCCGGGCGCTCCGTGACAGCGGTGTTCATGTGATTTACTCGGGGCTCTGGCAGACTCCGCGGAGCCTGGCTATTGCCGCGCGTGACGAAGATGTGGATTGCATCGCGGCTTCGATGATGAGCAACTCACACAATGTTCTCGTTCCCGATTTGATCGAATCATGCCGCGAGATCGGATGCGGGGATATTCGGATCAATGTCGGTGGGATCATTCCACAGGAAGATGTACAAGGAATGCTGGACGCCGGTGTTCACCGCGTATTCCACACAGGAACCGGGATGCTCGAGATTGTTGAGGCCGTTTCAGACGCAGTCGGTCCATATGAGCCGGCCGGCCAAGATGGGGTGGTTCAATCGCAACTGGCCCGCGCCATCAGCCTGTGTTGTGAAGGGAAGGGAACCGATCACGCAACAAAGCGTCCGGATCGCATCATTGGGTTGACGGGTTCACCAGGTGCTGGCAAGAGCACCTTGGTTGCCGCGATGGCAAACACCTTGCATGGCAGCGGTGAGAAACTGGCGGTCATTGCATTTGACCCCATGAGTCCGATTACCAGTGGCGCCTTGCTTGGGGACCGACTTCGAGTTGACTTCAATACAGTTGGTGAGTCCGTTTTCTATCGATCGCTTGCTGTTGTGGGTGAAGATTACCAACACCTTCCAGCAATCCTTGGGTTGCTTGGCGGCGCTGGATACGAGCGGGTCATTGTGGAGACCGTCGGATCTGGTCAAAGCGATGTGGCGATTCGCGACCACGTTGACTCCACAGTGGTCGTGGTTGTTCCAGGAATGGGTGATGCGGTGCAAATGGATAAGGCGGGTATTCTGGAGATCGCCGACACTTTTGTCGTGAACAAGGCCGACTTTGCCGGCGAAGCCAAACTTGTGCGGGAGTTGTTGGATATCGCGACCGGCCGCCCGATCTTCGAGACGATTGCAACGCGGGGGCAGGGCATCGAGGAGTTGGTGCAGCACCTCTTCCCATCCATTTCTTGAGCCTCGGCGTACACTGCCCGAACGATGGCAGACACCGCGGCGCCGAGCCAGCAGCACCACGAACCAGTCACCGAGCTCGCTCGCGATCTTCGGCTCTTCGATGTGACAATGGTTGGCGTTGGCGCCATGATCGGCGCCGGAATTTTTGCACTCACCGGTATTGCGGCGGGGAAGGCCGGCCCGGGTCTCATTCTTGCCTTCTGCCTCAATGGTGTACTGACCCTTTGTACTGCGATGGTCTACGCAGAGGTTGGAAGCGCTGTCCCAGCCGCCGGTGGCGGTTATCTCTGGGCACGACTCGGGCTTCCTGGGCCCGCCGCTTTTCTGACTGGATGGATGGACTGGCTTGCGCATGCCGTTGCCGGATCGTTGTACGCGGTGATCTTCGGCGCCTACGTCGTGTGGGGTGCGCAGACCATTCTTGGGTTGGGTGAGCCACCCACCGGGACAGGGCATGACGAGGGGATGGGAACACTCTTTGGCATTCCGGCGTGGCCGATTGCTAAAGGCCTGACACTTGCAGTATGTCTGTTGTTTCTGTGGATCAACCATCGTGGGTCCAGTGAAACCGGCAAGGCCGGAAACATCATCACAGTTGCGAAGATCATCGTCATTGGCATCTTTATCGTTGCAGGTTTGTTTGCAATGGTCGGAAGCGAAGGCGTTTCGGTTGGCGAGAAGTTCACACCATTCCTTCCAGAGGGATTCAGTGGCGTACTGATTGCCATGGGCCTGACCTTCATTGCATTTGAGGGGTATGAAATCATCGTCCAGGCTGGCGAGGAGGTCATTGAACCACGAAAGAACATCCCAAAGGCAGTGTTCCTCTCGCTGCTTATTGTGATTCCGATCTACATCCTGGTTGCCATTGTGTGCCTTGGAGCGTTGGTTATTCCAACCGATGTCATGTCGGCGACGGGATGGGGCTCGGGTGAGACCTGGCGGTATTTGGCTGGACTTGGTGAGACCGGCGTAGCGGTTGCGGCCAATGCCTTCCTTCCATGGGGATCGGGTGCGATCCTGCTCGTGATTGGCGCAGTACTGTCGACCATGAGCGCGCTCAATGCCACAACCTTCTCCTCGACTCGTGTGTCGTTTGCGATGGGACGCGATCGCTTTCTGCCCGCCGCGCTCTCCCATGTGTCGCCACGGACACGAACACCATCTGTCGCGCTGATGGCCAGCGGTGTTTTGATTGTGGCTGTTGCGCTCTTGCTTGATGCCGAGCGGGTGGCTGGTGCGACCTGCGCGATGTTCCTATTGGTGTTTGCAATGGTCAATATCGCGTCGATCGTGATTCGACGGAAGTATGGAGACAAATTGCAGTATGGATATCTGGTTCCGGGCGGCCCGATCATCCCGATCATCGCAGCCACTGGTCAGGTTGGATTGGCAATCTGGCTGCTCTCGTCTCAACCACTGACGCTGTGGCTCACAATCGGTTGGGTCGCGGTTGGAATCGGAATTTACTACTCATGGTCACGATCACAAGAGCATGCGTTCCGGGCTTCACCTGTGATCTACGAGCAGACTCCACATATTCTCACCTCAACGAATCAGGTTCTTGTTCCGGTCGCGAACCCGGCGACGGCGGGGTCACTTGTGAAACTGGCCGCGAGACTGACCGACCCAAGCGACACTGCGGTGACGGTACTCAATGTCGTCAAGGTTCCAGAACAACTACCGTTTGGATCAACCGAGCCATTTGTCAAAGAAGGCCGAGTGGTTGTGGAAAAAGCAATGGGCTTCGCCGAGACCAGCGGCCGCGAAGTGGCGGGGCTGGTTCGGGTAAGCCGACATCCCGGGCAGGCCATCGTTGAGACGGTGACAGAACGAAAGATCGACACCCTTGTCATGGGGTGGACTGGTCCGAAGCGTGGGCCGCACCGCATGCGGACGATTGTGATTGGCGAGCAGATTGACACCGTCATTCGCCGCGCAGATTGCGACACGGTCATTTTGCGAGGATCGGTCCCATCCGAGCCAAAGCGCATCGTTGTGCCAGTGGCACATCCCAAACAGGGTCGCTTTGCGCTTGGTATTGCCGCTCAACTCGCCACGTCGTCTACCGTCATCGAGGCGGTTCGTGTTGTGACAAACGACTCCGATAAAGCCACAGCAGAGCAGCGGCTGCACCTGGATCTGTTTGGGGAAGATGGATCGCCAGATCTTCTGGGGGTGAAGTGGCCGGTTGAGTTGACGGTTGTGGTCTCAAGCGACATTACCAACGGCTTGATCGCGGCAGGATCTCGCGCCGACATCCTGATTCTTGGCGCCACAATGGGTGGATGGCGTGGCAGTATGTTTAGCCAGATTCATTATGGCGTGGCGCAGCGGTGGCAGGGTCCATTACTGCTCGTTCGGATGCGAAGCGGGGCTGCGAAGTTCGCGGCGCACCGCACCATCGACTTCCTTGTTTCGACGGAGCCAGAAGCATGAGCATCCGAGATCTTCGAAAGATGGGCCTGTTGAAACCAGAGCCACAATGGGAAGATCGTGTTCCAAGGTCAAGCGTGTCTGCGTGTTGGACCGTCGTGTGGACGGCCCTCGCCGTCATTGGGTGTGTACTGATGGTGCGAGGCGATGGCGGCACCCTGACATGGCTCGGGTTGATCTGCTTTGTTGTGGCGCTCTGTGGATTCGTTCGACTCAATATCTGCTCGGTGAAGGCGGGTGGCTTGGAATAAACCACCACCACATCAATCAATCGCACTCCGCTGGCAGATGTTGAAGTCCATGATCCCTCTCATGGCATCTACCGAAAGCGACGCAATGTTGTTGAATCGGTCAATGACCGACGAAGGATCATCCATAGCAAGGCGACCAAGCATGTCCGACTTGTGATTCAAGATGTCTTCGAGATTGGCGGTGGTGTTTCGGGCATGTCCGGATGGGTACATCACGAGTCCACTGTCGAAGGACTCACCGACTTTGGTCGTGATGACCATTGAGGTTGGGATGCCATCTGGATACCGGTTGTCATACTCCTCGCCACCATGCTCAAAGACGATCAACCCCATGAGAGATCGGGTTGCGCTGTTGATAATCGCATCACGTCCATAGTCTTCTGGCATGAGCATGAGCGCTTTCCACCAGGCGTCATTGCCATCCGCGATGGATGTGGCTCCTACTGTCGCTGCAAGGTCAATCGCCTTGCGAAGCATGGTGGAAACAATGTAGACCATCGAGTGGTCCGCACTTTGCCGAGTTTGGGGGTCGCGTTTGGCAGGATCGCCAATGATGCCAAAGGCTGGTTCATAGGCGACGATTCGAATCTCTTCAATGGCGTCGGGATGCTCAAGGAGTGTTGGGTGAGCCGAGATGAGATCAACCAGTCCTTGGAGCGCTCCAGCGCTCTGATGTTCATACAGGCCGAGTTTGAAGTGCATGCCCATCACCGCAAAATCATCTCCGCTGTGTGTGAGCACCAGATCAAACGGCGAGTCGCCACTGGTCGGTTCAAACTGCCGCCAGATCGCCTCCGGGTTTCGGAAGATGTCCTGTGGTCCAACAAAGCCACGCATGGACCGCCGCATTGAGAGTATGGCGACCTCGGTGCTCAGCGCGGCAGAAGCGCCTTTGGAGTCGGACAACTGCTTTCCGGCACGAATGGCTCTCCATGGAATGTAGTGCGCTACCACCATGCCGATTGCCGACTCAATCTGTTCTGGTGTGGCGCCAAGCATGGCGCCGTACACAGCGGCCGATCCAATGGCACCGTGCACAACATGATCAATCTTGTATGTCTTGAGGCTAAAGACCTCGGCGAGACGGCCGCGAATCTCATCAAGGCAGATCATGCCTCGTAGGGCCGTGGCTCCATCAAGATTGGCAACCTGAGCTGCCGCTATTGGAACCGCGTAGAAGTCGTTATGGCCGAACTCCCCAGCGGTATGCCCAAGTGTGGGGTTGAATCCAAAGTTCGTTCCATTGCTGTCCCACTCACGGACTGCCGAAGCATTGGCGAGAATCGCCTTCTCTGGAGAGAGCGGCGTGCTGCATCCGAACATCGCAGCGCCACCATCCCTTTGGTATTCGATTGCCTCGTCTCGCAAGACCCGAGGGGCATTGGTTTGCAGGGCAATGGCCGAGAGTCCACACAGCACACTGTCTACCAAGAATTGTGTCGTCCGTTTCTCAACACTTCCACTGGGAACGCCAATGGATCCAGACATGAAGTCACAGGCGAACCGTCCGATGCCCAGCGCCTGGTTGGAGTCGCGGCCCAGGGTGATGGTGGTGTCGGTTGCAGTGGCGGTCATGGTGACAGGATCCTTATTGGTGGGTTTCGAAGAGATCCACTTCCTTCGCGGATCCCAGAATGACGCTGGTTCGTTCGTGGAGGGCGGTTGTATGCAGGTCGAGAATGCGCGTTCCAGATGTCGTGATCGCCCGACCACCTGCCTGCTCAACCAACATCGCCATGGGCATCGCCTCATACAGCAATCTCAGTTTGCCTTCTGGTCGGTCCGTAGTCGCCGGGTAGATGAAGATGCCACCCTTGAGCATCGTGCGATGTACGTCGGCCACCATCGAACCGATGTACCGGGACGAATACTCGTTTTCATGTGCCCAACTCAAATACGAGCGGACACCCTCTGGGAACCGACTCGAATAGGCCTCGTTGATCGAGTAGATGGGGCGTGCATCCGGCATTTTGATGCCACGCTTGGCGAGCACATAGGAGCCAATGGAATGATCGAGCACAAACATGTCCACACCGTGTCCGGTGGTAAGCATGAAAATCGTGGATGATCCGTAGAGCACATAGCCTGCTGCGACGATGGCGGCTTTCGGTGAGAGAATGGCATCAACCCCACCTTTACCGTCTTCGGGAAGTCGAATGATGCCGAAGATCGTTCCCACACCGACGGAGACATCGATGTTGGAAGAGCCATCGAGTGGATCAAAGAACACGGCGTACCGGCCACCCTCGTCTCGAGTACGCAGCACGGTAGGCTCTTCATCTTCCTCGCTGACAAGAACACCGATATTGGCGCGACTTCCAAGGCAGGACTTGATGACATCGTTTGCGATGACATCGAGTTTCTGTTGACGCTCTCCGTGACTGTTTTCAGCCGCCAATTCACCAAGTACATCTTCGATGCGGGCGCGGCGAACTTTGTTTCCAATGGTCTTGGTTGCAAGGGAAATGGCAGAGAGAATCCACGAGAAATCCCCGGTCGCTCCCGGGTGGGCCCGCTCACCGGCGAGCACATGGCTCTGAAGTGACATGAGGTTGTCATCGGTCCAGGTGGTTGCGTTGGTCATATCGGAACCTCCTGTGGCAGGACGGCGAAGCCGGTAGAATCTCGGTTCTCTCGCGCGTCTCGAAAGGCCACCCATGGTAGCGACCAGCGAGGGATTCACCCCGAGTTCAAGCACCCCACGGAGTTCCAAGCCATGACTTCCAGCGTGATCCTCGCCGCTCGCCGCACACCCGTTGGCCGCTTCTTTGGAGGGTTCAGTCGCATTCCATCGCCACAACTCGGTGCCTTGGCGGTTGAAGCAACCTTGGCCTCGTCTGGCGTAGGTGGTGATGCAATAGACGAGTGCATCATGGGGTGTGTGTTACAGGCGGGTCTTGGTCAGAATCCCGCTCGGCAGGCAGCCTTGCGGGGCGGCCTTCCTGCATCTGTCAGCGCCCAGACCATCAACAAGGTGTGTGGCTCGGGCCTTCAGGCGGTGATGACAGCGGATCAATCGATCCGGGCAGGCGACAATCGCATCGTCGTGGCAGGTGGCTTCGAAAACATGACCAGAGCGCCGCATTATGCCGACGTTCGATCCGGCATCAAGTTCGGCCCCGGCACACTGCATGATCACATGGCCCACGATGGACTCGAGTGCGCCTTTGAGGGGTGGGGAATGGGCATGGCGGCCGAGCATACGGCCAAGAAGCATGGCATCACCCGGGAGGACATGGATGCCTTTGCCGCCGAGTCGCACCAAAAGGCGGCGAGGGCAGCAGCCGAAGGCTGGTTCGATGCCGAGATCATTCCTTTGACTGCCGAGCAGATCAAGGCAAGGACCGATGTCATTGCGGATGAGGGGATTCGCGCCGACGCGTCGGCTGAGTCCATGGGCACACTTCGAGCGGCATTCAAGAAGGATGGCACCGTGACGGCGGGCAACGCGTCACAGATCAGCGATGGTGCGGCCGCGGTAGTGGTTGCGTCTGAGGAGGCGGCCGCCGAGATCGGCGCGGCGCCCATGGCCCGAGTGCTCGCGACGAATACGGTCGGTGTTGAACCAAGAGATCTCTTTGAGGCACCCGGCTACGGCGTTGCAGCCCTGATTGAGTCGGCCGGGCTCACCCCTGCCGACATCGATCTTTTTGAACTCAACGAGGCATTTGCGGCCCAAGCGTTGTGCAATCTGCGTCACCTTGGCCTCGACCCAGCCAAGGTCAACGTCTGTGGCGGCGCCATCGCCATTGGCCACCCCATTGGCGGCTCTGGAGCCCGCGTTCTGGTGACCCTGGTCAATCAGATGCAACGCCTCGACGCCAAGTTGGGTGTGGCCAGCCTCTGCCTTGGTGGCGGCAACGCAGTCTCCATGCTCCTCAGCAGGTAGCGATGGAGGGTGGGGACCACACACGCCCCCCCCATCTGATGGGATAATCTGGATACAGAGGGATTGTTTAGCCATATGGGCCGAACAACATTCAGACCCCACTTCAGGAGGCTCCTCGATGGCGTGTTGCACCAGCCCCCACTCGTCAGAATCGACCAGACGTCGCGTGATGTGGTGGTGGACGATTGCCGAGATCATCATGGTGGCGGCTGCGGTGGCACTGTGCGCGGGGCTGATCTGGTGGCCGAAGGTCGGTTTGCATGCATTCTGGGATGTTCTGATCCCCGCGGCACCTGCGCTGGTCGTGCTGGCCCCCGGCTTGTGGCGGAATATTTGTCCACTTGGCACCACATCCCAACTTGGCCGGCGGATGGGCGGGGTTCGCGGTGCCCAACTCACGACGCAGTGGCAGGCCCGCATGGGACTCATTGGTGTTGTCTTGCTCTTGGTACTCGTTCCGCTCCGGCATCCGTGGTTCAACCTCGGCGGAACCGCCACGCTGATCCTGCTTGTGGGCGCGGGTATCGCGGCGCTGATTCTTGGAGTGCTGTTCGCAGGGAAGAGCGGTTGGTGTACCGGAGCCTGTCCGGTCCATGCCGTCGAGCGGTTGTATGGATCTCAGCCACTCCTCACCGTGACAAGCGCTCACTGCTCAAGCTGTGTTCGATGTACGGTTCCCTGTCCAGATACAGCGCCAGGGGCTCGGCACGGAACAGGCCAGCCAACGCTGGCTCGGACAACGACTCTCGCGATCATTGTGGGCGGCTTCCCTGGATTCGTCTGGGGTTGGTTTCAGGTTCCGGATGGGATATCCATCGCGGCGACTGAAACGTGGGTGTGGCCGCTTGGGTGCATGCTCATAACGATGGTGTTGTGGCTGCTGCTTCGATCGGTATTACCGCAGACAGATGGTCGGCGACTCGACGCACTGTTTGCCGCGTCTGCGGTGTCGTGCTACTACTGGTTCCGCCTCCCGGCACTGTTTGGATACGGCGTGTACCCAGGTGACGGCATGCTGGTCGACCTTCGCGGAACCGCGCCATCAATCATCTTCGATGTGGCGCGCGTTGCGTTGGCCATCTTCTTTGTGTGGTGGATGGTGATTCGTGTGCCAGCTCCGCGGCCGTGGATGTACAAGCCACCACAAGAAAAACCAGAATCGGCCCCGGTGACGATGACGGTTGGATTGACCGCCTGATCATCCCTATTCACCAATGTCCTCTGCCCACAGGTCCGGCTTTTCCCGGATCAAACGATCCATCAGCGCCACACATCGTGAGTCACCAAGGATGGTGATGTCGACACCATGAGATCGCATCCACGTTTCGGCGCCCAAAAAACTCTGGTTTTCACCGATCACAACGCGTGGTATTCGAAACAAGATCGCCGTTCCGCTGCACATACAACACGGGCTCAGGGTCGATACAAGCGTCAACGTTCTCCAGTCACGGCGGCGGCCTGCATGGCGAATACACATCACTTCAGCATGCGCAGTCGGATCACCAGACTGAACCCGTTCATTGTGACCAGCGGCGACAATCTCACCCGTATCGGCGCGTGCCAATACAGAACCGATCGGGATACCGCCCTCTGACCACGATTTTTCAGCTTGGCCGATCGCTGCATCGATCCAACCCGCCTGAAAGCACTCACTCGGCATTGGGTTGGGCTGTGGCAGTGCTCGATTCACCAACAGGTACCTCTTGAGATGCAGCAACAGCATCAGAGGTGATGCGCTCCAACTGTTTGTCGCTGAAACGCCACCAATTGGCGCCAGTCACCTCCCAAGGTGTGAGCGCGAACTTCCTCATGTCGATCGTGATCAACTGTCTTCCGTGGCCAGGGCGGGGGGCATCAAGATCGATCTGTGCCGACGCGTTGTGCATTCTGACTGCCCGAACAGCAACGGCTGAACCGCCGTCGGCGTCAACCAGATCACAGGAAGGCAGCAATTTGACAAGCGAGGCCTTTGCTGGATCGAGCGAAGGTGCGAGGTAGACTCCAACAGGTCCAGCGGACAATGCCATTGGTTCACGGGCCATCCACCAATCAACTGCCGTGGCGATGGCGCTTGTGACCACTGTGTCGGCGGGCGAGGCGATCTGGAGCGATGTTTCCTGGGGCCAACGAGCCTCAGGAGCGCAGGCGGCCGGGAGCAGGAAACAAACAAGAAGCAGTGGATATCGCATGGGAGACCTTTCCAATTCGGCGGCTCAGTGTAGCAGCAGCCGGCGGGATGCCCTCTACACTGTGGGCATGTCGTGGACGAACCAGGATCGGCGAATCATCATCGGGATCAGCGGCGCCTCAGGCGCCCCGTATGCCATCCGGACGATTGAATTGCTTGCCCAGTTGGGGGTCGAGGTACACATCGCAACATCTTCGCTTGGCCGCCGCCT
This sequence comes from uncultured Isosphaeraceae bacterium, assembly GCA_964471525.1. GTDB lineage: Bacteria > Planctomycetota > Phycisphaerae > Phycisphaerales > SM1A02 > UBA12567. The sequence goes on from CAYYGU010000007.1 coordinate 23,922, forward strand.
GCTTCTTGAAGAGTGTGGTATTGCAGAGGTGACCGCCGAGTCGCTGGTCGGCAGCGGGGATCCATCGCGGGTCATCTTGCACGCTGGACGCGATATGGGCGCGGTCATCGCCAGTGGCTCTTTCCGCCACGACGGCATGATCATCATTCCTTGCTCCAGCAACACACTTGGGGCGTTGGCTGCAGGCATTACCAATACGTTGGTGCAGCGAGCCGCGGCAGTGACACTCAAGGAAGGGCGACCCTTGCTTCTGGCCCATCGCGAGACGCCACTGAGCCGAATCGACATTGGAAATATGGACACCATCGCCGGGGCTGGCGGAACAATTGTTCCACTCTCACCCGGTTTCTATATGCAGCCACAATCGATTGACGACCTGGTGGATTTTATGGCGGGCAGATTGCTCGACCGACTCGGCATCGATCACGGTTTGCCGGTTCGTTGGGAGAACACGATGCTGGGCGGTCAGTCGGTATCGGGCCGCGAGACGTCTTTTTGACTCAACACAGTTCCGGCTGGTGGATCTCGCAGCAGCACGCGATCACCAGCTACGACACCATCAAGAATCTCGACATACAACTCGCTTGATCGGCCAAGCGAAACAGGTGTTGGACGATACGAGCCGGCCTCCTTGAGGTAGACAACCGACCCCTGCTCGCCTCGGTGGACCGACTGAACCGGCACAAAGAGTGCGTCTGTGACGGTATCGACCAGAATCAGTGCCTGGCAACGCATCGATGGCTTGAGAGGCAGTCCCTCGGAATTGCTGATGGAGATCTTTACCGAATAATCACGGCGGTTCGGATCTCGCCACCCACCGTCTTCGGCCAGCACGCCAACAGAATCAACCTGTCCCTGCAAAACGCGGTCGCTAAAGGCGTCCATACGAATCGTCGCGGGTTGTCCCTGCTCGACGTGTCCACTCAGCGCTTCATTGACTTTGACATCAGCGAACATGCGATCGGTATTGGGAAGGACGATCAACACTTGATTGCGAGAGACCTTCGAGCCAACACGCAGCGATTCTGTTTGGCCCCACCGACTTCCGCCGCCAATGGTGGTTCCATAGACCACCATCCCAGAGGCCGATGCCTTGACGGTGCAGTTGACCAACTGCTGTTGATACTGGGCCAGACGATCCTCTTTTGAGCCAAGGTTGGACTTGGCAGTATCAAGATTGCTTTTCGCACTCAGCACACTTGCCGCCGTCCTGGTTTCCACCCTCTCCAACTCATCCACGGCTTGTTGGAGATCCGATTCCCTCCGCTGCTTATCTTTTTCATAGGTGTATTTCTCATACACCTGTTGATCGAGGCGGGCTTGTGAGAGTTGGGCCTCGGCCCGAATCATCTGGATTTCATCTTGTTCAAGATCGTTTTGGCTGATGAAGTCGCGTTCTCGGAGTTCCAGGGATTTTTTGTACTTCTCCTCCAGCCGTTTGAAGTCCTTTTCGGCCGTTCGGAGTGCCAGCGCCAGTTGGTTGCGCTTGGCGACAACCTCGCCTTCCCGCCACGCAAGGAGGGCGAGCTTGTTCTGATCAACCGTCACCCTGGATTTGGCGAGGTTTGACTCACGGGACTTCTGAGCAATCGCATAATCTGCGGTTCTGGTTTCGACTTGGTTTTGTGCCGCCACCACCGATTCCTCTGCCGACTGAATGCGTTCACGAACATCCTTGTCATCAAGGCGAACCAGCACATCCCCCACCTGTACCGGGGATCCTTCGTCGACGATCTCGGTAATTGTGGCCATGCCATCAAGTTCGCACCGCAGTTCCACCTGCTCGTGCGCCGCAAGTTCACCCGATGCTGGAATCGACACATCAAAAGTGCCAACAGTCACCTCATGAAGGTCTGTGCCTGCATGGACGAGATTGGTCGATCCATTCCCGCCGCCAAGAAAGGCGACAGCCACCACAATGACAAGCGCCGTCGCACCGAGCACAACGCCGGTTGTACTGATGCCTCGTCGAGAGTGGTTCGCTTGGTGGTGCATAAAGACGACCTAGTGTACATCCGGAACAGCTGAAACCGAATGGGCTGGTTCATAAGACAGGGTCGATGTGTTGAAAATGACCATTCCCGGGATTGGATTCAGCGTCGCTTCGCTGTTGATCCGGAGTTGGCCGGTTCGAATCATGTATTGGAGGATTGATTCCTGGACCCGACGGAACGCCTGCGCTCGCCCGTTTTGCGCTTGCTGCAGAGATTGAATTGCTGAGAGTTGATCCAGAACTGTATAGGTATCCGGATCCGCATCGATTGATTCAATATTGAGCCGCGCAATCTCGACGTTTCGGCGCTGGATATCCAATGAGAACAGGTTGGCATCAACGTCGCGGACGGCGGATCGCACACCGATGGCCGTCTCATCGCGTTGCTTTCGGTATTCCCGTCGAGATCGCTCCAGGGCGATCTGTGCCTGGCGAACCGCAATCCGCTCAGCCTCCCGATCAAGCGGAAGACCGAGTGTGAGTGAGGCCTCGGCATTCATGTCTTCGAGCGACGGAAGCACTGCGTCGTAGTAGTAGGTGTCATTGGAGCCGAGCCGCATACTTCCACTGAGATTCAAGTCCGGGAGAAGGCCATTGAGGGTGTTCCGAACGAATCGCTGTCGATCAACCAACCGGTCACGTTCGGTCTGCAGATCCAATCGCTGCCGCATGGCGGTTTCCACGGCAGCATCAAGATCGGTGACCGGTGGATCGATTGCGAAAGTGCTCTTGGAGATGCGTACTGGATCATCAACAGGCCAGTTGATGAGCAGTTTGAAGCGGTCAACCGCCAGCCGGTAGGACTCCCACAGTCCGGCGATGCTGGATTGTTTTTGAAGTGCGTTGTTTTCAGCCTCGGCCGCGTCATACAGCCGCGCACGCCCTGCTTCATACAAGGCGCGTTGCCGCTCGGCGAGCGTGTCGAGCAGCGCCGCAGATTCCAGGGCGTTGTCGAGGTTCTGCCGCTGCACAAGAAGTCCAAGCCATGCGCTCACGGTACGGAACCAGAAGTCACGGCGAAAATCTTCAAACGAACGGGCCGCATAGATCAAAGACCGCTCCGCCTGGATGAGATCCTCTTGCGCAATCATTCCGGCGCCGCGAAGAAGTGGAATGCTGCCACCAAAGGTGAATTGGCCGAGTCGGCTTGTGTCCGAGCCAGGCGAATCGGACGCTGTGCCAAACACATCATGCGCAAAGGTGGCGACATACGACGCGGTGATTTCACCACCCCACGGCAGCCGCTGCGAGGCAGAGAGTGTGTTGACGACGGCCTCAGCCGACTGCCAAAAATCGTTTTCTCTGTCTTGGTGTGAGTATTGCAAGGCGAGATCGTCGGCGATTTGCGGCGTCCACAGATGAAGTTCCAGGAGAAGATTCAGACACGTGAGTAGGTACTCTTCCTCGGCAAAGCGATACTCCCGGCCATGGGCGAAGGCCCACGCAAGTGCCTGCTCGAGCGTCAACTCCTCACCGCCCTCCGCGGCATCTTCATAGGAAACCAACCGGGCGAGCACCTCTTTGGTTTCCATGGCGACCGCCGACTCCCAGTTCATGGCGTCGACCGGTGGATTGATGGTGGATGGCTGCTTCTCATTCATCACAGTCTCACTGGCCGATACTGCCGCCCACTCTTCGGTCGGTCGGGGTGGAACAGCTGCGTCAATGCGGTCCGTGCCACGTGCAAGCAGGTCGTTGACCTGCCGATCGATGGTCTGGAAACCTGGTGAGCAACCGCTCATCAGAAGCACAATGAAAGAGATGAATCGAAGGCCTCGCATGTCGGCAATTGTAGGTCTTTCCAGCACCATCGCCGTTGCGGACCTGCAATACTGGGCAAATGGAACAGAAGACACCATCACCCTCTCGTGGGGGGCCGAGTGGGGCCATGGTGACGCATCGGGACAACCGCAGCACAACCGCGGC
>CAYYGU010000008.1:0-27727 GCA_964471525.1 uncultured Isosphaeraceae bacterium
CACTTGAGTACACAAAGCACAGCCATGAAGAACCTCATCATCATGATCGGACTGACCTATCTCGGCCTCTCTCTCCTCGGCGACACCGCCCTTGCCGCTGAGTCCGCCGACGCTGCAACCAACGCGGCGCAAAGTGGCCTCAAAGGCATCGGCGGCGGCCTCGCCGCAGGACTCGGTGCCGTCGGCGCCGGCATCGGCATCGGCCAGATCGGCAACGGAGCTGTGCAGGCCATCGCCCGCCAGCCCGAGATGGCTGGCACAGTCGGCACCAACATGATCATCACCGCGGCGCTGGTCGAGGGCGTGGCCCTCTTTGCAGTCGTGGTCGGCATCTTGGGCATCCTCTGATCACCTTCGCATGACGAGTTCCTTCGGGGAATCGCCCCGAGGGAACCCGCATGCACGTCTGGAGTGACGCGATGTTGTACATCCTCGCATCCGAAGCGGCCCACAATCCCGTTCAAGTCGAGTGGCTGACGCTTGTCACGACGATCGTCGTATTCCTGATCTTCTTTGGCGTGGCCGCCGTCATGGTCTGGCCGAAGATCCTCTCCGGGCTCGATGAGCGCGAACAGAAGATTCGAGGCGAGATCGAACGTGCCGAAGCGGCCCGGGCCGAGGCCGCCGATGCGCTCAGGCAGCAGGAGGAAGCCCTCCGCGCAGCCCGTGTGGAGTCGACCGAGATGATCGCCAAAGCCCGCTCAGACGCCGAAGATGCGGCCAGAGAGATGCGGGCCAAGGCAGAGTCCGAACTCCAGTCGCTGCGTGAACAAGCCCGTCGTGAGATCGACTCGGCGAGGGAGTCGGCCCTCAAGGACATCTCCGCCCACGCCGCAGACTTGTCAACGGCGGTCGCTGGCAGAATCCTCAGTCGTGAGATCTCCGCTGACGATCAGCGGGAATTGATCGACCAAACGCTACGAGAATTCGCCACGTCCACCTCGGATTGACACCATGAACGCCCAAACCGACACGCTGGCCCGCATCTACGCCCGAAGCCTCTTCGATCTCAGCGACGAGGCCGGTGGTCGGGACAAGATTCTCGAGGTTGCAGACGAACTCGAACAAGTCTGCGAACTGGTGCGGCGAGATGCCTCCTTCCGCGAATATCTTGATTCACCGGTCATCGACATCGCGCGGCGTGCGGTTGGCATCAAGCAGATCTTCACCAACCAAATCACCGATTTGGTCATGCGGTTCCTTCTCGTGCTGAATACGAATGGCCGCCTCGGCCACCTCGAGTCAATTCATACGGCATTTCATGATTTGGTGCAGGAATCATGGGGACGCATCGAAGTGGACTGCTGGACGGCAATGCCCCTCGGCGGCGAGCAACAGCAGATTCTCTCCGCTCGGCTGCATGAGATCCTCGGCAAAGAGCCGGTGCTGCATGCGTGGACCGACGAGTCTCTGATCGGTGGCATCAAGATCCGTATCGGTGATCGGCTGATCGACGGCTCGGTTGCTGCCAGGCTGAAGCAGTTCGAGAAGAACCTCAAGGTCAGCGGAAACCGCATCATCTCCGAGACACCTGCCTCTTTCATGGCCATCTCTGAGAGTGAGGAGCGTTTCCAATGATCCGCCTTGCCATCGTCATCTCATTACTCGCACCATGCGTCCTTGCAACCGCCAACTCGCCCAGATTGACCGTGCAAGGCGAATCGCGGCTTGAGGTGCCTGCAGATCAGTTCTCCCTGACCATCGGCGCGACGGCCACCGCAACCACGGTCGAAGAGGCCCGCACCGAAGTCGATGCCACAATGACCAAACTCGTCGCGATGGTCACCAAGGTCGGACTCACACGCGACACCGAATGGCACACCGGCCGATACGACATCACACCACAATGGAAACCACGACCACGCGGACAGCACACCGAGACATGGACGCCCGAAATCATTGGCTACTCGGTGCGATCCTCGATCGCCATCACAACCGGGAAGATGACATTGGCTGGCGTGCTCGTGGCCGAAGCGGCCAAGGCTGGTGCCAATGACATCGGTGCCCTGAACTTCTCGCTCTCTGATCCACGCTCCAGCCGGAGCAAGGCCATCCAGACTGCCACAAGGCATGCCATCACCGATGCCACCACCCTGGCAGAAGCTGCGGATGTCGATCTCGTGCGGATCCTGCAACTCTCGCTCGATGGTGCCCAGACCACTCCACCGCGGCCCATCGAATACAAGGCTGCAATGGTGACCTCCCGCGCATACGACATGATGGATTCCGCCCCCGACATCACAGCAGGCACCGTGACCGTCACGGCCACCGTGACCGCCGAATGGGAAATCGCCCCAACAGACGGGGCTCAGACAGAGCAGTCCAAACCAACAGACTGACAGGACACAGACCAGTGAAGATCAAGACCGACGAAATCACCGCTGTCATCAAACAGGAAATCGAGCAGTTCGCAAGCGAACTGGAAGTCTCGGAAGTCGGCCGCGTGGTCGAAGTGGGTGACGGTATTGCCCGCATCTACGGACTGTCATCCTGCATGGCTGGCGAATTGCTGGAATTCGATACGAGCCGCGGCGGCATCATGGGCCAGGCGATGAATCTGGAGTCGGACACCGTCGGCGCCGTCATTTACGGCGACTACCTCGCGGTCCGAGAAGGTGACACCGTTCGCACAACCGGCCGTCTGCTCGAAGTACCTGCTGGCGACGCGTTGCTCGGACGGGTCGTTGATCCGCTCGGGAACCCCGTCGACGGCCGCGGCCCAATCGAAACGACGACAACCCAGAAACTGGACATCGTGGCCCCCGGCATCGCCGCCCGGCAGCCCGTGACCGAGCCGCTCCAGACCGGCATCAAGGCCATCGACTCGATGATCCCCATCGGTCGCGGCCAGCGAGAACTCATCATCGGCGACCGCAAGACGGGCAAGACCGCCGTCGCCCTTGACGCGATCATCGCCCAGAAGGAGTACTGGGGTACCGATGATGCCGTCGTCTGCGTCTATGTGGCCGTCGGGCAAAAGGACTCGACCGTCGCCGCCGTGGTGGACACCCTGCAACGACACGGCGCCATGGACTACACCATCGTCGTCAATGCCGGCGCTTCGACGCCCGCCCCACTTCAGTACATCGCCCCCTACGCCGGATGCGCCATGGCCGAGTACTTCATGAATCAGGGGAAGGACAACAGGCTCCCCAAGCACGCCCTGTGCGTCTACGACGACCTCTCCAAACAAGCAACGGCCTACCGCCAACTCTCGTTGTTGCTTCGCCGTCCACCCGGTCGCGAAGCCTATCCCGGCGACGTTTTCTATCTGCACAGCCGCCTGCTCGAACGAGCCACCAAACTCTCCGACGACAACGGCGGCGGCTCCCTGACCGCCCTGCCCATCATCGAGACGCAGGAAGGCGACGTATCTGCGTACATCCCGACCAACGTGATTTCGATCACCGATGGTCAGATCTATCTGCAGCCGGAACTCTTCGCCTCTGGCGTCCGTCCCGCCGTGAATGTGGGCATCTCCGTCAGCCGCGTCGGCGGCAATGCCCAGATCAAGTCCATGAAAGAGATCGCCGGTTCGCTGCGACTTGACCTGGCCGCCTTCCGCGAACTCGAAGCCTTCGCCCAACTCGGTACCGAACTCGACGCGGCGAGCCAGCGACAGCTCGACCGCGGTGCTCGGATGGTCGAACTCCTGAAGCAGGGTCAGTACGCTCCCTTCGATGTCATCGACCAGTGCATTTCGATCTATGCTGGCGCCAAGGGCTTCCTCGATGATGTCGATCTGACCCGCGTCCATGACTTCGAACATGGACTCTTGGACTACTTCCGAGGCCCCGCACGGGAACTTCGTGCCGAACTCGTTGCAGAGAAATCCTTCAAGAAAATCGGCGACAAGATGGATGCCGCGGTCGCCGAGTACAAGGCGGGCTTCCTCGCCGCCTCTTAGGGGACGGGAACCGCCCCCTTTTGGCCACATCGGGCGGCGATACCCGATAATGGCCACACCATGACTGCCCACCCACTCCTCCCGGCAGCCCTCGACGCCGTTGCGACAGCCTCGGCACTGACCCGCGCGGTGCAGAACGCCCGGGCCGACGTCGCGCACCACACCAAGAATGATCGCAGCCCTGTGACCGTCGCCGACTACGCGGCGCAGGCGATCGTCTCAATGATCCTGGCCGAGCATTGTGAGCCTGCGGATCGACTGGTCGTTGGAGAGGAGCAGGCCGATGAACTTCGAAGCGACGAACAAACGGCGATTCGTGACGCTGTCATCGCAGTTGTTCAGCGGTGGCGACCTCAAGCAAGCGAGGATGATGTCATGGACGCCATCGACGCATGTGATCACGACGGAACGGCAGAGAGCTACTGGACACTCGATCCAATCGACGGCACCAAAGGGTTTCTCCGTGGACAGCAATATGCCATTGCGCTTGGCCGCATCACCCGAGGACAAGTCGTGCTTGGCGTCCTTGGGTGCCCCAACCTTCCAATCAATGCGGCCATGACGCCAGCCGATCCCGATCCCGCTGGATGTGGCTCGTTGTACGCAGCCGCCCTCGGCGCTGGTGCCTGGGAGTACCCCGCGGCGGACCCCGATGAAGCCCCCATGCAGATCACATGCCCCGCCTGGTCGCCCGATCGACCCGTGCGAACATGCGCGAGCGTCGAGGCGGGCCACTCCAATCGCTCTGCCACCGATGATCTGCTCGATCGACTCGGCGTTCAAGACGAACCCGTTCGACTGGACAGTCAGGCCAAGTATGCCGTGCTTGCAAGGGGGCAAGCCGATGCCTATCTGCGGCTGCCAACATCGCGAAACTACATCGAGAAAATATGGGATCACGCAGCAGGCAGCCTCGTCGCACAGGAGGCCGGGGCGGTCGTCACCGATGTCGCCGGGGCCCCGCTGGACTTCGGCTGCGGCCCACAACTTGACGCGAACCGCGGAGTGATCGCGGCAGCCGATGGATTGCATGATCGGCTGATCGAGGTGAGCATGGCACTCGGTCTTTCTGCTACCTGAGGAATCTCCGCCCTTGGACTTTGCCGCTTGGTACACGATTGCCGTCCTGATCTTTGTGATCGGTTCGCTCATTTCCAACCGAGTGGGCATCGATGTCGCCATTCTTGGCGGACTCGTCATGCTCATGCTCGGCGGAGTCGTAGACATCAGAGACGCGACCTCCGGTTTTGCATCAACCGCCGTGCTGATGCTGGCGGGACTCTTCATCATTGCAACCGGACTCGAGCGAACCGGCGCCGTTTCGCACTATGCCCGGTATCTGCTCGGAAGACCTTCCTCGATCGCCGCTGCGCAGCTGCGACTCATGATTCCAGTTTCTTTGCTCTCGGGTTTCATGAACAACACACCCATCGTGGCAGTCTGCATACCGATCGTGCGGGACTGGGCACGACGGATGCGAATCAGCACCTCTCACCTGTACATGCCGCTCAGTTTCGCTGCAATCCTCGGTGGCAAACTCACGCTTATTGGGACTGCCTCGAACATCATCCTGATGGAAGACTACGTGCAGTGGTTTGATTCGGATGGTGCCCAGTGGGCAGGCGCACTGGGCTTTGAAGCCCCAGATTCATTCATGCAATTCTTTGGCGTCGCCGCGCTCGGCCTTCCATGCCTCATTGCAGGCCTGGCCTTCATCGTGCTGGCATCTCCCTCTCTCCTGCCCATTCGCAATACGAATGTTGGTGATGACACACTCGACGCTCGGAACTACCAGGTTGGATTCGTCGTCAAGAAAGGCTCGGCGGTGGTGGGGCAGAGCATCGAGCAAGCCGGGCTTCGGCAACTCCCGGGCCTGTTTCTCAGTGGTGTTGAGCGGGGTGGCGTAGCGCTGCCCGCTGTAGATCCCAATCTGATACTGGCCGAAGGCGACCGACTCGCCTTCGTCGGCATGCTGGAGTCGGTCATCGATCTTCGAGGCATTCGAGGGCTCGAACCTGATGACAATCAGGCCAAGAAACTGGAGTTCTCTCGAACAAGCCGCGCGTTGGTTGAGGCTGTCGTGTCAGCCAATTCGCCACTGGTCGGAAAGACGGTGCGGCAGGCGCAATTCCGCACGCGGTACAAAGCCGCCATTCTTGCGGTTCACCGGCAAGGTGAGCAGATCGCCTCGAAGATCGGCGACATCATTCTCAGGCCCGGTGACACGCTGCTCTTGGAGGCGCACCGTGACTTCTGCAGCACATGGCAACAGAGCGATGAGTTCTTTCTGGTTTCGCATGTTCCTGAGAGCGTGCCACTTCGGCACGATCTCGCGCCGGTGGCATTGGGAATACTGGGCATTCTGGTGGTCCTCCTCGCCTTCTCGCCCATTGATCGTGTCGCAGCTGTCTGGGGATGCGCCCTGGCGATGGTGCTCACTCGGTGCGCCACCGGATCCGAGGCCAGAAGCGGAATGCACTGGCAGGTGCTGCTGGTGATTGCAGGATCGATCGGCATCGGCAAGGCCCTGATCGCCACGGGTTTGGCCGAGATGGCTGGCACCGAGATGGCCGAATTTGGCGGCACGTGGGGCCTGACTGCCATGCTCGTGGCGATATTCCTCGCCGGGTCAATCGCCTCGCAGTTCATCACGAATTACGCAGCAGCGGCGATGCTCTTCCCGATCGGCATGACGATCGCAGGCTCCATGCAGATTGATCCGGCCCCCATCGTGTTCGTACTGATGCTCGGCGTCGGCGGAAGTTTCATCAGTCCGATTGGGTACCAAACCAATCTCATGGTGTACGGACCCGGCGGATACCGATTCCTCGACTATGCCCGCCTCGGCGCCCCGCTCACGATCTTGTTGGCGGTGTTGTGCGCCTTCATTGCGCCGCTGGTCTACGGGTCGTGAGCATCTGTCGGGCGAAGAGGCTTCTGAGTTCGGTCCTGATCGGCGGAAGCCTCTTGATTGGATTGCCGTGGCTCGTTGGACAGATCGCTTCGGATCGCTGGTGGTGGAGTCAGTGGCTGCTGTGGATCCCCTCCTTCCTGCTGTGCCTCGCAGGACTGCTGCTGTGGGCCGGGCTGCTCCTGAAGCGATCGAAGTGGCATCCTGTTGGCGTTGGGCTGGCGATCGCCGGATTGCTGCTCTTTGTACTCACACACTGGTCGCCCGGCGAACCGTCAACGGCCCCGTCCATTCGCATCCTGCACTGGACCGCCGGGCCGACACTGGGCAAGACCGAGCCCTACGCTCGGTTCATTGTTGATACCGATGCTGACATCACCATTGTCGAAGGTGCTCGCCGCGCCGCCGCCGACCCGGCCATGCGTGATTGGGGCGCTGGTATGACGCTCGCCATGAGGGGGCAGTTCCTCATTGCCAGCAGACTCCCGATCACTCGGCTTCGAACGGTCGCCTGGGCACATGACATTCTTCTCTTCACACTCGAGGTGAAGAAGTCCGATGGAAACCCGCTGCGGCTGTTGATCGTGGACCTGCCTTCCAGCCCCGATCGAGACCGCGGTGAGATCATCGACACCGCACACAGACTCCTCGATCGACTCGACCAAGAACCGGATCTCATACTCGGCGATTTCAATTTGACCCAGGCAAGTTGGCAACTCCGCCGCTTCCGCGCGGGCTACAGACCGGCATGGTCAGCCGCCGGAGTCGGCTGGGGCGGCACGTGGCCCCGAACCATGCCCCTCTACCGGTTGGATCACGTGCTGACGAAGCCGAACACGCGGCTGGCGTCTCTTGCAACAACAGATCCCGCGTGTGGCGGGCATCGGGCTCAGTTGATTGAGGTGGCGTCTGGTGAGCCGCCCGAAGATGAGGGCTATCCGCCCGAACCTTCCCAGTAGCCGAGATTGTTCCATGGGTCAGCAAAAATTTCGCGGATCACCTCGTTCTGGCGGGAGATGGACAGCGGCGTACCCATGGTCTCCACGGGCAGTTTTGGCATCAGCGTCGGATCTTGCTTCCACTCGACCGATCCACCGGCACGAAGGATGTTGATGCCGTCTCGATGCGTCACATCATTCTGCCGTCGCATGCCGTCGGTCACGATGATCTTGCTGGCATCCCGCTCAAGCGACACCAAGCGGCCACGTTCATCCAAGTGTCCGCTGTAGTGGTAATTGCAGTAGACGACATGGTCGGGCGGTCCTGCTTCCTCTTCGCCAGGGGGGGCCCAGTCGTGCTCGTACCGCTCGAAGGGGTGATCGCCCCGATGCGCGGGGGTGTAGAACGTCGTTGGTTCCGGAATCAACCCGCTGGCAAACAAATGGCCCAATCCATCCCAACCATGGCGGGCCGCTGCCGCAGCGAGCCGACCCACGGGCGGCCGACTACCGGGGCGAATCGCCGCCGAATGGAGCCCGGCACCGGAGTCCCGTTCCTCACCGGTCAATGGCGCGTAGGTTCGCATCAACTCGCCAAGATCCGGAGACGAGTCAAAGAGCAACCGGCTCGGGGGCAATTTCCCTTCGTGCGATCCAGCCCATAGGGTGAATCCCTGACCGAGCGAACGTTGGTTGCTGGCGCTCAACACGCGATAGGTTGTTTCGCGAACCCGGGCCAGCCCGGGCATGAGCAAGCCGAGCAGAATGGAAATGACTGCAACCACCACCATCAACTCAACGAGGCTGAATGCTCGCCGCGCGGACGAGACCGCATTGGTGGGCTGCTGAGCCATCACCATCCTTTCCATGCCGAAACACCCACACCATACCCGCTCACTGGCACACAATGAAAAGGAGAATTCGAGGTTCTCCGGGAGAAATATTAAAAAAAACTCATGAATTGGCTTGGAAACTGATGATTGAAGCCCCGCTCATGCAGTGGTATCGTGGGACCCCGGCATCTATGCCGTAGGAGATACCGGCCATCCACGAAGATCTCGTACTCATGCAGCGGATCGCGCAGGGGGATGAAACCGCCGTCTCGGAGCTCTATGACCGATTTGGAGGCCTCGTCTTTCGAGGGGCCCGCCAATTGCTGCCATCCGATGCCGAGGCCGAGGACGCCGTACAGGAGGTCTTTCTGCGACTGTGGCGGACGGCGGACCGCTTTGACCCCAATCGAGCCAAATTGGTGACCTGGGTCATGTTGCTCACGCGGCGGCACGTGATCGATCGCATCCGCCGGGCGGCTGTACGTCCGAAAACAACCGAAATGACGGTCCTGAACGAAGGATTCCGGGAAGCCAATGAGTCAAAAGCAGCCTCGTCCGAGCGAAACATCCAGTTGCAGAAGTGCCTCGCCACCCTGCCTGAAATGCAGCGGGCCGTGATTGAACGGGCCTATTTGCAGGGGTTTACGCTGCGAGAAGTGTCGATTCAACTCGATATGCCCCTTGGCACCGTCAAGTCAGCCCTGAGCCGCGGACTGGCGCGGCTGCGATCCAATGCATCTGAAGATCTTCCCGATTGGGCTGCATCCTAATGCGGGATCCGAGCGAACAATGCAGCGAGACCACAAAAACGCCATGACCAACACACCTATCTACATGCCACCACACGAGTTGGCCGAACTGGCCCTGCTGGATGCCTACGGGCTCCTTGAGGCCGCGGATCAGATCCGATTCGAACAGGCCTTTCTCGCTGTGTCCCCCGACGTCCAAGCCGAAGTCCGTCGTATTCAGACGGAAATCGCCACCGATGATGCCTTGCTCCCGGACTGTGAACCACCCGCCGAGCTCAAGGCCCGCGTGCTGGATCGAATCCACGCGGCCATGGCGATGAATACCGCTGGCATCCTCGGTATGGATGAGATGCCCTTCCAGAGAGATACCGTCGGTCGGATCGGTCCGGGCGGCCGCGTCCTGGGTTCGGTCTGGACATGGCGAATGGCCGCTTTGGTCCTTCTGGGCGTCTGCCTGACCCTGATCGTCATGGTGAATACCGGCAGCCGCCACTTCGAGCGTGTGTTTGAAGAGGCGATGCGGTTGCACACCGAGCAAGAAGTCGAGATGACCCTCGGCGATGACTTCCAGCCCTATCTGGACCTCATGCGGCGATCGACCTCGCAGCAGTACCTCGCCATCGACGGTGGGCGTGGCATGGTTCGAGTCTCCATCGACGAAGTGAGTGGCGACATCTTCCTTCTCGCGATGGATCTCGACAGCGAAGCGGGTCCCTATTCGTTCTCGATCACTTCCGCTGAAGGCACCACGGTTGGCTCAGTTGCGGTGCGTGCGGATCAGTACCTTGACGGCGTGGCGATGAACATCGACCCAGCGCTGCTGGCGGGTGCACGCTTCGAGCTGCGAGACAGTTCCGGCCGCGTCGTTGCGACGACCAGAACCGCCTGAGACACCACCACAATTCATCCTCCCCGATCCAGCCATTCCTGTTCATGCGCGGCAAGATCCTTCGCGACAGCCTCTTGCTCGGCAACGACGGTGGCGAGCGCCTCGGCATCGGACCACACCGCCTCATCCCCCATCGATGCCTGCAACTGGCCAAGACGCGTTTCGAACTGCTCGATTCGATCTTCCAACTCCGCCACCGTGAGCCGCTCAAGCGGTGATGTCTTGTTCTTGGTCGGCGCAAGCCGCTGAGCAGGTATCTCCGGTTCCGTTGCGTGCTGCCGCGAGGACTCGGCGGCGAACCAAGCCGATACCGTTCCCTCATACACAACCGCGCCACCAATGCCATCGAGCACTACGAGCCGATCACAGATCGCCTCCAGCATGGTCCGGTCGTGGCTGACCAGCACGACCGTGCCAAGATAGGGACCGCCCTTTGCCAGGACAGCCTCCAATCGCTCGGCGGTCGCAACATCCACATGATTGCTCGGCTCATCGAGTACCAGCACGTTGTGGCCGCCCCCGAGGAGCCCAGCCAGCATGGCCCGCGCTCGCTCGCCACCGGAAAGCGTTCCAAGCAGCCGGTCCTGGTCCTCGCCGCTGAACATGAAGGCACCCGCGAGATCCCGCGCCGCCTGCTCGGCGGCGGGTCTCCCCAGCGCCTCGGCCAACGCACGCTGCACCCACTCCCAGACCGACAACTCCGGGTCGAGGTGATCCTGCATTTGCCGAAACCAGCCGACATTCAAGCCGGTCCCCGGATCAAGGTGGCCTGATGACACCGAAAGCTCGCCGAGCAAACACCGAACCAGTGTTGTCTTCCCAGCGCCGTTGGGGCCGATGATGCCGATCCGGTCACCGCGGCGGATGTCAAGGTCGAGCCCTGCGATCAGTTCACGATCGCCCATCGTCACGCCAACGCCTTCTGCGGTCATCACGCGATCCCCACACCGGCTGATTGGCGGTAGGTGCATCGCCGCAACAACCTCCGATTCGGGACGCTCCATGTCGGACGCCTCGACAAATCGCTTCAGCCGTGATTCGCGTCCCCTCGCCTGCTTGGCCCGCTGTCCAGCCTTGTACTTGCGGATGTAGGACTGCTCGCGGCGAATGTGGTCCTGCTGCTTGTCCCATGCCCGAGACTCGGTCAGTCTCCGCTCGGCCCGGACAACTCGGTACTGGGTGTAATTCCCCGGGAAGGATTCAAGCCGCCCGCGGCGGATCTCGACAATCTGCGAACACACCGAGTTGAGTAACCATCGATCGTGGCTGACCAGGACCACGGCGCCGGCGAAGGAATCCTGCAAAAACTGCTCAAGCCATCGCCGACCTTCGATATCGAGGTGGTTGGTGGGCTCATCAAGAAGCAGCAGGTCGGGGGCTTCCAGCAGCAGTTTCGCCAGCGAAAGCCGCGATCGCTCACCACCCGAGAATCGAGCCGCGGGCTGGTCAAAAAGCGCATCAGGAAGCCCCACACCGTGCAGCGTCGCTTCAACACGATGCTCGACGGACCAGCCACCCTCGGCTTCAAGAGTTGCCTGGAGTTCCGATTGGCGGTGGAGCAAACGGTCGAGGTCCCCACCATCGGCCGTCGCCATGGACTCAAACACACCATCGAGTTCTGTTTGGATTCCTTCGAGTCTGGAAAACGCGCTTTGGGCAACCTCGCGAGCCGTCACGCCATCGGGGAATACGGGATGCTGGTCAAGCAGACCCACTCGCAGCGCCCGCTGCATGGCAATCACGCCCCCATCGGACGCCATTGTGCCGGCAAAAAGCCGAAGGAGCGTCGTCTTTCCGGTCCCGTTGCGACCGAGCAGCCCAATACGGCTGCCCTCTTGGATGGTGATATCGACGCCATCCAGGATGATCCGATTTCCGAATTGAACCGTTGCGTTGGAGAGTGATGCCAGACTCATGGTTCCGCCTGCGATGAAGAAAGGTCACAATAGGAGTGTGAAGGCTACTCACTCACAGAGCAGAAAGGTGACACGACATGCATGATGCACTCTGGGCACCGTGGCGGCTTCAATACCTGCAGAACTTGGAAACCGATGCGGGGAAGGAAGACGGTGGCCTGCGGGACTTCCTGTGTGACTGCTGGCGTTCGCCATCGGATGATCATGACAACCATGTCATCCACCGCGATGCGCACGGGCTGGTCATGCTCAACCGACATCCCTATGCCAGCGGTCACCTGCTGGTGGCCCTGGGCGAGGCCCGCTCGCGGCTGCTCGAATACGCCCCGCCGCAGCGAGCCGCATTCTGGAACCTCGTCGAGTACGCGTGGGAACTCATGCAACAGAGGCTTGACCCACAAGGAATCAACATGGGCATCAATGAAGGCGCAGCAAGCGGCGCGGGACTCCCTGGCCACCTGCACGCGCACCTCGTGCCGCGCTGGAAAGGTGACGTCAATTTCATGGGGACCGTTGCCGGGGCGAGAGTCATTCCGGCCAGTCTCGAAGACATCGCAACAATGTATCGAGGCTGACCCCTCAAACAAACGCTGGCCGTTGGACGGCCATGCTCGCACTGGGACTTGCTCGAACCCAAGTACCAGGTGGGTTCGATGGCCGTCGTTCCCGGCCGTCCCCTCGATGGGGGCTTGGCCTTCGACGCAGCTCGGTCGATCCCGGGGGATTCGACAGGAACGAGCAAGTGTGCCCGCGAGCACGTGCATTCGAGGGGTCTCGCCTCGACGCACGCCCAGCCTACCACGGCTGGTCCCTCAGTCCAACAACCGACTGAGCACATGAGGGGTCCATCCACAGACCCCCTCCGCCAGCCATGCCCCCCGCAGGCTCACGCTATACTGCTCGATTCGATACTCAGGGCCGTCGGATCGGATGGGTTGATACGGATGCGTGTCGCATTCGGGCCACTTCCACCGACGACTGTTTCAGCATGCGGACGCGGCCCGCACCCCGAAGCCCTGACGCCGCCCCATATTTCCCATGGTTGATTTTAATCTCATCGCCGATCTCGGCGTCGATGACGCCGAGATTGAAGCACTTCTTCGTACCCCCTCCGGGGAATGCGTCACCGAGGACACGCTTGAGACGATGCTGGCCGGAGAAATCCAGCAGGTTTCGCGTGGTCGGATTCTCAAAGGAACCGTTGCTGGCCGCGCTGGCGACGAAGCCGTCGTCGATGTGGGCCTCAAGTCGGAAGGCCTCGTTCACAAGAGCGAGTTCGATGATTGGGAAGGCCTGCAACCCGGTGACATCATCGAAGTGCTGCTGGAGGAGTTCGATGACGGCAGTGGTGTCATCAAATTGTCCAAACGCAAGGCCGACCGCATCCGTGGTTGGGAGCGAGTTCTTGAGACCAAGAACGAAGGCGATCTGGTTGAAGGCAAAGGCATGCGGAAGATCAAGGGCGGCCTGCTCGTCGATATCGGCGTACCGGTCTTTCTTCCCGCCTCACAGATCGACATCAGGCGTCCCGGCGACGTCGTTGAGTTCATCGGCAAAACCATCCGAGCCGAGATCCTCAAGATCGACGAAGATCGACGCAACATCGTCATCAGCCGCCGCCGCGTTCTGGAACGCGAGCGAGCCGAGGCCAAGGACAAGATCCTCTCAAAATTGGAAGAGGGAGGTCTCGTCAAGGGCGTCGTCACGAACATCGCCGACTTCGGCGCGTTTATCGACCTTGGCGGCATCGACGGTCTGCTCCACATCACCGACATGAGTTGGGGCCGCGTCAACCACCCGAGCGAAGTCTGCAAACCCGGCGACGAGCTCGAAGTCAAGGTGCTCCGTATCGACCGCGACAAAGAGAAGATTGCGCTGGGCCTGAAGCAAAAAGAACCGTCGCCTTGGGACGATATCGAAGAACGATTCCCGATCAACAACCGCATCACAGGCAAAGTGGTCAGTTTGGTCAGTTACGGCGCCTTCATCGAACTGATGGAGGGCATCGAGGGGCTGGTCCATGTGTCAGAAATGTCCTGGACACGCCGGATCAATCACCCGAGCGAGGTCGTCTCGACCGGCGATGAAATCGAAGTAGTCGTGCTTGACATCAATCGCGACAAGCAAGAGATCTCACTGGGTATCAAGCAGACCGAATTGAACCCGTGGGAACTCGTGGCAGAACGGTATCCAGCGGGAACGATCGTCGAAGGCACCGTTCGCAACCTCACGAACTATGGGGCCTTCATCGAGATCGAACCTGGCATCGATGGACTGCTCCACGTGTCGGACATGTCGTGGACCGAAAAGATCTCCCATGCCAACGAGAAGTACAAGAAGGGCGATCCGGTCGAGTGTGTCGTCTTGGAGATCGATCAAGAGAAACAACGGGTCGGTCTCGGTGTCAAACAACTGGCCGAGGATCCATGGGTCGCCGCCATCCCGGATGCGTATCACCCCGGCATGGTCGTGCACGGCACGGTGACCAAGATCACCAACTTCGGCGTCTTCGTCGAGTTGGAGACTGGGCTCGAAGGCCTTCTGCATATCTCAGAACTCTCCGATGAGAAGGTGGATGATCCACAGGACATCGTGAAGCCCGGCGAAGCCGTGGACGTCAAGATCCTTCGTGTGGACACCGACGATCGGAAGATCGGCCTCAGCCTCAAGCGGGCCCAGTGGGGCGATGCCGCCAGAACCGAGGACGAGCAGGGCAAGGAGGCCGGATCACGGCCCCCCAAGGCAGATACACCAACCCGCGGCGGCATGGATGACCATGGCGCGCTCGGTACCGACAAGATCGAACTCTGATCGGTGCTCACAACCAATCTTCGCGGCTCCCTGTCTCTCTCGGCAGGGAGCCGCGTTGTTGGATATCCGGTGCGAAGCCCGCGAACCTGGGCCTGGTGGCCCTGCTGGCGAAGCGGCTCTAGCACATGGCTACGAACGTGAGGATCGTCAATACCACCATCTTGCGGCGTTGAGCGGTCCAATGCAGAAGCGTCGCAATCGTCACGGCGCTACCTCCTCTGATCTTCTCGTCATCCAGTATCGGCACCAAGGCCAACCTCACCTACCATGCCTCAAGTCCGGCCGAACGCAAGTGCCGGGCCCACCAATGGAGCCTCGCGGCGATGAGAATGGGCCTCAAGACAGGGTGTTTAGGAGGGGCATACGGGTTATGCGGGCTCCTTGTGTCCGCGGCTGCGGCTACGCCTCCTCCCGATCCGGCGATCGCGGTCGATGCTTGGATGCAGGCCCGATACCTCATCGACGGCCACGCAGGAGTCGCACAGGGGGCGAGGCCAGCGGGTGTCCATCTCATCCTGAGGCTCCAAGGGCGACCGATCGCCAGCACATGGGCCGCCACAGCGGCGGGACATTCCGACCCCATCAGGCACGCTGCCGAATCACTCCTTCAGGAGGCGATGGACCACTCAGCGATCCGCCAACTGCCGACATCCCTCATTGAAGAGGGATTGAAACGAACAACGCTCGAAGCAGAAACATGTGGCGCGTTTCAGCCACTTCCGGGAGGACCACTGCACGCCATCGCCGAGAGTCTTGATCCTGCGACCAGCGGCATCGCGATCCGCGTGGGCGATGACTGGCACGTACGCTTCCCCTCCGCGCTCCGCATGACCGGAAGTGCCGCAACACAGTCTACGCTCCACGAGCTTGCCGCTGTTGCAGGGCTCACGCCCGATGAATTGGTCCAATCGAGTGAAGATGGAAGAGCCACGATCTACCGCTTCGACACCATTGACCTCATGCAGTTGGAAGGCGATCGAACCCCCCGCGTATTCTCGCGTGGGAACATGCAAGCGACGTGGTCCTGCGACCGAACCTCGGCGACTGAACTGCTCGGGGAGATTGCAGCCCACCTGAAGGGACACGTTCAGCATGGGCTGGTTGGAACAGAAGGCATCAGGGTGCTCGGTGGCGACTTCGTTCCCCACGCGGACCGATACGCCCCGCTTGATGCCAACCCACGCGATAAAGCCCTCTTCTCGTGGGCCATGGCAGTCGTCGCCAAGACACCGGGTACTGATCCCACGCTGGCCGAGTCCGCCCATGACTGGTCAAGACTCCCCATACCACCAAGCGCCACGGCTCGCGATGAAATCGTCGCCTCGGCGTTTCGAACGGCACTCCTTGGAGAGCCGAGCGCCGAAGATCTCGAGCTTCTCGTCGACGCGGTCGCCGATGCGGATGTCCAACCCGCCACCCGCGCCGTTGCGGCGTGGGCCTTGGCAGGTCACAGTCCATCACACTCGGCGTTGGATTGCTTTCTTGAGGAGGTCCGGGCGTGGTCTCCATCGACCTTGATGGACATGCTCCCATGGCTTGGCTGGGCTGACATGCGAGTCGCCACCTCACAGTCGATGCCGCCAAGACTGGCGGATTTCTGGAATCTCCTCGCAATGCGCACCATGGCGTCGGTGCAGGACGATGTGACCCCCACGGCCGACTTTCTTCCGCTCGCTGCCTTTCTCGCGTCCGTCGCCGACGACAAACGCGTCATTCCGCTCGAATCGCAGCCGGCCATGATCGACGCTGTATGTCGATCGCTCACCATGCTGCACCAACTCGTCGTCGGCGCCGATGAGTCACGGTTCTACCGCGGGAACTCCCGCGGAGGTGTGCGGCTCGCCCTCTGGAACGAGCGAATGCCGATCTGGGCGCAATGCATGGCCATTCTGGTGTTGACAGAGGCCGTGGATCTGCTGCCGGATACCCTGCAGCGTGAGGAGCACACACCATGACTCGACTCCAAACCGCTTGGCTGTCCACGATCCTCGCAGCCGGGCTTGCGACGCAGACGCTCGCCGATTCGAGCCCGACCGAGAAACGAGAGAATGGCGCCGCGCTGGCCAAGTTGATGTACACCGACATCGACATCGCCATTGCCGATCAGACCATTGAGCAAGTGATCCGGCTGATCGGCGAGACCGCTGACGTCCGCATTCGACTACTCGCCATGAACGACGCCCGGCCGAACGGACTCGACAAGGAGTTGCCCATCACGCTCGACTCCGCTCCGAGGCCTGCGCTGAATCTGCTCCAAGATGCACTTGGTCAGTGCGGTGAGACATCGCCCTGCACATGGCAAATCCGAAATGGCATCGTTGAAGTCTCAACCAAGGAGGTCCTCGGTGCGGAATCCATGCAAGTGGTTCGACTCCTGCCGATCGAAGATCAACTCATCGAGGTTCCAGACTTCAACAACCCGCCGAACCTCAATATCGGTGGTGGCGGCGGTGGTGGCGGCGGTGGTGGCGGTGGCAGCTTTGATTTCGAGGATCTCGACACTCGCCGAGAAAAACTGATCGAGGTTCTGACTCAGAACATCGAACCCACCGCATGGAAACGCAACGGCGGAACCTTTGCCCACATGCAGCCCTACAGGCGGTCGCTGGTAATCCGTGCCCCCCGTTGGATTCACAGGCAACTGACCGGCTTCGATTTCAGAATCCCTCGTCCGGCCGGCCGCGGGCCACGAACACTTCGATTCGAGGGCGACCAGATTCGCGTTGAAGTTCCGCTCAGTGAGCGGCTCAAACGCGAAGCGAACGCTCATTCGTGACGAAGTGCTTCGATGGGATCTTGCCGACTCGCGAGAACGGCTGGATAAATGCCGAAGATGATGCCCGTCGCGGCGGCCACCGTGAATGACACCACCACAGACCACGGTGTGATTGACGCCTCAAACGCGATCTCCATCTCGATCTGCCGCTGAATGAAGGGAAGCGACAAGATCCACGGAAGAATGCGATCGACCGCCAACGAGAGCCCTACGCCGAGCAGAATGCCGAGTACGCCACCGGCGGCAGAGAGCGTTCCCGTTTCGACCAAAAACTGCGCAATGACATGCCGGCGCGTAGCCCCCATCGCACGGCGAATTCCGATCTCCCGAGTGCGTTCTATGACCGAGGCCAACATGATGTTCATGATGCCGATGCCACCGACAAGCAAACTGATTGCCGCAATGGCGGTCAGCAACAGGTTCATCGCGAAGGTCGTTCGCTCGACATTGGCAAGCAACTCCCAGGGAACAACCATCGCCACGTCGCCTGTGTCCTTGTGTCCTACGGCGATGACCCGGCGGACTCGCTCGGACATCGGAAGTACACGATCAGCGTGCGGAGCCTCGATGTAGATCTCGGAGTAGCGGGTCTCCTCGCCAGAGAACGATCCGCTGACCCGGCGGTACACCGTGTCGCTGAATTCCATGCGACCGGTCGAGAGTGGTATGTGAACATCCAAATTGAGGTCTCGGCCCACGAGGGCGACACCCGCGCCACCGGCGAGCCCGACCGGTTCCAACACGCCCACAATCTGAAAGATCCGATCATCGATTCGAACCGATTGGCCCAGAGGATTGTCAAGCGGAAAGAACTGATCCGCCACAGCGGACCCGATCACTGCCACTCGATGGTGTCCATCCTGATCCTCGGGGACCAGATACCGTCCACCAGAGGCGACTTGAAGATTGAGTACCTCCAGCAGTTCCGGTGTCGTCCCGAACACTTGACTGGTGGTTCGGCGTGATCCACGGGAAATCTCAGCACCGAATGCCTTCAGCGGAACCATATGGGCTGCATCGGCGACAGCCTTCTCGAGCCGATTCCAATCGACATCCTCCAAACCGAAACGAGCCACGAAACTTCGTCGCTCGGTTCCAATCGAGGAAGACTCGGGTGGCCGCTGGGAGCGGACGATGATGTTTCTTGCCCCGAGCGCTTGAATATCCCGGATCGCCGCTCGTTTGTTGCCCTCCCCGATCGCCACCATCACAATCACAGCCGCAACGCCGAGGATGATGCCAAGGCTCGTCAACACCGAGCGGAGCATATGCAGCCGCAGATTGGACAGCCCGAGTCGAATGGTCTCAAGAAGGAATGACATGCCCGCCCATGGTAGTCTCGGACCATGAGCAGACCACCCATCATCACGGCCATCGAAGAAGCTGACTCACCTCGAGGCTGGCGGTTCCGATGCGATCTGGGAGGGGCTGGAGAGACGCTCGTGCGGCTGGACTGGGCCGATTATGGTCACTGGTGTCCGGGAGGTGATGTCGGACCCTCACGCATTGCCGAGGCCGTCATCTGCGCGATGCTGGAGTCCGGCGTCACCGTCCCGCAGGAATTCGACGCCGCACGGGTCCGCCATGTCGTTCCAGATGCCGATGATCGGATCGCCGCCCTGATCAGGCGATGATCCCGTAGGATTTCCGCTCATGTCACGCGGCATCAGCCTCGCCAACAAGTGCCTGATTCTCTTCGGGTGCGCCATCGTGGTCATCCTCGTCGGCGCGCTGCTCGTGCCGTGGGTCGGCGTGCGAAGTTTGATTCACGAGAATCAGATCGAAATCGCCGAGCAGGTATCCGAGTCTTGGCTCGCCGGGAAGATCAAACTCGGCGAACTGCACCGCCTTCGGCAGATCGACTTGGAGGTGGCGGGCCCGGAGGGCGAGATGCGGGTGTCGTGGGTCCCGGTCGATGCGATTGATGTGAAGTCCGATCCTGATGCATTCGCAAGCAAGGCTCTCCAGACCTTCACGAACGATCCACAGGAGCCGTGGTTCACATCAACCCGCATGGAGGACCGCCATGAACTGATTCTCTTTGCCAAGCCGGTGACCGCATCGAGGCTTCGGCGAATGGGCAACCCGCAAGTAGCCGATTACAGCGCTGGGGTTTCTGCGCCGACGGTGACCGATCCAATTCGAGGCCTGCTTGTTGTATCCCGCAGCACTCGGTTCGGCGAGGGCCAGCTCGATCGCAGCCGCGCCGTAATCGTGCTGACCGGGCTTGCTGCTGGTGTCTTGGCGGTGCTGGTGTTCTGGTTCATCCTCTTTCGCTTGATCTTCTCACCAGTGAGACGGCTCCGCCGCGTCGTCGATCGCATCGGTGAAGGACAGATCGATGCCCGCGCTGACATCAACACCGGCGACGAGTTCGAAGAGTTGTCCAGTGGCCTGAACCAAATGCTCGATAGTCTCGCCGAAGCGAGGATGAGCCTTGAGCAGATGAACGAGAACCTCGATCTGAAGGTGTCGGAACTGGCCGAGGCGAATGTCGGCTTGTGGGAGTCCTCCAGATTCAAGAGCGAATTCCTCGCCAACGTCAGCCACGAACTTCGCACACCATTGAATTCGATCATCGGCTTTGCCGATCTGCTCCGCGAGGAGTTGTCGGCCATCGAGTCGCCACAGGAAAAACACCTCCGTTTCCTCACAAATATCACAACGAGCGGTCGCTCACTACTTGAAATGATCAATGAACTTCTGAGCATGGCGAAGATCGAAGCCGGGCGAATGGAACTCGCTATTGAACCGTCGAGCATCGTCGATCTGGTCGAAGGCATCGTCGGAATCATGTCCCCACAAGCCAAGTACAAGTCGATCACGGTTGTTCCGGAATGCGATCCTTCACTACCGCCCGTCGAAACCGATCCGGGGAAGGTGCAGCAAGTGCTGTACAACTTGCTCTCGAACGCCATCAAGTTCACGCCGGAGGAAGGCACCGTGACCGTAACGGCCGATCGCATCATCGATGGGACCACGACAACCGGTGTATCGCTCACGGTGACCGACACCGGACCGGGCATTCCGGACGATATGCGAGACCTCGTCTTCGAAAAGTTCAGACAAATCGATGCGAGTCACACCCGCGAACACTCCGGCACCGGCTTGGGCCTGGCGATTTGCCGCGAATTGGCCGAGATGTTGCAGGCAGATCTGTCGCTGGTGTCAGCACCGGGCTTCGGCGCCTCGTTTCGGCTCATCCTACCGATCGTCTATCGGCCCCCGAAGCCACGGTCGCTCATGGATCAGGCGTAGGCTTCCGCCACTTCCAATCCTTGGACTTGTGCAGCACACCGGCCGATTGTCTGGCGCAGCGGCGACAGATGGCGGCGGTTTCTCGATTCCCAAGCCACATCGATTCCTCTCGCTGCTCCAAACACATGGTGCAAGTCGGATGCGACACCCCCCCATCGCCGAGAACAAGCGAGGTATAGGCCTCGCGCAAACACGCTCCGCAGATCACACTGCCTCGATGTCCCTCAACGCAGGGAATGCCTCTTGCCCATGCCGCCTCGCCGCAGAAGTTGCACAGCACATCGTCGAACTGCACATTGTCCGGGTCGGTCCCATCACGGTGCATCGGTCAACTCCGCAGCAGGCGGCCTTCGGACAAGCGTCATCGCGTGAAATGGGCGACCCTCCCGTCGGTACTTCCGCTCGAAATTCGTTCCCACAACCTCTCCAGAACCTGCCGAACTCGGTGGACAGAACGGCCGCTGCTCGAAGAGATGAACATACCTCTGGGCGTGATTCACATACCACGCCCAAAGATCGTCATGGTCTGTCACAAGATGCACACAACCGCCCGGCGTAAGAACGCGGTGCATTGCCTCCATGGTGGCATTCTGCACAAAGCGCCGCTTGTGATGTCGCGTCTTGGGCCACGGATCAGTGAAGTACAAGTGCAGAACATCCACGACACACGCAACGGACTTGAATCGGAGAAACTCACTGCCATTGTCATGAAGAATACGGACATTGCTGAGTTGGTTCCGCCGAAGCCGATCGGCCGCGTACCGATAGAACTCGCTGGACCATTCGATACCAAGAAAGTTGGTGTTCGGCTGGTTCGCGGCCTGCTGAACCAAGAACGTCCCTTTCCCAGAACCGACTTCCAATTCAAA
Organism: uncultured Isosphaeraceae bacterium; assembly: GCA_964471525.1. Classification (GTDB taxonomy): domain Bacteria; phylum Planctomycetota; class Phycisphaerae; order Phycisphaerales; family SM1A02; genus UBA12567. Next base: position 21,858 of record CAYYGU010000008.1, read on the forward strand.
TGGCCGGTCGGACTCGGCGAACAGCGTCCGAGGATCGAAAACGCCACCATCCCATGCCGGCAAGTTGTCCGCCTCGATGCCGTACCCGCTCGTATCGAGCGATCGTCCACGCGAGAGGCCAAAACTCATCGTGTCGTCTGATCTGTGCGTGAGGATGCGGGGCCACGAAGGAGTTGCGGCTTGATCCACTCAAGCAGCGATCGCAGCGCGGAGGGCGCGATGGTCGTACGAATTCGCTTCGGTGAGGGTGCTGTGGATGCTCCCACAGGCTGAAGGAGGTGATTGAGATCCGAGAGCAACCTCGGCTCAATACTCACTCCACGCGGGCTTGCCGAATCAACCAAGGCTGTCAAGTTTGCACCGGCATCGAATGTCGCATCGCGATCTCCCTGCATCGCCAGAACGGGAACACCTTGTATTCGAGGCATCGTCGCCCGCGGATCGTAGGAGAGCCAGTGTTTCCATCTTTGATCTTGCGATCGATCGACCGCGGATTGCACGGCCTCGTCAGACGGTGGTCCAGTCAATCCGAGCGCCGATCGCTGCGCAGTGAGCCACGCTTTCGCCGACTCCCGAATCGCGCCCACGTGCACCGACTTGATCGCATGCTCCAGATATGTCTCATACGCCGCAACCACGGCCTCAATCGCATCCGGCTGGACATCCGATTCAGCCAACAGCGCACCGAGACGAGCCGACTCGATCAGTCGGCCGGGCAAACCCGGAGCCGACAACAACGCAATCGCCGCCACACCCTCATCGAAGGCGGCAGTGTGCCGGGCCGCAATCGAACCACCCTCGCCATGGCCGATGATTGCGACATACCGAGAATCGATGTCGGCCTGCGTCCCGACCCACTCCATCCATCGTCGGAGTCCGCGGCGACGGCTCACGAAGTCGGATCCGGCCTCATCGAGCCGAAGCGTGGCAATGCCGGCTTCTGTCAGTGCGTCGGTGAGTACCAGCAGCAGCGGATGCCCCTCAATCGTGCCATCACGGTCCGTGCCTTCGTCCCCAAGGAGTACCGCCATCGGAAAAGGGCCGCCCCCACTGGGCAGCGACAACACGCCGCTGAGTACCGGTTCCCCGGGTGACTCAACCCGCACCGACCGCTCCTTCCACGAATACGGCACTTCCGGAACCTGAGGCCGCCGCGTCGGCGTGGCTCGATCCCGATGCAACTCCACAACGCGGACTTGCTGACCGCGTCCCCACAATCCGGCCACAATGGACTCACCGGGCTGCATCGTGAGCGTTCTAGGCTCACCCCCACCGGATGCGGGAAGCGAAAGCATCAGCACGCCGTTGGTTCCCTGGATATCGACCGGATACCCCACCACACCAGACTCGGGCAAGTCGACTTCGGCGAGCCACCCATCGTCTTGCCGACGAAGATGAACCGTCAGCGGCACCAGTTCATCCTCAGCGATCGAAATGTCCGCGCCGTAGATCATGTGATTCGGTGTGGTCCGCACCATCGGCCGGTGGTCGAGATGGAATACACCGGGAGATGCCAGTCCCCCGCCCGTGACGACTCCGGAGATCGTTTGGCCGTCATCAGATCGCTTGCCACGAAACCGCAGCCGTTCCGCTCCGACCATTGGTTCAAAGGTGACCACATCGCCGTCAATCGCGAGAGTCGGCAGCGGCTGCGGCTGCATGCCACCAGCGAGGCTCACGGCACGCCCAACAAAGTTGCCTCCATTGGTGGGCTCAATCGACAAGACCAAGTCTCTCGATTCCTCTCCGGGCAGCGTCCAAGCCCCCTTCCATCGCCCCGCACCGTCCCCGAATGCGGTCCCGCCGAGCACCGTCACGCCAGTAACCAGAAGCCCGGCGAAGGAAATCATGCCTCGCTGCTGCGAGAGAATTCGATCTCTGGGGCATCCGACCACAACTCATCGAGATCGTAATAGGCTCTGCGAGACGGCTCGAAAATATGGATCACGATGTCGATGAAGTCCACGACCACCCAGGTCGATGCCGGGTCGGCATTGCTTCGGAATCGCGCTCGCGCGAACGACTTCCCAAGATCTCCAAGTTCCGCGCCGACCGACCGAACCTGGCGGTCGCTCGTTCCGGAAGCCACCAGAACGTAGTCGCAGACTTGGCTTCGGCCGCGAACATCAAAGAGCCGGACATCGGTGCAATGTCGATCAACCGCGGTACGAGCGGCCTCGATGGCGAAGGCGAGCGAATCGCCCCGCGTGATCGGCGCACAAGCCCCGGAACTTGGTTCCGGGGCCTGCGATGGAATGCCGTTGGGATCGTTCATTCGAATCAACCAAGTCCGAAGGCCGCCTGGACAGTCGGTCCGAAGTGGACCACCAATCCAGCGAAGACGACCGACACGATGGCGATCAACTTGATGAGGATATTCAAGGACGGCCCCGATGTGTCTTTGAAGGGATCACCAACAGTATCGCCAGTGACCGAAGCCTTGTGGGCGTCCGATCCCTTGCCACCATGATGACCAGCCTCGATGTACTTCTTGGCATTGTCCCAAGCACCACCGGCATTGGCCATGTAGATCGCGACCGCAAAGCCGCTGGTCAAACCACCGACAAGCAGACCCATGACGCCACCGACGCCGAGAACGAGACCAACAACGATTGGTGTAATGATGGCCAGCAGAGATGGAATGACCATTTCACGCTGAGCGCCAGCGGTCGAAATCGACACGCACTCCTGATAATCGGGGTAGCCCTTGCCGTTGATGTCGATCTGCTTGGGCCACTTCATCGGATCGGCAACGTCGGCGTCGGACATGCCATCTGCTTTGAACTTGTTTCGCATCAGTCCAAACTGCCGGCGACACTCGTTCATCATCTGATATGCGGCGCGGCCCACGGCGTTCATTGTCATCGCGCAGAACACGAAGGCGAGCATGACGCCAAGGAATATCCCCCCAAGAACACGAGGATTCATGATGGAGATGTCATAGAACACCGCCATGTGTTTGAGTGAGGCCTTGTCGGCAGGCACCAGATCGAAGTTGACGCCGTTGGTGGAAACATCGTATTCGCCCGCGAGCGCGTCCCAGTGGGCGTCGACCTTGACGGTACCGCCGTCTACGAACAGATTCTCGACACCTTCGGCGACCGCGTTGGAAGCGAGCAAGAGACCGCCGCCACGGGCGACATGTTCACCCGACTCGGCCACCATCTTGAATTCGCCATGTCCCTTGTATGTCAGATACAGCGTGTGGTCGCCCGATCCATCCAGACCCTTGCTCCTAGCAAAGGTGGTCGTATTCGAGTGATCGACATGCGCAGCAACCGCCGACGCATCCCCGACCGTCAGTTTGTCAACAACCGAACTCTTCACCACGATGGCATACGCCGCCAACAACGCCATCGCGGTGAGTGCCGCCGAACCAATCGCGAAACCCTTGCCCGTTGCCGCAGTCGTATTGCCAAGCGAATCGAGCATGTCTGTCCGCTCGCGGACGAAAGAGGGCTGTCCGGTCATCTCGGCATTGCCGCCGGCATTGTCGGCGATCGGTCCGTAGGCGTCGGTCGCGAGAGTAATACCCAGCGTGCTGAGCATGCCCACCGCGGCGATGCCCACACCATAGAGACCGAGCAGGAAGTTGGAGTTGCCGCCGCAGAAGCCGAAGGCTGCGAGGATGGCCACGACGATCACGATGAGCGGCGCCCATGTGGACTTCATTCCTTCGGCAATGCCCGCGATAATGACGGTCGCGTGGCCTGTCTGTGTCTGTTCGCTGATCCGCTGCGTTGGAGCGTGCTCGTACGAGGTGTAGTACTCCGTGGCGAAGGCGATGATCAGGCCTGCCGCGAGGCCGGTCACGATGGCCAGCGATGGTTGCCACCACGCAAATGTGTCATTTGTTCCGAAGAGCAGGTAGAACAGGACGCCCGCGCCAATCGTCACGAGGGCCGAAGCGAACCACACACCCATGTGCAGTCCCCTGAGCAACTGGCTGAAACTCGCACCTTCTTTCGCACGCACGACGAATACACCGAGCAGCGAACAGACGATGCCGATGCCAGCAAGCGCCATCGGCGCCGCGGCCAGTTTCATGGCCCACTCACTTCCAAGTCCACCTGCAAAGGCAGCCGTGGCGCCGATCGCCATCGACGCGAGAATCGAACCGTAATAGGACTCGTAGAGGTCCGCGCCCATGCCTGCCACATCGCCGACATTGTCGCCCACGTTGTCGGCAATGGCCGCAGGGTTGCGTGGATCGTCTTCGGGAATACCTGCCTCGATCTTGCCGACTAGGTCAGCGCCGACATCGGCGGCCTTCGTGTAGATGCCACCACCAACACGGGCAAAGAGCGCTTGCGTCGAGGCACCCATGCCATAGGTCAACATGATTGCAGTCGTCAGTTCCAGCGACTGCTCAGGGAAGACCGAGTTCCAGATCAGGAACCAGGCGCTGACGTCGAGCAGGGCAAATCCAACGACAACAAGTCCCATGACAGCGCCGCTGCGGAATGCAACCGTCAAGCCGTCATTGAGCGACTGCTTGGCTGCAAAGGTCGTCCGAGCCGAGGCGTTGGTCGCCATTTTCATGCCGAACCAGCCACAGAGACCAGAGAACAACCCGGCAATCGGAACGCCGATGGCAGTGGCTTTGGGCTGAATGCCAAGGAAGCCGAGCGCCACAAGGATGCCGATCAGAACAACGAAGACGACCGCCACGACTTTGTACTGCCGCTTGAGATACGCCATCGCGCCTTCCCGAACCGCCTCGGCGATCCGAATCATCTCAGGCTCGCCCTCGCTCTTGCTCATGACATTGCGGCTGAACACAAAGGCCGCGATCAAAGCAAGCAAGGCGCCGATCGGCGCAATGAACCAAACCCAAGCGTGATCGACAATGGCCTGAACACCATCGGGCTCAACGGTGGAAATCAGCAACGTACTCACGAGTATCACTCCTCACGCGGTGCGTCGAAGGCTGCTCGGGCGAGCAAGTGCCAATCGCGCATCGAAATCTGGTTCGGTTGTGTTGTTCTTGAATGGCGCGGCTCCCAGAGAGCCGCCGCAAATCGAAATCATGAATGGGAACTCAGCGTCCGCGGCCGCCACCACCGCCGCCGCTACTGCTGCCGCCGCCGCTCCGGGGACCGCCGCGACCGCCGCTTGGACGAGGCTGCGGTTGTGGATCGTTCATTCGGGCCACTCTGGCAATCGCCTTCCGCATGGCGCGGCGGCGTCGCTCGGATGGTTTCTCAAAGTATTGCTTCCGCTTGACATCCTTCGTCAGCCCCTCTTTTTCACAGAGCTTTTTGAAGCGGCGAAGCATCTGATTGACAGACTCGCCGTGTCTGGATTTGATCCGAATAGCCATGGGTGTTGGAACTCTCCTCAGGGGACAATCGAGCCGCGTATTAGAGCGGAAATGGGCTCTTCTAGCAAGGCTGCCTCTCGTGTAGGCTGTGAAACATGCGAGTCGTGGTTGATGCCTGGAATGTACTCCACGTGCAGGGAGTCCTGCCCCCAGGGCTCGCTGGCATCGGCCTGGCTGGCCTTGGCCGCCTCATGCTGGCGACTCGGTGGGGCCGGACACACATCACGCTGGCCTGCGATGGCCCGATTCAGGCTCGTCCGGAGGGGGTTCCGGCGGCGATTCATGTCGCTTGGTCGGGAACCGAGGAGGCCGACGACATCATCGAAGGACTCATCGACCGGACCACCAGCCCCGGTCGGTTGGTCATCGTGTCCTCAGATAACCGGCTCAGAAAGGCCGCCAAACGCCGACGCTGCAAGCGGTTGACCTCCGAGCAGTTTCTCCGCACAATCCTCGACGATCTCGCCGCGAAACCCCCGGATCGCCCGGATTCCCCGGAACATCGAGACCGCCCAGACGATCAGGCTGCCGATTGGGAGAGGCAATT